>NZ_JAFIMU010000002.1:0-364909 GCF_017302985.1 Corallococcus macrosporus
CTGAACCGGTCGTCGCGCTTGCGCGCCAGCGCCTTGAAGACGATCGGATCCAACGACTTCGGGATGCCGGGCACCGCCTCGGAAGGGGGGACGATCTTGTGCCCCACGACGGCCTTGAGCGTGGCCATCTCCGTCTCGCGCTTGAACAGGCGCCCGTTGGTCAGCAGCTCGTAGAACACCGTCCCCAGCCCGAACACGTCCGAGCGCGCATCCAGCGGCTCACCCCGCGCCTGCTCCGGGGACATGTACGCGTGCTTGCCCTTGATGGTGCCCACCACCGTCTGCGACAGCTTCCCCTGCGCCTTCGCCACCCCGAAGTCGATGAGCTTCACGCCGCCGTTGAAGCCCACCAGCACGTTCTGCGGCGACACGTCCCGGTGGATGAGCGACAGCTTGCGGCCGGACGGACTGCGCGCGTTGTGGGCCGCGTCCAGCCCCGCCGCCGCCTCCGCGATGATCCGGCAGCGCAGCCCCAGCGGGAAGCCGCCCGGGTGCGCCGACGCGCGCGGCACCAGCGAGCCCAAGGGCTCCCCGTGCACGTACTCCATCGCGATGTAGTACTGCCCGTCCACGTCCCCCATCTCGTAGATCTGCGCGATGTTGGGGTGGTTGAGCAGCGCCGCGATGCGCGCCTCGTCCAGGAACATCTGGAGGAACTCGTCGTCCTCCGACAGGTGGGGCAACAGCCGCTTCACCACCAGCAGCTTCTGGAAGCCCACCGGCCCCTTCTGCCGGGCAAGGTAGACGGCCCCCATGCCGCCGGTGGCCAGCTTGCGCAGCAATTCATAGCGGCCGAACGTTTCCACTCCAACCGTGACGATAGCCGCGTCAGCGCGGATCGCAAAAGCCCGAGCATCCCCAAAAACGCGAACCGGGCCGGCCCCCTGGAGGAACCGGCCCGGCCGCGCTGCGTCACGACTCCGTATCGCCTCCGGTCCCCCGGCTACGGCGTGGGGGCGCAGACGCTGCGGTAGCGGATCTCCACGGACTGGCCCGGGGTGGGCACGGAGCCCTGGGCGAAGACGACCGCGTTGCGGCCCGCGTCGTAGGTCCACTGGTCCGCACCCAGGGTGCGGCCGTTCACGCGCACGCTCATCTCCTGCGTGCCGTCCGGCGTGGCGGTGAGCGGGAAGTCCGCCTGCGGCTCACCGGCCTGCTGGATGATGGGGTCCAGGAACCCGCGGTAGTCGCTCTCGCAGACGGAGCCCACGGAGCCGCCCGTGCCCTTGGCCACCGCGGCGAAGCGGGGCGCGCTGCTGCTCGCGGTGGAGCAGGAGCCGTTGGGGATGAGCGCGTGGAGGTTGCTGCGCTGGGACATGCCCGTGCCCTTCAGCGTCTGGAGGAACTGGATGTAGCTGTCGGGCTCGAAGCCGGAGTGGTCGTCCTCATCCGCCAGCACCACCACCGCCATGCGCGCCGCGGCCCGGACGAAGCCCAGGTTACCGTCGTTGGGCTGCGGGGTGCGGACGTCATCGGCCTGCTCGGACAGCGGGGCGGACAGGGCCTGACGCGTCGTCTCCAGGCCCTGCACCAGGTTGTGGCAGAGGCCCACGTCCAGGTTGGACTGGATGGTGGCCGCCGCGTTGGCGCTGTTGCCGGACACCACGCGGGCGCGGCTGCCGTCCACCGGGAAGAGCCGGCCGGCCTCACCGCCGTTGGCGCCGCCGCCGCACACGCCCGTGCGCTGCACCAGGCCCGTGCTGGTGACACCGACGCGCACGTCCACGTTCAGCTCCTTCGCGCGCTGCAGCCAGCCCGGAATCGCGTTGCGCAGGCGCTGCTGGTAGGTGTCCATGGTGGTGGTGTTGGAGACCACGAAGAGCACGTCCAACTGGCTGTCGGTGCCCTGCGTGAAGCGGTCCACCTGGATGCCCTCGTGGTTGGTCTCCGCGAGCAGCGGCACGAGGAAGCGGTTCGCCTCCGTGTCGGCCTGGAAGTACAGTGGGCTGTAGTGCTGGCCCAGCACGCTGCGGGCGTAGTCCACCTCCATCTCGAAGCCCTCGCCGGGCTGGAGCGTGATGGGCGCCGTCACCGGCGTGAGCAGCGAGAACTGCTTGGACGTGCCGTTGCCGATGGTGGCGTCCGCCACGGTGAGCGGCTCGCTGCAGCGGTTGGACAGGAACGTCTTGCGCGGCTTCGCCGGGCAGTCGTAGCGGATGGGCCCGAAGTCCACGAAGGACGGCGTGGCCACGAGGCAGGACGGGTTGGACACCGCGTGGATGGGCAGCGTCACCGTGGGGTAGGCGGGGTTGTTGACGGTGAGCATCAGCTCGCCGTTGAACTCGCCACCCGTGGTGGGCGCGCGGAAGGCAATCATGGAGCTGAAGGCCGTGTCGTAGAGCACCACGCCGCCCGTGATGGGACCGCCGGGCATGGAGAACACGCCGCCGCCGTCATTGGACAGGTGCACGTCCTTGATGGCGCACTCGGCCCGGCCCGGGTTGCGGAAGTAGAAGCCCAGCACCGCGCCACGGCCCGGCACCACGTTGGCGAACTCCAGCTTCGGCTGGGGCAAGAGCTCATACACGCAGGGGCCGGAGGCGCGAGCGCGGCCCGTCAGGACGATGGCGCGCTCGGGCGTGAACAGGTCGTTGGACTGCACGTAGAGCGTGGCGCTGAAGGTGCCCTCGTTCTTCGGCTCGAAGTAGACCTTCAGCTCCAGCGCGTCGTCGCCGGGCTGGATCTGCAGGCCGTTGGCCTCCAGCGCGGGCCAGGTGCCGCCCTTCCACGCGTAGTTCTGCGTGCCGCGCGTGGGCGTGCCCACGTCGAACTGCACCGCGTCGCCGTCGGCGCGCACGCCGGTGAAGGTGAGGGGGCCGTTGCTGCCCGCGTTGGTGATGCGGATGACCTGCTCCAGCTTGCCGCCCACCGGCAGCTCGCCGAAGTCCAGCGCCACCGGGGCCACGGCCAGCGTGGGCCGGCCACCGCGCGCATCCAGCATCACGCGGGACTCACGCGCCTTGTCGGACGCGTACGCCACCGTGAGGTTGCCCACGTTGGGGCCGGAGAAGCGCGCCGCGAACTCCATGCGCATCTCCACCACCTCGCCCGGCTGCACCGTGGTGCCCTCCGGCTTGGTCAGCGGAGAGAAGGCCCGGTCGCTCGTCGCCAGCGCGGAGATGGTCACCGGGCGCCAGGTGATGTTGCGCGCGCGGGTGAAGGACTCGGTGCGCTCGTGCACCGGGATCTCGTCGAAGGGCACGGGCGCCGGGTCGAACGCGAAGGCGCTGGCCACGGAGTTGCCCTTCAGGTCCACGACGGACGGGGTGCACGTCTCGCAGGAGACGACCTCCAGCCGGGCGCCCATCGACCCCAGCGCGCGGGGCAGGTACTTCGTCTTCACCACCTGGGTGCTGAGCGGCGGCACCGTGATGGTGTCCGGCGTGAACGGATCCGCCTGGTCGCCCGCGACCTTCAGCGTCAGCGGCAGGTCCACCGGGTTGGTGACGGTGACCTCCAGCGTGCGGTCGCTGTCCACCTCCAGCGTCTCGTAGTCCAGCACCGGCGGGCTCACGCCAATGCGCGTGGGCGTGCCCAGGCCCTGCACGGGCAGCTGCTGCAGCGCGCCCACGTTGGCGTCCGTCGTCACGCGCAGGGTCTCCTCCACGGGCCCCTCCTTCAGGGGGTGGAAGCGCACCTTGACGACGTGCGACTCGCCCGGCGGCACGCGGCCGCCACCGTCCGTCAGCTCGACCTGGTACGACGGGTTGTTGCCAATCCCCAGCGCCTCCAGCGCGGAGAAGGGCACGTAGCCGACGTTGCGGATGCGGACTTCCTTCTCACGCCACTCGCCCACCGGCACCTCGCCGAAGTCGAGCGCGTCCACGTCCAGCACCGCCGTGGCCTTCACCCCGCGCGTCTGGTCCTCCTCGTGACACGCCATCGTCCCCGCCACCAACGACGCCAGCAGGACGACCCGACCCCTCCACCCCATCACCATTGTCCGCTCCCCACCCTTCCCCACCACACGCACACGGATGCCCGGGACACGTGATCCATCGCGGGCCTCCCCTAATCAAGACCCGTGCCGGGGAACGCCGTTGCCCTGCGCGCACCTGAATTCAGGGACTTGGCGCATCCTCCAGCGGCCAAGTGAGCGCTGGAGGGAACCGGGTTGCCCTGGAGGGTGAAAGGTTTTTCCCGACCTTTTGCCAACCGGCACCCCCAACTTTTCAGGTCATGCAGATGACGCTTCGGCAGGGCGTCCAGCGATGAACGCCGCGATCGCGGCGGCGATGGCCGCGGGCTGCTCCAGGTGCACGTGGTGGCCGCCTTCGAAGAAGCGGGGTGGGGAGGCCAGCGTGCGCAGGGTGGCCAGCCGCGCCTCCAGCAGCTCCGGGGCGGGGGACAGCCCCCGGGTGCCGCGAAGCAACTGCACGGGGCAGGTGACGGCGGCCTCCAGCGCCAGCCACTGGGCCTCATCGAAGCCCTGGCCGAAGCGGCGGCGGTGGCGCGGATCAAACGTGAAGGCGAAGTCGCCCTCCGGCGTCCGGCGGGTGCCGTGGCGCGCGAAGAGCAGCGCCGCGTCCGGGGAGAGGGTGGGGTTGGCCTGACGCAGGCGCTCCGCGGCGGCCTCCACCGTGGGGTAGCGCTTGCGGTTCGGCGGCCGGCGCGAGTCGTCCAGGAACCCTCGCAGGCGCTGCAGGGCGCCCGTGGCCGGGCCGCCGGAAGGGCCCAGGCTCTCGATGAGGGTCAGGCTGAGCACGCGCTCCGGGCGCGCGGCGGCGTACGCGAGCGCGACGATGCCGCCCAGCGAGTGCCCCACCAGGTGCACCGGCGGCAGGGCCAGCCCATCCAGGGTGGCCTCCACGTCCAGCAGGTGGTCGCTCAGGTGGTACGCGGCGCCGGGGCCGGCGTGGCCGCTCTGGCCCATGCCGCGAAAGTCGAGCAGCACCGTGCGCCAGGCTTCGGGCAGGTGCTCGCAGAGCGGATCAAAGCTGTGGGAGTGGTCCAGCCAGCCATGCAGGAACAGCACGGCGGGCGTGCCGTGGGGACCGCGCTGCCGCACGTGCAGCGGCAGCCCTTCTGCGTCGACGGTGAGGGATTCGAATGCGGCGGCGGGCACGGGTGCCTCCTCGTACCCTCACGCCTTACTCCGTCCCCCCGGGTGCTGGCGACCCTACGCGACGGTGCTGGACGAAGACGCCGCCGGGCGCGGCGGGCCGCCGGTGTCCGGCTTGCCGAGCACCATGGCCAACTGCCGGGCCTGGCCCTCCGTGGCGCAGCGGTACTCCTGGGTCTTGCCGTTGGGCCGGTCGATCCGAATCACCCAGACGTCATTCTCCTTGGTCACCACAGGCGCTTGAGACATGCATTCCCTCCGTGCGCGGCAAGAGAAGCAGTCTTCATGCCGACGTCACGGATAAAGCCAAATGCCTGATTTCTGGCCCTCCGCGGCGCCAGGCAGGCAGGCGGGTGACAAAAATCGTTCAGCGATGCGACAAATTTCGGGCGCCCGGGTCGCACTCCTTGCGTAGTTCCACGGGGCAGCCCGGTGTCGTTGGAATGACAATCATTGCTCGGCCGGGTCCGGCCACTCCCAGGCGGAGCGGTAGCCGCCGTCCGTCTGGGTGCCTTCGATGAAGCGCGCGTAGAAGGGGTGGCTGCTGAGGGTGGCGGAGTCGCCCACGACGAACAGGTGCCGGCGGGCGCGGGTGAGGGCCACGTTCATGCGGCGCAGGTCGTTGAGGAAGCCCAGTTGCCCCTCGCTGTTGGAGCGGGTGAGGCTGACGAGGATGGCGTCCTTCTCCCGGCCCTGGAACGCGTCCACGGTGTCCACCTCCACGTCCGGGTGCACGGCCTCCAGCGCCTCGCGCAGGTGGCGGGCCTGGGCGCTGTAGGGCGCGATGACGGCCAGCTCGCGCGGCGACAGGCCCTTCGCCAGCAGCTCGCGCACGCGGGCGATGACGTAGGTGGCCTCGCCCGGGTTGAGGAGGCTGTGCGTGGTGGGCTCCACCTCTTCGTCGAAGCCCTTGCCCGCGGTGTCCAGGTAGAGCACGGGCGGGGCGTCCACCTCCGCGCCTGGCTGGAGCACGCCGTCCAGCGTGCGGTCCGCCACGGACGGGTGGGCTCTCAGCTCGCCGCCGTACATCTCCTTGGAGGGGAAGGCCATGATGGCGGCGTTCATCCGGTACTGCTCGCGCAGCATGCGCTTCACGTCGTCGCCGTGGTCCTGGAGCAGGCGCTCGAAGAGGCTTACGCCCAGGCCCGCCTTCGCGGCCTCCTGCGACAGCACGGTGGGCGGCAACTGCTGCGGGTCTCCGGCGAGCACCACCTTGGGCGCGCGCAGGAAGCCCAAGAGGGCCAGCGGCTCGGTGGCCTGGGTGGCCTCGTCCAGGAGGGCGCGGTCGAACTCCTCGCCCGCGAGCACGCCGGAGCCCAGGCTCGCGAGCGTCACGCACACCACGTCCGCTCGCGCGAGCACGGCCTTCACGGCCTTCTTCTCCAGCTTGCGCGCCTCGTCCATCAGGTCCTTGGCTTCGGCGGTGGAGGAGCGGGCGTTGGAGAAGCGCTCGCGGCTGCGTCCCTGGCTGCGCTGGCGGCGCGCGTAGCCGAAGAGGTCGAAGGCCTCGTCGAACAGGTCGCGGCTGACGACGCGGTCCGGGTGCTCCTCCACGACGATGTCCAGCGTGTGCTCCTGGAGGCGGGCGGCGACGCGCGCGGGGTGGCCCACGCGAAGGGCGCGCAGGCCCTGCTCCAGGCACAGCTCCAGCAGGTGATCCACGGCGGCGTTGCTGGCCGCGGTGCACAACAGGCGCTCTCCGCGCGCGACGGCCTGGGCCGCCACCTCCGCCAGCACGGTGGACTTGCCGGTGCCGGGCGGGCCGTGGACCAGGAAGAAGTCCTCCGCGGCCAGGGCGCGCTTCGCGGCGTCCTGCTGCTCGGGGTTGAGCGGGCGGGTGGGGGTGAAGTCCTTGGTGTTGTCGAAGCGCGGGGGCTCGTTGCCCAGCAGCACCTCGCGCTTGTGGCGCTCCTGGCCCTTGTCCATCGCCTTCACGCGCTGGAGGCCCGCGCGCACGCGCTCGTAGGTGACGTCGTTGGGGACGACGTCCAGGCGCAGCAGGCCCTCGGAGATGTACGCGGGCGGCTCGCGGTCGAAGGCGAGCTGGATGCGGGTGGAGGTGGCGCGCGACACGAGCGCCTTCGCCGGCTCCTTCACCTCCGCGCGGCGGGGCAGCACCGCCACGAGGTCGCCGTTGGACACGCGCGTGGGCAGCCGCCCCCGGTCCGCGCGGGCGAGCGTCAGGAGGATGCGGCCGCCCAGGCCCACCTCCTCCTCGACGGTCTCCAGGTCCAGCACGGACAGGCCCTGCTCCTCGCGCTCGCGCAGGGAGAGCCCCTGGGCCAACGCGGTCGTGCGGGCCTTCTCGGCCTCGCGCTCCTGGGCGAGCAGCGAGCCAAGCTTGTCGAAGAACGAGACGTCACGGGCCATGGCCCCGGGTCATGCCACCCCGGGGCGCCCGCCGTCACGGCCCGTGTGCGGGACTGTCCTGTCGGCCTACTGGCAGGAGTACGTGAACGAGGACGGCGTGCTCCAGGTGCCGTCCGGGTTGATGTTGCGCACGGTGTAGCCGCTCGCCGGGTAGGCCGTGGTCCAGCAGTCGCGGGCGCGCACGTCGTTGCGCAGGGCGACGCCCAGGTCCCAGTTGCCACGGCGGCGCTGCTTCTCGTACGCGGCCACGCGGTCCACCGCCTCCACCCAGGTGGAGTCACTCGCCAGCACGTCGCGGCGCTTCTCCAGGAACTTCTGGAGCCACGCGCTCTCCGTGATGCCGTTGTAGCCCACCACCGGCGCCACCTGTCCGCTGTTGCCCAGGGCCGTGTTGGCCTGGCGGATGAGGTCCTTCATGCCGTCGAAGCCGTGGTTGATGGACGCGTCGTACAGCGCGGCCTTCGTCAGCGCTTGCGTGAGGCCCCACTTCGCGGCTTCGTTGAGGGTGGGCGTGTAATAGAGCGCGTCGTTCACCTGGTCCTGGCACTGCTTGAAGTCCGCCTTCGTCGCGGCGGTGTTGAAGCTGGCCGCCCAGTCCGCGGTCCAGTTGCCCACGGCATCCAGCTCCGCCGTGGACGCCTGCGACTGGCCGGTGGACAGGAAGCGGTTGTTGATGACGGTGAGGCCATTCCAGTACTTCGCCAGACGGTTGCCATTGGCCTCGGTGCGCAGGGCCCGGTAGCACTGCACCACCTGGATGGCATCACCCGTGCCGGTGCAGAAGCCCGCGCGTCCGTTGGTGTAGCCGCGCCCGTCGCCGATGTTCTCCGAGTAGGCGTAGTCCAGCGTGGGCGTGTCGTTCTCCCAGATGCTCGTGAGCGCCTCCGCCACCTTCTTCTGGTTCGCGGTGAGGCCCGTGCCGCCGGGGGACGTGCCGCCGCAGCTATCGGACTGGACCTTCACGTTGGCCGCGGTGAAGGACACGTTGGAGTTGGTGGAGTAGTTGAACGTGTACGACGCGCTGACCGCCACCGTCAGCGACGACGTGCGCGTGAAGGTGCACGTGCGGCCCGACTGCGTGTGCGTCCAGCCGGGTTGATCATCGTCACACGTCACGCCCGTCGGCACGTCGAGCGCGATGACCGGGTTGGCGATGGCCACCGTGCCCGTGTTCTTGAACACGAGCGTGCCCCAGTAGTCCGGACCGTCGTACGTGTTCGTCGTCACCGAGTGCGTGCACGCGCCCAGCGCCTGCTCCACCGTGGCCAGCGCCGTCGCGTCCTCCGCCGCGCCACAGCCGCTGGCCAGCGCCACCAGTCCCACCGTCATCCACGTCCGTGAACCTGTCATGTGCCTGCCCCCACTTGAAAATGGATAGAACAGGAATACAGGTAAGTGGCGTGAATCGCCAGTGCTCAGCCCTGGGTGTCCGGTAGCGGCAGTGGTAGCACGCGCCACAGCTGCGGCTTGTCGTACTGCGGAGGAATCATCCCCAGCGGCCAGCCCTCCGCCGTGAGCTCCGCGTACTGGTAGCCGCGCCCCGCGAAGGGGATGCGGGTGCCGGTGCCGGGCAGCCCCACGCCGATGGCCGCGTGCGCGAGCGCGTCCGAGTAGAGCATCACCGCGTCCACGCCCACCTGCCGCAGCAGCATCAGCGCGAGCACTGCCTTGGAATCGCAGTCGCCCCGGTCCTGCGCGGGCACCAGCCCCGGCGGGACGATGCCGAAGGGTTCGTCACCAGGTAGCTCGTAGCGGATGCGGCGCACGAAGCCGAGGATGAGCTCGGTGGCCTGCGCCGCGTCCAGGTCGCGCTCGCGGATGGAGACGGCGAAGCGCTCGCCCAGCACGCGCACCGGCTCCGCGTTGCTGCGCATCAGCTCCGCGTAGATGCAGCGCATGTCCGTGCCGCACCCGGGCGGCGCCACGTAGGTGAAGCGCTCCGGGCCCATGGCGCGGTAGCGCAGCCGCACGCTGTAGTCGCGGTGCGCCTGCTCCAGCCCGCGCTCCACCGCCTCGCCCAGGCCATAGCCCAGTTGCTGACGGGCGGGCTCCATGCCCTCCACGCGCCAGTCATAGGTCTTCGCGCGCTCCGGCGGCGTGTCCTCTGGCACCAGCACCACGCCCAGGTCCTTCAGTGCCTCCTGCGGGTCGGCCGGGGGCGCTTCCACCTCCGGCTTCGGGGGCTCGGCGACCCGCCCCGCCTTTCGCGCCAGCACGCCCTCGAAGCCCATGAAGGCGAAGAGCGCCCCCACCAGCACCAGCGACAGCAGCAGCTTCCACGAGCGCGAGAGCATGGAAGGGCTCAGGCGGGCGCGCGCAGCATTCCGGTGGGGAGCTGCGGGAAGGGGATGAGGCCGTTGAGCGCGGCCTGGAGGCCGGGCGCGGTGAGCAGCGCGATGACTAGCAGGAAGGCGCACAAGAGGAGCGCGGCGGCGATGTTGCCCTTGCGCACCTCCGCCAGCTCCTCGATGCCGGGGGTCATCTTGTCGAACAGCCGCACGCCCAGGGCCAGCACCGCCACGCCCACCGCGAGCGACAGCCCCACGTGCACCAGCGCCAGCCCCAGCAACTGGAGCACGGACATGGCGGAGACGGGCGGGTTCTGCACCGCCAGGTCCACCGCGTCGCTGGTGGCCTTCAGCGCGTGCTGCACGAGCAGGCCCAGCGACACGAGGCTCGTCGCGTGCACCAGGCCCGCGGCGACGTTGCCCTGGCGCAGCTCCTCCACGGGGTGGCTGTCCAGCAGGCGGCCCAGGCCGCGCATGCTCAGGCCAATGCCGAGCGCGGCCACGAGGCCACCGAGGACGACCTTCACGAGTCCGACGACGAAGAGGGTGAGGTCCATGGCGGGCGCGCGGAGGACTGTAGCGGAAGTCCCCCGCGCCGCCACGGCTCTTGGCTCACCCGCGCGGCCGGCCGTCCTTCACACGGCGGCTGACCGTCCAGGCGAGGGCGAGCAGCGCCACCCAGCCCAGGGCCGAAGAAGGGCCGCTGCCCACCGAGCAGCCCATGCCCTGCCGCATGTCCGACGTCGGGTCGTACTGCACGGTCAGGTGGAAGTTGCAGAGGGACGCGTTGCCGGCCGCGTCGATGGCGGTCACCTGCACCGAGTGCAGGCCCGGCGCGAGCGGCGTGCCCACGACGGGGCTGTAGGAGATCTCCGTCGCGGAGACGGCGTCCTCGGCGGTGGCGAGCGGGTACTCCGCGCGCGTGCCGGACATGACGGCGGAGGTCAGCGTCTGGTCCACCGGGCAGCTGAGCAGCGGCGGCCGCGAGTCGCGCACCCGCACCTGGATTTCGCAGGTGGTGCTGTTGCCCGCCTCGTCGGTGCTGACGACCTCCACGCGGGTGAGGCCCAGCGGGAACAGGTCCCCGGACGCATGCGAGCTGCGGACGCTGACCTGGCTGGAGATGGTGTCGGTGGGAGTGGAGTCCGGCCAGTACGCGTGCGCGCCCTGGGGCCCTTCCGCCTCCACGCGGACCTCGCTCACCTTGCAGGCCCCGGTGGGCGGCTGGCCGTCGCGGATGGTGACGGGGAAGGAGCAGGTGGTGACGTTGCCCGACGTGTCCTTCGCCGTCATCGTCACCTGCGTGGTGCCCATGGGCAGGACGCTGCCGTTCAATGGGCTGTAGGTGACGAGCACGTCCCGGCTCGTCTCATCCTGGATGTTCGGGGTCGGGTAATAGAAGGTGAGGCCCTGCGGCGAGCGCGTGCCCACGGTCAGCTCCGTGGGGCAGCCGTTGATGGCCGGGCCCGTCAGGTCCCGCGACGTCACCGAGGTGGCGCAGTACGCGAGCCGGCCCGTGGCGTCCGAGGCCTGCCAGGTGACGAGCGTGGGCCGGTGGAGCGGCAGCAGGCTGTAGGACGGATGGGTGGTGCGGATGGTCACCTGGGTCGGGCTGCTCACCATCGCCGGGGTCAGGTCCTTCACCCACGTGCCCTCGGCGTGGTCGGAGGCCACCTCCCGGGCGACCGGGCACACGAAGGTCGGCGGCGCGGCATCCCGCTCCATGCGCCAGAGGGCGCGCGGCGTCCAGGCATCCCCGGCCGTCGTCAGCAGCGCGCCCTGGTGTGACACCAGCCCCGTGGGCAGCGCGGAGGTGTTGCCCGACGGCAGCCGCGTCAGCCGGGACGTGCTCGTGAGGGTTCCGTCCGTGTGCCACAGCTCGCTCGCGCCTGGCGCCGTCGTCACGATGAAGGCGAGCCCGCCCTCGAACGGCGTGAAGCCGCGCACGGCCTCGAGCCCGGACTCGGTGGGGCGCGGGATGCGCACGGTGCCCGCGCTGGTGCCGTCCGTCACCCACAGCGAATCACCGGAAGCGCCGCCCCGGCCCAGGATGAAGACGCGGTTGTCCACCGGGACGAGCGTCAGGCCCGGAGGCCCTTCGAGCATCGACCGGGGCAGCGTCTTCACCGGCAGGGTGCCCGCCTCGGTGCCATCCGTGCGCCACAGCTCGATGCCTTCGGGCGTGCCGGTCACGAGGAAGAGGAGCGTGTCACCCAGCGCGGTGAAGTGGTGGAGGCTGGGCCCGGTACCCGTGGGCGCGAACTCCGCGACCATGACGGTGCCCGCCTCCGTGCCGTCCGACTTCCAGAGGGCACGGCCGTGCTGGCCGTCCTCGGCGGTGAAATAGAGGGTGCTGCCCACGGCGGTGAGCTGGAGCGGCAGCGAGTGGCCCGTGCCGGGGCGGATGTCGCGCACCAGCCGGGTGCCCGCCTCGGTGCCATCCGTGCGCCACAGCTCCCTGCCCTCGGCGCCCTCGGCGACGAAGAAGACCGTGTTCCCCGCGCGCACGAAGCCGCCGGGACGCGACGAGTAGGTCCCCGGGAGGATGTCCTTCACGGGCACGGTGCCCGCCTCGGTGCCGTCCGACTTCCAGAGGTCGAACTCCGTCTCGCCCATCCCCCCCGACGCGAAGAGCACGGAGTCCCCGGCGACGAAGACCGGCGCCTGGAAGGCGACCCCGTCGAGCGCTCCCGGGTTGAGCTCGCGCGTGACGTGCGTGCCCTCGCGCGTGCCGTCGCTCGTCCACAGCTCGCGGCCCACTCCCGGCGACGTCGCGGTGAAGAACAGGCGTTGGGGCGTGGCGCGCAGCGAGCCCGGGTCGATGCTCGTGTTCGGCGGCAGCAGCTCCCCCTGCACGGAGCGGGTGCCCGCGAACGTCCCGTCCGTCACCCAGAGGTCCTGGACATAGGGGCCGGTGGCGTCGCGTGGAATGGCGAGGAAGTACAGGCGCCCGTTCAGCCGGGCGGTGGCCTGCGTATCGGGCCGGTTCATCTCCGGCTCAAGGCGGGGCGCGGAGGTGAGGTCCGCCACCCGGCGCACGCTCATCGGATCCGCGGCGACGGGCTCGCCCTGCGCGAACGCCGGGGTGGCGCCCACGACCAACGACAACGCCGACAGCCACGCACGACCGCTGACCTTCCCCATGCCCGCCCTCCCACGCCCGTGCCGCCGCTCACCCGTACCCGGGGCGCACCGTCATCACGCACCCGCCCGGCTACAACCCAGGGCCCGCTCGACTGTTCGCCAGCCAGCGTCCAGACCGGTGTCACACCTGTTTCATGTGTTCACCACCGGCCGCGGCCCCTGCGAAGGCGTACGCGGTCGGCCCGCTTCTGTCACACGCCTGGGGCCCCTCACTACAGTGTGGCTGACGCAGGGCGTCGCATGTCTTCGGCAACGAGACGAGGTCCATCATGAGACAGCTTCAGGTCCGAGGACTGTTTGACGGGTATGCCATCCAGCCGGGCACCTGGGACGAGCTGCTGGGCACGGGCGACGCTCCCCGGGAGGACGTGCTGCGGTTGCTGGAGCGGCTGGGCGCGCGCTCGCCGGCGGAGTTCTCCCGGATGCAGGCGCTGGCGGAGCGGGCGCTGATGAACCAGGGCGTGACGTTCTCCGTGTACGCGGATCAGCGGGGCACGGAGCGCATCTTCCCCTTCTGCCTCATCCCCCGGGTGGTGACGGCGTCGGACTGGGCGCAGGTGGAGCGCGGGCTGGAGCAGCGCGTGCGTGCGCTGGGCCTGTTCCTGGATGACGTCTACGGCGAGCAGCGCATCTTCGAGGGGCGCCCGGAGCTGCGCGACATGGTGCTGGGCACGCCCCAGTACCTGCCGAAGCTGCGCGGGGTGAGGCCCGCGGGCGGCGTGCGCATCCACATCGCGGGCATCGACCTCATCCGCGACGGGCAGGGCACCTTCCGCGTGCTGGAGGACAACCTGCGCACGCCGTCCGGTGTGTCCTACGTGATGGAGGGGCGGGTGCTCTCCAAGCGCGTGCTGCCGGAGGTGCTGGAGCGCACGCGGGTGCGGCGCGTGGACCACTATCCGGCGAAGCTGGCGGAGACGCTGCGCGCGTCGTCGCCGGTGGACCCGGACCGCTCCACCGCGGTGGTGCTGACGCCGGGCCCGTACAACTCCGCCTACTTCGAGCACAGCTTCCTCGCGCGCACCATGGGCGTGGAGCTGGTGCACGGCGCGGACCTCTTCGTGGAGGACGACCGCGTGTGGCTGCGCACCACGCGCGGGCCCAAGCGCGTGCACGTCATCTACCGCCGCATCGACGACGCCTTCATCGACCCGGAGGCCTTCCGCCCGGACAGCATGCTGGGCGTGCCCGGCCTGATGCGCGCGTGGGCCGCGGGCAACGTGGCGCTCGCCAACGCGCCGGGCAACGGCGTGGCGGACGACAAGGCGGTGTACGCGTTCGTGCCGGAGATCATCCGCTACTACCTCGGTGAGCCCGCGCTGCTCGCGCAGGTGCCCACGTACGTATGCGCGCGCGAGGACGACCGCCGCTACGTGCTGGAGCACCTGGAGGAGCTGGTGGTGAAGGCGGTGGATGAAGCGGGCGGCTACGGCATGTTGATGGGGCCGCAGTCCACGAAGGAGGAGCGCGAGGACTTCCGCCAGCGCATCCTCGCCCAGCCGCGCCGCTACATCGCGCAGCCGCGCGTGGAGCTGTCCACGTGCCCCACCTGGGACGCGGCCAGCGGCACGGTGGTGGCCCGCCGCGTGGACCTGCGGCCGTACATCCTCACGTCACCTCAAGGACCGTGGGTGCTGCCGGGAGGCCTGTCGCGCGTGGCGCTGCGCGCGGGCTCCTACGTGGTGAACTCCAGCCAGGGCGGCGGCTCCAAGGACACCTGGGTGCAGAAGGAGGGCGCATGATCGCCCGCATCGCGGAGCACTGCTTCTGGCTGGGGCGCTACCTGGAGCGGCTGGAGAGCGTCGCGCGGGTGCTGCAGATGACGGATCAACTGGCGCTGGACGCGGACGTGCCCGCGGACCAGTGCTGGGTGCCGGCGCTGGCCATCTTCGGGGAGCGGGAGACGTTCGCGCGCAAGCACGGCGCCCGGGCGGAGGCGGACGGTGAGAAGGTGCAGGGCTTCCTCACCTGGGAGGACGACAACTTCTCCAGTCTGGTGGCCACGGTGGTGATGGCGCGGGACAACGCGCGCACCATCCGCGAGGTGGTCAGCCGCGAGTGCTGGGAGGTGACGAACGAGCTGTACCATTTCCTCACCGGCGAGGCGGGCCGGGCGGAGTACGCCGCGTCTCGCTTCGGCTTCTACCAGCACATCCGGCGCATGGTGCAGCTGTGCCTGGGCTTCCTGGACAGCACCATGCTGCACGACACGCCCCAGGAGTTCATCTGGCTGGGCGTGATGCTGGAGCGCGCGGGGCAGACGTCGCGGCTGGTGGACGTGCACCACCACGTCTTCAGCCAGATGCGGCACACGCACCGGGTGGTGGAGACGGCGCTGTGGCTGTCGCTCTTGCGCGCGTGCTCCGGCTTCGAGCCCTTCATGAAGAGCCACCAGGGCCGGGTGACGGGCGACGCGGTGGCGGCGTTCCTCTTGTTCGAGCCGCGCTTCCCGCGCTCGGTGCGCCACTGCCTGGAGTCCGCCTGGCGCTACCTGGGGCACCTGTGCCCGGTGGTGGGCCGGGGGCAGCCGGGGGAGGAGTGCCTGGAGCTGCTGGTGCCCCTGGTGGAGCAGCTGAAGCCGGAGACGCTGGCGCAGGAGGGCGCGTCGGTGCACGCGCTGCTCACGCGCATGGTGGAGGGCACGGACGCGCTATGCACGGAGATCTCCCGCGCTTTTTTCGGCAAGGCACCGGTGCACGTGCAGGTGGGCACCCAGGAGATGGCCGGATAGAGTCCGCCGCCATGTTGAACCTGCTCGCGCTGTCCTTCGAGGGAGAGCTCGCCCCTGGCTTGGACCTGCGCTGCCTCGCCCCTGGCGCCAAACCGCCGGACGGCTGGGGCGTGGGCTACTACCCGGGCGGCGAGTTCGCGGCCACGGTGCTCAAGGAAGCCGCGCCCCAGCTCCACAGCCGCCGCAGCGAGCTGGTGAGCACATGGGATCCGCTGGAGTCCTCGCTGCTCCTGTTGCACCTGCGCACGGCGACGTGGGGCCCCCTCACGGAGGCCAACACGCAGCCCTTCGTCCGCAGCGCCTGGGGCCGGGACTGGCTGCTCGCGCACAGCGGCAGCCTGGAGCAGCGGCTGACCATCGCGCCGGGCGCACGCTTCGAACCGGTGGGCTCCACGGACTCGGAGACGCTGTTCTGCCGCTTCCTGGACTGGATGCAGGAGCAGGGCTGGCGCAGCCTGGGGGACGTGGACGCGCCCCGGCTGCGCGCGTGGCTGGACGAGATGAACCGGCTGGGGCCGCTGACGCTGGTCGTCTCGGACGGCAGGGATTTGTGCGTCTACGCGGACCGCACGGGCGCGACGCAGGCGTGGCTGTGGCAGGTGTCGCCGCCGTACGAGCGGCTGGTGCTGGGCGACGACGACGTGGAACTGGACCTCACGCGCCGGGGCGCCAAGAGCCGCAAGGGCGTCATCGTGGCCACGCAGCCGCTGGAGTCGCGCACGGAGGTGGCGGCCAACTGGACGCAGCTGTCGCCGGGCGCGCTGGTGCTGGTGCGCCAGGGGGCCATCCGCGTGGAGGTGCTGCCCCCGGAAGCGCACGGGCAGGGGACGGTGGCGCCCGCGATGGCGGCCGAGTTCGAGGCGCGAAGCCGCCTGCGCCGCCCGCCGGAGATGCCGGTCCAGGTGATGGACGTGGTGCACCGCACCGTCTACCGCTACGACAAGCCGGTGGAGCGCAGCTCGCACCTGCTCCGGCTGACGCCGCTGCATGACCGGCTCCAGTCGCTGCTGTCGCACGACGTGAGGCTATCCGTTGGGGTGGTGCGCTCGGACTACGAGGACGTCTTCGGCAACCGGGTGCGCCGGGCGGTGGTGGACACGCCCTACACGGAGCTGGTGATGGAGGCGCGCTCGCGCGTGGAGCTGCGCGATACGGATCCGTTGGGCTACCGGCCGCTGCACGTGCGCTCGGTGCTGCCGCTGGTGTGGATGCCGTGGCAGGCGAACATGCTTCAGCCGTACCTGCTGCCGCCGGAATTGCCAGACACGCAGCTGGAGGAGTTGCTCGAGTACGCGATGAGCTTCGCGCGCCGCAACGACTTCGACCTCTTGGACACGCTGCTGGACATCAACTACTCCATCTACAAGGAGTACCAGTACGCGCAGGGCACCACGACGCTGAGCACCACGGCCTTCTCCGTGTACTCGGCGCGCAGGGGCGTGTGTCAGGACTTCGCGAACGTGTTCATCTGCCTCGCGCGCCTGTTGGGTGTGCCGGCGCGCTACGTGTGCGGCTACCTCTACACGGGCCCCAAGCACGCGAACGCGGTGATGGCGGAGGCCTCCCACGCGTGGGTGCAGGTCTATCTGCCGGAGGTCGGCTGGAAGGGCTTCGACCCCACGAACGGCATCCTCACGCAGACGCACCACGTGCGCGTGGCGGTGGGTCGCCAGTACTCCGACGCGACCCCCACGACGGGCACCATCTACCTGGGCGGTGGGGGAGAGAAGCTGGAGGTGCTGGTCCGCTGCGAGCCGGTGTCTCCGGAGGGGCAGTAGGCCGCGAGCCACACTGGCTGTCGCAAACCAAGACGCATTTCGCGACGTGTCATGGCGGTTCATGAAACAGTCCCGGAAGTCCTCTCGGGTCTGTTTCCCCTCTGTGGGAAAGCGGGCCTTCCCCGGTTCTCGTATTGAGACATCGTGATTCCTAGACTGTCTTTCCCCCTCAGTTGGAGAAAGGCAGACATGGATTCCGATTCAAGCCATCCCGAGCGGCGCGTGCGGGTGGCGTCGCCGGAGGCCGTTCCCTTCCTGCTCGTCCCCGAGCCCCTTCTCCCGGACGTCGAGCACCCCTGTCGCATCCCGGTGAAGGACGTGGAGGAGGCGGAGTTCCTGGCCGCCGTGCTTCAGGAGCACTGCGGCCTCTACCTGGGCACGCGCGCCTCCGAATTCCCCGCCCTGGCCGACTGGGCGGACGCCACGCCGCTGGGCGTGCGCGTGGGCGACGCCTGGAAGCGGGACCCGCCGGAGAACGTCTCCGCGCTCCTCTCCCGCATCCCCGTGCGCAACCCCGTCTCCGAGGGCCGGCAGGCCTTCAGTGAAGCGGAGCAGGCCAGGCCGCTGGCGCGCATCGACCCGGTGCTGGTGCACAAGCGTGACCCGGCGAACGTGCTGCTCGCCAACGCGTGCCGGGTGGGCGCGCTCCAGCAGTTCAACTGCTTCACCGAGTCCCCGGAGTTCATCTTCGACCATCCCTCCGGCCACGTGCAGGGCATGCTGCTCACGGAGCTGGCGAGGCAGGCGAGCATCGCGGCCATCCACGGCGTGGGGCTGCCTTTGGACTGGTCGCTCATCATGACGCGACTGTCGTTGGAGTTCCGGCGCTTCGTGCGCAACGACGTGCCCATCATCATCCGCACCTTCGTCAGCTTCCGGCTGCCCGAGTGGGCGGAGCCGGTGCGCAGCGTCGGCAAGCGCAGCCGCATGTGGATCGCCGTGCAGGGCTGGCAGGAGGACACCTTCTGTTTCTCCGGGCTCATTGGCGCGCTGAGCGCGAAGGAGGCGTCATGAAGAACCTGCACCGTTGGATGCCCACGCTGCTGCTGGTGACGGGCGTGGGATTGCTCATTCCGTTAGGCATCCGGCAGGTCCTGCGCACGCCGGAGGACACCCGTCCCATCGCGGGCCTGATGCTGGGCCTGTACCTGACGTGGATGCTGGTGGAGAGCCGGGTGACGCTGCGGGAGACGCGCAAGCCCACCGCGGAGCGGGACAGCGCCACGCTGGAGCTGTATGCGATTGCGCGCCTGGCCACCATCCTGCTGGCAGTCGCGTTCCCCACGCTGGAGTTGGGGCCCGCGCCGCGCGCGCTGGGGCTGTTCTGTTTCATCGCCGGGGTGTCGCTGCGGCTCACGGCCATCCGCACGCTGGGGAAGGCCTACTCGCACCGGGTGCGGCTGCCGGACGCGAGCCTGCTCGTCACGGAAGGCGTGTACCGGAAGCTGAGGCACCCGGCGTACACCGGCATGTTGCTGGCGCACGTGGGCTACCTGCTCGTGTTCCCCGCGGTCGTGGGCATCGCGGTGTTCGCGCTGATGTTCATCCCGGCGGTGCTCCTGCGCATCCGGCACGAGGAGCGGCTGCTGTTGGGCTCCTTCCCGGGCTACGCCGAGTACGCGGCGAGCCGCAAGCGGCTGGTCCCATGGGTCTGGTAGCGCCGCCCGGAGGCTTCGGCGTCGTGCTCACGGGCGCGACCGGAATGGTGGGGCAGGCCTTCCTGCGCCAGCGAGGAGCGCATCCCGTGCACGCGCTGGTGCGCTCACCGGACGGTCGTGACTTTGGAGACGGCGTGCATGTCGTGCGGGGAGACCTGCACGGCATCCCGGAGGCGCTGTTTCCTCCGTATCCCTATGTCGTCCTGCACCTGGCCATGAAGCAGCGGGACACCAACCACACGGGCTTTGAGAGGACCAACGTGGATGGCACGCGGCGGCTCCTGACGCGGCTCCGGGGGGACTGCCGGGGCGTCCTGCTCGGCAGCTCCATGTCTGTGTATGGCCCGGGGCCGCACCGGGGCGTGAAGGAGGAGCATCCGCTGCGTCCCATCACCGCGCTGGCCCGTTCGCGCGTGGCGGCGGAGGACGTCGTCACGGAGCACGCGGTGCGGACGGGGATGCATGCGGCGCTGCTCCGGCCGCGTTTCCTCCTCGGGCGCGGGGACCGGTTCGTCCTGCCCGCGATGGTGAAGCTCCTGAAGCAGGGCGTGCAGGTCGGGGACGACAGGGTGGGGTGCTCGGTCATCGATGTGGATGACCTGGCCCGAATCCTCTGGCGGCTCGCGAGCCGGATGGTGGAGACGCCGCATCCCGAACAGCAGGCGCTCAACGTCGCCTATGCACGACCGCTCCTGCGCGGGGAGTTCCTGGGCACGGTGGCACAGCGGCTGGGGCTGGAGCGTCCCGCCGTGAAGGTCCGAGTCCCCGGAGCGCTCCTGCGAGTCATGCGGGAGGTCCCCAGCCGGCGTGCCCGGGCGATGGCGGAGCGTCTGGAGTTGCTGACCCATTCACAGTGTCTGGATGTCTCGCGGCTCGTGAAGGTGCTCGGGCCGGAGGACCTGTTGTCGAGGTCCCCGGTGGAGGCCCTGCGAAGCGCGCTCAATGACTTTCCTTCCTGAAGGAACCCCCACCCATGTCTTCCCCCCTCCCGCTCGTCTCCATGACCGAGGCCGGCGATCCGCGGCACGTCGGCCAGAAGTTCGCGCGCCAGCAGCACCTGGCGAAGCACGGCTTCCCGGTCCCCGAGTTCTTCTGCCTCACCACCACGATGTTCCAGGAGGTGGCGAGGCCCCTCCAGTCCGCCATCGACCGGCTCACCACGGCGGTGGACCGCACCTCCCATCAGGACATCCGCCGCGTCGCGGAGGAGATTGAACAGCTCTTCCTCCAGGTCCCCCTGGGCGCGGACCGCGAGGCCGCCATCCTGGCTGCCTTTGATCAGACCTTCGGCAAGGACGGCATGGTGGCAGTGCGAGCCTCCGTCGTGGGCCGGGCGTTGGAGGAGAGCGAGGATTCGGAGACGGATCCGTTCGCGGGCGTGAGCTCTACGTTCCTCTACGTGCGAAGGGACACGCTGCTGGACCGGATCCGCCGCTGCTGGGCCTCCGCCTACACACCGGAAGGGCTCATCTACCGGCTGGCGCAGGGCCGCGACGTCCGAGGGCTGATGGTGGCGGTGGGCGTGCAGCGGATGATCCCAGGCCGCCGCTCCTTCGTGGCCTTCACCTGCGACCCGAAGACGACCGAGCGGCGCACGCTGGTCGTCGCGGGGCACGGCATCGGCGAGGGCGTGGTCCAGGAGAAGGTGGGCGTGGACCACTACTTCATCCACCCGGAGACGGGGCACATCGACCGGGAGCTGGGACACAAGGCGGACATGCTCTGCGAGAACCCGGCGCCGGGAGGCGAGCTGGTCCGCCGGCCCGTGCCGGAGCCCCTGAGGGACGCGCCGTGCCTCACGGATGAGGAGCTGAAGCGGCTGGCCGCGCTGGCGAAGGACATCGAGCACAGCTTCGGCATGCCCCAGGACATCGAAGGCACGTTCACGGAGGACGGCACGCTGCATGTGTTGCAGGCACGGCCCATCGCCTTCGACTTCCGGAAGATCCGCGTGTGGGGTTGCGGCAACGTGTCGGAGAGCTTCCCGGGCGTCACGACGCCGCTGACGTACTCGCTGGCGAGCTACTTCTACGAGGTCATCTTCTACGACCTGCTGCGCCGCATGAAGGGCGCGGACGCGAGGGCCCTGCACGACCAGACGCCGGCCTTCCAGAACATGCTGGGGTTCATCGACGGGCGCGTCTACCACTCGCTGTCGAACCTGATGCACGTCAACGGCATCAACCCGTTCATCGCGGCCACGTCCATGCGGGACCTGGAGGACGTGCTCCAACGGGACGCATCGCTGGTCATCCGGCTGCCGGGCCACCGTGAGAGCTTCCCCAGCACCGCGAGCTACGCGTACGCGCTGGGCCGTTCGGCGTTGGGAGCGCTGAGCGTCACCGCGACGTTCCAGCGGGACTTCGAAGCGTTCGAGAAGTGGTGGAAGCAGACGCTCGCGGGGCTGCGTGCGTTGCCGGTGGAGAAGGAGGACCCGCTGGTCCTCATCCATCACTTCCGGCGGGTCTGGACGGAGGTGGGGAACTGGTGGGGGCTGACGCTCATCAATCACTGGTACATCAACACCTGCTTCGGGCTGGCGCGAAGGCTGTTGCTCAAGTGGACCGGAGAGGACCCCAGCGCGCTGTTGGTGGGCCTGATGTGCGGGGCGAAGCCGGACGCGGGAACGCACGCGCTGCTCTCCGCGGTGGCGCTCGCGGAGAAGGTGCGCGCGGACGCAGCGCTGGCGAGGCGCTTCGACGAAGAGGACGCGGAAGCCCTCTGGAAGAGCATCGACAAGGGGGACGTGCCACCCGAGTTCGCCCGAGCCTTCCGCGAACACCTGAGCGAGTACGGAGACCGGGGCGTCCAGGAGCTGAACGTGGAGCGCCCGAACCTGCGGGACACGCCCTGGGACCTGGTGCGGGTCGTCCAGTCCTACGCGCGCACGTCCGTCACGCGAGAGGAGCTGAGGGCGTCAGACAGGGCCAGGCGCACGGAGGCGGAAGCGCAGCTAGGCACACTCCTCCAGGGGCATCCGCTGAAGAAGCTGGCCATCGAGCAGTTGCTGGAGAAACTGCGGACGGTGATCGGCCTGCGAGAGGACAGCCGGTTCTGGAGAGGCCAGCTCTTCGGTTTCAGCAAGCAGGTGTTCGCGGCGCTGGGACAGCGGATGGCGGAGCGGGGCGTGCTGAATGCACCGCCGGACGTGCATTACCTAACGATGCGAGAGGTCCTGGACCACTTCGAGGGCCGCAGCGTCACGAGGAACCTGGGCGAGCTCACGAAGCTGCGCAGGCGAGAGCAGCAGGACAACCAGGAGCGCCAACCGCCGCGAGACTTCACGACGGTGGGCAGCGTGGCGGACGGCGTCCCCAGGGTGGTGGAGGCCGCGAGCGACAATGCCTCGCTGTTCAAGGGAATCGGTTCAAGCGCGGGAATTGTAGAGGGCAACGCACGCATCGTGCTGGACCCGGGTGCAGTGGGCACGCTGGGCAAGGACGACATTCTCATCGCGAAGGAGACGGACCCCGGCTGGCTGTTCCTGATGCTGGCGTCCGGAGGCATCGTCGTGGAGCGAGGAAGCATGCTCTCGCACACAGCCATCGCGGGCCGGAAGTTCGGAATCCCCACGGTGGTGGGCGTGGCGAACGCGACGACGAGAATCCCTGATGGAGCCAGGGTCCGGGTGGATGGTTCCACGGGGACGGTCACGCTGGTGGCGGCATGAGCAGGACCGTCATGGAGCGGGCCAGGGCAACGCTGCGCTTCTCGGTGCAGCGCTACCCGCCGCTGTTCTACCTGCTGGTCATCACGCTCTGGTGCGTGAGCCTGGACGGGATCTTCGGAGTTCTAGACGGAGCACCGGGGCTGAGGTTCTCCCCGGACCTGCTGCACGTCGCGCTGAGCATCTTCGGCGTGGGCTACTTCATGCGCATCGTGGATGAGTTGCGGGACTACGAATACGACCTCGTCCACAACCCGAACCGGGGCCTGGCGAAAGGGGACGTGACTTTCGGGGACCTGTACGTGGCGCTGGGGCTCAACGCGGCCGTGTTGCTGGGCACGAACCTGGCGGTGTCGTGGGTGAGGGCCGCCATCCTGGCGGGAATCATGGTGCACGCGCTGGTGCTCTGGGTGCTGGAGAAGCACTGGGTCGCGTACCAGCGCAGCATGTTCCTGATGATAGGAATTGCCATCCAGCTCCACGTAGGCCACGGCCTCTACGTCTGGGTAGCGCACGCGGAGCGCACCGGAAGACCCCTGAACCCCCAGGGGCTCCTCGCCATTTTGGCGATGGTCTTCCTGTACCTGCACTGGGAAGTGATGCGGAAGGCCGCGTGGCCCGGGACCACGAAGCTAGGGGAGAAGCTCTACAGCGACGAAGTGGGGTCCACTGCCAGCGCGGTGATTGCTTTCACGGTGATGGCCGGAGCGGTGGGTCTCTTCCTGTGGCTGACCAAAAGCTGGCTCTTCCTGCTGCCCCTGGGAATGGCGGTCATCAACCTGACGCTGTTCTTCAAGAACCGCAGGCCCCGCGCCCTGTCAGGAAAGCTCGCGGCCCGGAGCTACTTCGCGTTTCTCTTCGTCATGCTGGCGCGCGCCACACTCGGAGCCTGACGGGGGGTTGAGCTGGCTCGTGTGATGTGGAGATGGGCTGAGCCGAGGCCACATGATAAGCATGGGTCAGGCAAGAACCATCAGTCTTGAGTGACTAGCGCACTTGACCTCTTTGAGGCAGTCGACCTTTACTGCGTCGGCCGACATCAGGGGGAGACATGAAACGCTTTTGGCTTTTCGTGGTGCTGTTTGCCAATGGATGCGCAACGTCGGTGGTTCTGCCGGAACGCGGTGCATTGGGCGCGGGGGTGTATACGGGTGTTGAGAACGTCGAAGACTACAATCTCTATATTCCACAGTCATTGCTGAGGGCGGAAACCTTTGCCGAGGCCAGGGCTTGTGCTGTTGCCTTCAATGATGCCTCAAAAGAGGGTAATCGCTGCGGTGGAGTTGAGGGTACTCTGCGAGTTGGTCAGTTGGCGGCTGTGGGAATGGCAACCGTCTCAGCAGGTGTTAGCGGGCTGGTGGAGAGCGATGCCGCGCAGCGACATTGGAGGATGGCCGCGATTGGCAGCACCGCGGTGTTGGGCGTCCTGACGGGCTTCGATCTGTGGTTGAACTGCGGCGAGCGAACGTGGGTACAAAAGACACTTGCAACGGAGCGTCTCGCCAAGCTCAATAATGCTGGACGACTTGCATCTTGTGGAACTCGGTTCTCCGCGTTTGAGCGAGTTCGTCGGGATGCTGAGCTGAAGGTGGGAGAACTCAAAAATCAGATGGAGGCACAGAAGTCATCGCTAGTGGCAAGTGGAAAGCAAGATCAGGTTAATGCATTTGTTGCGCGTGTTGATGGACTTAATAATGCATTGGAGGGGCCCAAGCCGGTGGCGGAGGACATTCGACAGGCGGTGAATGATTTGAGTGCGACCGCGACGCAGCTCGGTGCAGGTGGAAAGCTTGACGAGCTGAAGAAGGATTTGACGGCAAAAGCTGAAGAGGCGATCCCTCTTGTCGCTGTTCTCTGCCGGGACGTCGCGAAGGCTGCCGGAAATGATGGCCGACAGGTGACCGCAGGTGACTACATGGATGCGGCACATAAGGAACTGGTGGAGTGCCTGACAGGCCGCTTCACTCAATTCGGAACAGCGCCGGTGGTGGGGCCGTAGTCGCATCCTTCGTGCCCACTCAAGTTGAGTTTGGAAAACTCGAAATAGGTTGCTATTCAGCTTAATCAGAGAATCTAGTACGTGACGTCAAGGAGGATCTTCCCCATGACGTCACCCCGCCGTTGCGCCCTTGGCGCGTTCGTTGTCTGCTTCAGCATCCCCATGTTCGCGGGTGCTGCGCCCCGGCCCGTGTTCGCTCCGGGCGGCGGCGGGTTCGCCGACCCGACGGTGGTCAGCCACAACGACCAGTTCTACGGCATGTCGACGGGCGGCCTTGTTCCATCGGCCCAGGGCAACATCGGCACAGGTCCCTGGGCGGCGGAAGGGCCGGCCCTGACGGCGAAGCCTTCGTGGGCCACGAGCGGCGTCATGTGGGCCCCGGACCTGGAGCGGATCAGCGGGAACGAGTGGGTGATCTACTTCGCCGCTCCCGTGGACGGACTGGACGACAACCAGCGCTGCATCGGGGCGGCCACCGCCAGTTCGCCGCTGGGGCCGTTCACTCCGGTCTCGGGCGGGCCGCTGGTCTGTCCGGGACTGGCGAATACGCCTGCCCCGGATGACAACGTGCCGGGCCGTCCGCTGACGAACGCCGGTGTCATCGACCCGTCTGGCTTCAAGGACAGCGATGGCACGCGCTTCCTGCTCTACAAGACGCAGCAGTTGCCCTCGTCGCTGCGCATCGTCCGGCTCAATGCGGCGGGTACGCACGTGGCCAGCGGCGCGACCAGCCGGCAGTTGCTGCGCTCGGACCGCATCGTGGAGAACCCGGTCCTGGTGAAGCGCGCTGGGGACTACATCCTGTTCGCCTCGCGTGGGCCGTACAACAAGTGCACCTACGAAACCATCTGGATGCGGGCACAGGGCCTGGGCACGAATGCCTTTAATACCGTCACGCAGCACCTGCTGCTCACGGACGGCAACACCGGTGGCGTGTGCGGTCCTGGCGGCGCGGACATCGCCGCGGCGCTCGACGGCGGACAGCGCATCTTCTTCCACGGCTGGCTGTGCGGCAGCGATCCCTGCCCGGTGAACTTCGACGCGCAGACCGACGACGGAGGCCGCCGGGGCATGTACCTGGGCGTGCTGGGCTGGGACTCCAACGACAACCCGGTCGTGAACAAGTTCCTCAGCCCGGAATGATCCGCTCCGCGATGGGAAACGCGCCCGCGTGGCGTTCAGTAACGCTCCTGCTTGGAGCGTTGCTGCTTTCGGCATGTGCTGAAGGGCCCACGCCCACGGCCCCTGGGTCGGTCCGGAAGTGGGTGGGGCCGCTGGTGGCGGTGCCTGGTGGCGGTGCCTGGTGGCGGGCAGTTTCGCACCGTCGTCTACTATGGCCCGTGGCAGTGCAGCTCGCAGTTCATGACCTACTGCCGAGAGAAGTGCGCTGGGAGCGGCCATGCTCTCCAGGGCTGTATGTGGCTCGCGGACGTGAAGATGGACTTTGAAGGTACGGTCGTTCGCGCTGGGAGCCGGTTCGGGATGACGAACTGCTGCTGCAACTACGGAACGCTCAGCCCTGCCCTGAACAAGGCCGCCCGCGACAAGTGGGACGACAGCCGTCCTGCGTTCCGAGAGCAGTGGGCAAAGCGGTTTGGAGCATGGCCTTCGGAGAATGGAACCCCCTACGAGGGGCATCACATCCGGGACCTCTGGCATGGTGGCAATCCCACGGACTGGGACAACATCATCCCGTTTCCAAAGGACATCCATCAGACGCTCTTCAAGCTCTACAACCAATGCTACGCGAACTCGCCTCCATGGACGACTGTGGGGACGGACTACCCCTATGGAGAGTAGGCACAAGGCAATGAAAGCGCTGCTTGGGGAGATATCGCGCCGCCACGCTCCCAATCCCCCTGCGACGCTGGAGCAATTGGACACGTTCGAGCAGCGCGTGGGCTGGCGCCTGGATCCGGACCTGCGTGCTTTCTACCTGCATTGTGATGGGGCCAAGTTGTTCGCCCAGCGGGACCCCACGTTCGGCTTCGTCGATCCCGCCTTCACGTTCCTGGCACTGTCACGGATTGCTCGCGCGCGAGTGGTCATGCGCGACGAGGACACGGAGCAGGCGGGCCCGCCGTCCTGGTATGCCATCTGCGAGGTCCGGGACAGCAACTACATCCTGCTCGACGTGAGCCACCAGGAAGCGGGGCGCTACGCCATTCGAGATGGCTACAACGAAGCGTTCCCTGACCCTGAATATTGCACGCGGATCTCCAGCTCGTTTCAGGAGTTCCTGGCTGGAGCGCTTCGGTCCCAGGGGCGTTGGTTCTGGCTCCGCGGCGAAGAGTAACTATGGCTGCACGGCGGGTTTCAGCGTCCGCAGCCGCCACACCGTGAATGTGTGCAGCCTGCGGCTCCGGAAGACGCCCGTGAGCTTCACGGGACCCTCCACCGCCCCAAAGCGTTGCACCAGCTCCGCCGGAGGCGCCGCGCCATTCTCCGAACACCACAGCACGTCCTGCCCGGGCTTCAACTCCAGCTCAGGCCAGACGTCGTACTGGCTCTTGCGCCGTGACGGGCCCACCGTGTCCGTCTCCGCGCCCGTCGCGTACGCCACCTGTGAGGCCAGTTGGTACGTGGGTGCGTAGACCGCCGTGGGACCTGGCGTCATGCCTGGGAACAACTGCTCCGGCGTCCTCAGTCGCTCCAGCACGCCCCAGCCGTGCGTCCTCGCCAGCACCACGTCGCGCTCGAACGTCAGCAGCGGGAACAGCAGGTGCGACGTCACCGCCAGCACCACCGCCATCCCGCTCCACGCCGCTGCCCGCTGCCACACCGGCCGCATCCCCGCGACGCCGATGCAGGCCGCCACGTACGCCGCCGCCGGCCAGTTCGCCTCGCCCCGCGTCTTCGCCGCCGCGTAGCCGAAGAACAGCAGCGGAATCACCGCCGCCATGCGCAGCAGGAACTGCTCCCTCGGCCCGCGCACCGCGTACACCAGCGCCAGCGGGAAGAGCACCGGCCCTCCCATGGCGAACTGTCCCGCGACGTACTCGCCGAACGTCGCCCAGCCTCCGCTTCCTCCCAGGCCGTGGTTCAGCTGGAACTTGAAGCCCACCCAGTCATGGCTCGCGTTCCACAACACCACCGGCAGGAAGCACAGCAACCCCAGCCCCGCGGTGAGCCACGCCCCCGCCGGCAACCTCCGTGCCCGCAGCGCCGCGACCATGAACGCGAGCCCCAGCAACACGGACGGGTACTTCGACAGCAGCGCCAGGCCACACGTCAGCCCCGCCAGGACCCACTTCTCGCGGTACAGCGCCCACAACCCCAGCGCCCAGAACAGCAGCATGGGCGAGTCCGGCGTGGCCCAGACTCCGGAGAGGATGCCTACCGGCACTGCGCTCCACAGCGCCACCGCGCGCCAGGCCGCGTCCCTGGAGCGATACACGTCCAGCGCCAGCCCCCACACCGCCACGCCCGTGCCCAGCCCGCACAGGAGCGCCGTCCCCCGGATGCCCAGCGCGGCGATGAGCCACGCCACCATCGGCGGATGGTCGAAATATCCCCATGCGAGATGCCGCGCCCATTGCCAGTAATAGGTTTCGTCGAAGTAGACGTCCGTTCCCAGCGCCAGCGCGAGCCGCACCCCTACACCCAGTGCCACCAGGACGAGGCACGTCTTCATTCCCGGGCCGGGGCTGGAGTGGGCGGACGCACGCACGCCCCCTGACAAATCTCACCGGGAGGCCGTTGGCCAGCAGGGAGTGAGGCCATTTCAGCTTGCCCCCGCGCACCCAGGCTCACAATGTGAAGGGCCTCGAAGCCGCGGCACACCGGGAGCACCCCATGGACGACCATCCCCCCTCTGGACATACCAACCGTCTGGCCCAGGAGCCGTCGCCGTACCTGCGCCAGCACGCCACGAATCCCGTGGACTGGTACCCCTGGGGGGACGAAGCCCTGGCCCGCGCCCGCGCGGAGAACAAGCCCATCCTGCTCTCCGTGGGCTACTCCGCGTGTCACTGGTGCCACGTCATGGCGCATGAGTCCTTCGAGGACCCCGACATCGCGCGCCTGATGAACGACGGCTTCATCAACATCAAGGTCGACCGCGAGGAGCGCCCCGACCTCGACCAAATCTATCAAGGCGTCGTGCAGCTCATGGGGCAGGGTGGTGGCTGGCCCCTCACCGTGTTCCTCACGCCGGACCTGCGCCCCTTCTACGGTGGCACCTACTTCCCCCCGTCGGACCGCTACGGCCGCCCCGGCTTCCCGCGCCTGCTCTCCGCGCTGCGCGACGCGTGGGTGAACAAGGCCAGCGACATCGAAGAGCAGGCCAGCCGCTTCCAGGAGGGCCTGGGTGAGCTGTCCACGCACGGTCTGGACGCCGCCCCCGCGCACCTGTCCGCGGAGGACATCGTGGCCATGGGCCAGTCCATGCTCAAGCGCATGGATCCGGTGAACGGCGGCTTCGGCAACGCCCCCAAGTTCCCCAACCCCATGAACGTCGCGCTGCTCCTGCGCGCGTGGCGCCGCGGCGGCGGCGAGCCCATGAAGGCGGCGGTGTTCCGCACCCTGGAGCGCATGGCCCTGGGCGGCATCTACGACCAACTGGGCGGAGGCTTCCACCGCTACTCCGTGGACGAGCGCTGGCTGGTGCCCCACTTCGAGAAGATGCTCTACGACAACGCCCAGCTCGTGCACCTGTACTCGGAGGCGGAGCAGGTGGAGTCACGGCCGCTCTGGCGCAAGGTCGTGGAGGAGACCGTCGAGTACGTCCGCCGCGAGATGACCGACCCGGCCGGCGGCTTCTACGCCACGCAGGACGCGGACAGTGAAGGCGAGGAGGGGAAGTTCTTCGTCTGGCGCCCCGAGGAGGTCCGCGCGGCCCTGGCCGTGGGACAGCAGGCGGACACCGTGCTGCGCCACTTCGGCATCAAGCCCGGCGGTAACTTCGAGCACGGCGCCACGGTGCTGGAGGTCGTCGTCTCCGTGGAGCAGCTGGCGAAGGAGCAGGGCCGCCCCGTGGAGGCCGTGGAGAAGGAGCTGGCGGAGGCGCGCCGCGTCCTCTTCCTCCTGCGCGAGCAGCGCGTGAAGCCGGGCCGCGACGACAAGATCCTGGCCGGCTGGAACGGGCTGATGATCCGCGGGCTCGCGCTGGCGTCGCGCGTGTTCAACCGGCCGGATTGGGCGAAGCTCGCGGCGGACGCGGCGGACTTCGTGCTCGCGAAGATGTGGGACGGTAAGCGGCTGTTGCGCTCGTACCAGCACGGCCAGGGCCGCATCGACGGCTTCCTGGAGGACTACGGCGACTTCGCCGCGGGGCTCACCGCGCTCTACCAGGCGACGTTCGACGCGAAGTACCTGGACGCGGCGGACGCGCTCGCGCACCGCGCGGTGGAGCTGTTCTGGGACGAGGAGAAGCAGGCGTACCTCTCCGCGCCCCGCGGACAGAAGGACCTGGTGGTGGCGGCCTTCTCCCTCTTCGACAACGCGTTCCCCTCCGGCGCGTCCACGCTGACGGAGGCGCAGGTGACGCTGTCCGCGCTCACCGGCGACGTGTGCCACCTGGACCACCCGGAGCACTACGTCGCCAAGCTGCACGACCAACTGGTGCGAAACCCCATGGGCTACGGCCACCTGGGGCTCGCGGCGGACTCGTTGGTGGACGGCGCGTCCGGCGTCACCTTCGCGGGCACGCGCGAGACCGTGGCCCCGCTGCTGGCGTCAGCGAACCGCACCTACGCGCCGGTGTTCTCCTTCGGCTGGCACGACACCAGCGCCCCGCCGCCCCCGCGCCTCCAGGAGCTCTTCGAGGGGCGCGAGCCGGTGGATGGGAAGGGCGCCGCGTACCTCTGCCGCGGCTTCGTCTGCGAGCGGCCCATCACCGAGGCGGGCCTGCTCGCGGAGCGCCTGCTGGCGGCCCCGGGCCACTGAAAAGCGCGGCCTCGGGGACGCGAGCGCGGACTACTTCACGTCCGTGACCTGCAAGGAACCGATGAGGGGCGTGATCTCCGCGTTCCCCTCGTAGCCCACGTAGAAGTGGGTCGCGTCCGCGACGGGCTGGTTGAAGGTGGGGTCGAGCTGGGTCCACTCGCCCACGTAGGCCTCCACCCACTCGTGCCAGTACAGCGCGGGCACGCCGTCGGAGTTCACCATGTAGATGACGCCGTCCACGCGGCGGGCGGGGATGCCGGACGCGCGCAGCATCGCCACCGTGAGCAGCGAGTGCTCCGTGCAGTCGCCCTTCTTCTGGCGCAGCACGTCCGTGGCCCGGTCCGCGCTGGCGCCGTAGTCCTTCTGCAGGTTGCTGTACACCCACGCGGACAGCATCCGCGCCGCCGTGTACGCGTCCTTCTCCTCGCGGATGATGCTCTTCGCCTGCGCCTTGATGGCCGGCGCGTCCGCCTCCACCGCGAGCGTGGACTTGAGGTTCTCACCCTTGTCGGGGTCCGCCACCGGCCGGGGCAGACGGCCCTTGGGCGAAGGCGGCGCCGCCAGCAGCGTCACCTCCACGCGGCCGTCCGGCAGCCGGTTGTACTTCTGCCGGTACGTGTCCTGCTGGAACTTCTCCGGCAGGTTCTTCATCACCAGCTTCACCTGCCCGGGGACCTCGCGCGCCTTCGCGGGCAGCGGCTGCGGCAGCACCACGCGCGTGAGGCCAAACACTTCCACCAGGTCCAGCCGCTTCGCCACGGACTCGGACTCGGCGCGCGCCTGCATCGTCTGGCCGAAGTCCACACGCACCATCTTGCCGTCCGTCGTCAGGAAGGCCGCCACCGGCACCTTCTCCTTGTCCGACAGCGTGCTCACCCGCGACAGCTTCACCTTCACGCCGCCCAGCACCTGCTCCTCGGGCGCCTCCACCGTCGTGACGGTGCGGTAGCCCTCCAGGTCCGTGCCGTCCAGCGCCACGCCCTCCACCTTCTGGCCGCGAAGCAGCGCCACGCGCGCCTGGTCCGCGTCCTCCACCGTCTCCTTGGGCAGGGGCAGCGGCTTGAGCACCTCATCCGGCTGGCCCGGGCGCTTGCGCACCACGCGCAACGCATCACCCGTCACCGTGCCGATGAGCTCGTTGTCCCCGCCGTCGCCCTTCTGCGTGACGGTGAAGGACAGCAGCTTGCCGCCCGGCTTCGCTTCATAGACGCGCACCTCGCGGTGCACGCGCTCCGACACGCGCGTGCCCACCTGCGCCTTGAAGATGAGCTCGTTGATGCTCTGCACCTTGTTGCCCGGCAGCGCCGTCAGGTCGGTGAAAAACCAGCCCACCTTCTTGTCCATCAGATACAGGCCGAAGTACTCGCCGCCCTTGGGGCGCGGGGCCTTCAGCACGTCGGACACCTGCTCCTGCGCCTGCGGGGCGCCGGGCGTCTTCGCCTGGGCCTTGGCCGCCGCGGCCTTCGCCTGGTTCTTCAGCGCGGCGGGCGCCTGGGCCCAGGCGGGGGAGGGTGCCCCTGTCAGCAGGGCGAGCAGGCTCAACAATCCCAGACGGGTGCGTCGCATCGGTCGGTTCATGGAAGGCATCTGCCCGCTCCTGGCGGGTGTGACTACAGGCGCTTGGTCAGGATGATGAGGTCGTCGCCCTGCTTGTAGAAGTCCTTGATGCGGGCTTCCTCGCCGTACTTCATGGACGCGTAGAAGCCGCGCGTGGGACCGTAGGCCTCCGTGGCGCTCGTCTCCACGCGGATGATGCGCGACTTGCGGCGGCGCAGGTCGGCCTCCATGGCGGAGATGAGCCCGGCGCCGATGCCCTGGCCCCGGACTTCCGGCGCGGAGGCGATCCAGTACAGGTCGAAGGTGTTCTCCGTCATCGGCGTGGGGCCGTAGCAGCAGTAGCCCACCAGCCCGCCCCCGTCCTGACCGCGGTCCGCCACCAGGATGGTGTAGTCGCGGTTGCCCGCCGTGAGCGCGATGTCAACCAGCTCGATGGCGCAGTCCTGCTCCTCCTGCGAGAAGGTTTCGATTCGCCGGATCAGCGCGGCGAGCGGCTCCCGGTCCTTTCTTTCGAGCGTGCGGATTTCCATGGGTCCTTTCAATCGCGACCTCCACGATGCGGGAGGCCAGGGCCGCGTAGTCCATGCCGGCGGCCTGCGCCGCCTTCGCGAACCCCGCGCCCGGGTGCAGGTCACAGTTGGGGTTGATGTCGATGACGTACGGCACACCCTCGGGGGAAACCCGAAGGTCCACGCGTCCATAGTCCTGGCAGTCCAGCGCTGCAAATGCTTCCAGCGCCGTCTGGATGCAACGCGCTTCCTGCACTGCGTCGAGCCGGCAGGGCCCGGTGGGCGAGTCCCGGTACTCGGGGGACGCCTCCTCCCACTTGGCCCGGTACGACACGATGTTCGGCCGGTTGTCGAACGCGCGGCCAAAGTGGATCTCCGTCAGCGGCAGCGCCTGACGGGGATTGTTGCCCAACAGCGGGACGTAGACCTCGCGTCCCGGGATGAACTGCTCCACGAGCGCGGGCTGGTGGAAGGTGCGCAGCACGGACTCGCACGCCCGCACGAGCGCCGAGCGCTCCGTCACCACGGAGTCGAAGTCCATGCCCACGCTGGCGTCCTCGCGCGCGGGCTTCACGATGAGCGGCCACGGCAGGTCCACGGCCAGTGCATCCTCGCGCTTCTTCACCAGGAACGAGGCGGGCGTGGAGACGCCGTGGGCGCGCAGGATGTCCTTGGCCTTGGGCTTGTGCAGCGCCAGGCCCAGCGACAGGGCGGACGAGCCGGTGTACGGCAGGCCCAGCGCGTCCAGCAGGCAGGGGACGGCCATCTCTCCGCGGCTGTCGGCGGCCAGGGACTCGCAGAGGTTCACCACGAGGTCGGGCTGGAGGAAGCGCAGGGCCTCCACGAAGTCCAGCTTGTCGCCTTCGATGGCGAGCGGCTCGGCGTTCACGCCGTCCCGGCTGAGCGCATGGGCCAGGCTCTCGGCCACCCGGACCACGTCCTCGCGGGCTTCGCGCCCGGGGTCGTCCTCGAGGAGGTCGTGGTCACGATTGTGCAGCAGGATGATGTGCATTCGGAGTGACCCGAGGGTTAGCACGTCCCCAGGGACCTTCCCAGCCTGTGACATGGTGGCCGGTCGGTCCCTCACAGGGCTACCGCCTGCCAGGGTATGCGCTACGGTGGGTGACCTGTAGGAGCAGTTCCGGGCCTCTTGTGTGTGCAGGGGCCCGGCAAGGACGACATGCGGATTCGCGACCCCATCCACGGCGTCATCCCGGTGAGCGACCCGGAGAAGGCCGTCATCGACAGCCGCTTCTACCAGCGCCTGCGCTACGTGCGGCAGCTGGGCTTCGGGGACATGGCCTTCCCCGGCGCCACCCACACCCGCCACGCCCACTGCCTGGGCGCCATGTACGTCGCCTCGCGCGTCTTCAACGCCGTGGCCAGCCGCTCCGAGCTGCCGGACGATGTGCGTGAACATTTCTGCACCGCCGTGCGCCTGGCGGTGCTCTGTCATGACCTGGGGCACATGCCCCTGTCGCACGCGTCCGAGCGCATCGCGCCCCGGCGCTCGCTGCTGCGGCTGCCCGGCTGGCTGGACGCCGTGGCGGAAGGAGAGCAGGCGACCCACGAGGACTACACGGCGAAGCTGCTCCTGGACAGCTCGCTGACGGACATCATCCAGAAGGAGTTCGGCCCGCGCGGCATCACCCCCATGGCGGCGGTGGCGCTGATTACCGGCGCGAAGCCGCCGAAGGACCCGGGCTTCACGCACAAGGGCGTGGACTGGACGCCGCTCTTGCGCGCCATCGTCTCCGGCGAGCTGGACGCGGACCGGATGGACTACCTCTTGCGCGACTCGTTCTACACGGGCGTGAACTACGGCCGGTACGACATGGATTGGATCGTCTCCAACCTGAACCCGGCGGTGAAGGACGGGCGCGCGGTGCTGGCCCTGTCGCGCGCGGCGGCGTTCGCGTTCGAGGACTTCCTGCTCAGCCGCTACCACATGTTCGTGTCGGTGTACCTGCACCACACGTCGGTGAACTTCGACCACATGCTGCGCCGGTACTACGAGGAGACGCCCGGCGAGTTCGAGATTCCCCACGACCCGGAGTCCTTCCTCCTCTGCGACGACGCGGCGCTCTGGTACACGCTGCGCCGCTCGAAGAACCGGTGGGCGGAGCGCATCAGCCGGCGGCAGGGCTTCAAGCTGCTGGCGCAGTTCACGGAGCGCGACACCGGCTATGACCTGGAGGTGCTGAGCAGCGCGCTCACCAGCGGCGGCTTCGAGCACTACACCGTGCAGTCCAAGGGGGCGCTCAGCAAGTACGTGGGGTCCAACGCGACCGGGGCCAGCCCGGGATTGTTCATCCTGGACGTGTCCACGGGCAGGCTGACGGAGGTGGCGCGCTACACGCCGCTCTACCAGCGCTACAGTGGCGCGGTGCGACTGACGCGGCTCTATGTCCGGCCGGACCAGGCGGAGCGGGCGCGCGAGATGATGGGCCGGCTGCTCGGCCAGACGACGCAATCCTGAAGGACGACGGTGCAACCATGAGCGAGCCCCTTCCCGGCATGGGCCTCTTCGGGCCCCACACCCCCGTGGAGCCCCGGCCCTCCTCGGTGGTCATCCTCTACCGCCGCGCGCATGCGGGCGTGGAGGTGTTCTGGGTGAAGCGCGAGCGCGCGCTCACCTTCGCGGGCGGCTTCCAAGCCTTCCCCGGCGGCAAGCTGGACGCCGACGACCACGACGTGCCCGTGCAGGGCGCGCAAGGTGAAGAGGCCGCGCTGCGCTCCGCGGCGGCGCGCGAGCTGTTCGAGGAGGCCGGCGTGCTGGTGGCGGAAGGCGCGCGGGCGCTGTCGCCGCAGGTGCTGGAGGAGGGACGGGCCGCGCTGCTCGCGGGCACGGTGAAGTGGAGCGAGTGGCTGGTGCGCCACACGCTGTCCCTGCGCGCGGAAGACCTCAAGCCCGCGGGGAGATGGGTGACGCCGCCGGCCATCCCGGTGCGCTTCGACACGCGCTTCTACCTGGTGGAGCTGCCGCAGGGCGCCGCCGCGAGCATCATCCCCGGTGAGCTGACCGAAGGCGCGTGGATCCGCCCGGAGGACGGGCTGTCGCGCTGGAGCGACGGCACGGCGCTGCTGCATCCGCCCGCGCAGCACGCGCTGCAGGTGCTGTCGGAGTTCACGGACGAGTCCGACGCGAGAGCGAAGCTGTGCACGCCGCCGTACTGCCCGGGCTACGTGGCCCAGCGCATCGAGTTCCAGCGCGGCGTGCGCGTGGTGGCGCTGGAGACGCCCACGCTGCCCCCGGCGACGCACACGAACGCGTACGTGCTGGGCACGGGCGACCTGCTCATCGTGGACCCCGGTTCATCCGACGTGAAGCAGTACGCGAAGCTGCTGTCGCTGGTGTCGGGCCTGAAGGCGGAAGGCGCCCGGCCGGTGGCGGTGGTGCTCACGCATCACCACGGCGACCACGTGGGCGGCGCGTTCGCGGTGAAGGAGCGGCTGGGCATCCCGCTCTGGTGCCACGCGCGCACGGCGGACCGCCTGGACTTCCCGGTGGAGCGGCTGCTGGAGGACGGCGAGGTGCTGAACCTGGACGGCTCCATGCCGCAGCGCTGGCACGTGCTGCACACGCCGGGGCACGCGCGCGGGCACCTGTGCCTGGTGGACTCGCGCAGCAAGTCCGCCATCGTGGGCGACATGGTGGCGAGCGTGGGCTCCATCGTCATCGACCCGCCCGAAGGCAACATGGTGGACTACCTGGAGCAGCTGAAGCGGCTGCGCGACTGGCCCATCACCACGCTGTACCCCGCGCACGGCTCGCCGGTGCCGGACGGCCCGGGCAAGCTCAACGAGTACCTGCGCCACCGCGCCCAGCGCGAGGCCCTCATCCTGGACGCGGTGCCCGCGACGGGCGCGACGCTGGCGGAGGTGGTGGCCACGGCCTACGCGGACACGCCGCCCCTCCTGCACCCGGTGGCGGAGCGCAGCGCCCTGGCCTCGCTGGAGAAGCTGGTGGCCGAAGGACGCGTGCGCGAGGAGTCCTTCACCTGGTTCCGCGTGGGGGGCGTGGGTGGGTGACGCGGACGCTAACAATGTTGCGCGAGACTCTTTCGGAGTTACCCTCCATGGCTCAAGTGAACCTGCATGTGGGCCGATACCCTTCATCCGCCATCTCGAAATAGCAACTGTCATCCGGGATACTGGCAGCACAGTCCTGCGTGGGGGACGACGCATCTCACCTCGCGGCCTGGGTTGCATGAGTCCGTCGCTAAGCAATGCTCCTGGTTCATTTCCTGCAACCCGTGCGGTTCACGGGGGGCGGATGGATGGTGGAAAGAGAACAGCGCGGGCCATTCCGGTACAGCGATCCTTATTGCTCGAGGAAGGACCAGTGTCGGCTCGAAATCAAGACCAGGGCCTCACTCCCGTTTGGGCGGAACTGTCCAATAACGGTGTGGATCATCGGCGACAAGCTCCAGGCGATGTGATCCCATCCTCACGCATTGAAGAGACTCACGACAATTATGCCCGGCCTCATGTTGAGGACCTCGGCGACCCGGACGGTGACCCAATGAGCGCCTTCACAGCGCTTGAGCTCTGCGCTGGTGGTGGAGGACAAGCACTCGGTCTTGAGCAAGCAGGTTTTGAGCACGCTGCGGTAGTTGAGATCGATGAGGCTGCATGCCGGACGCTTGCGCACAACCGGCCGGCTTGGCGCGTGTTGAATCGGGACATTCGAACACTATCTGGGAAGGAGTTTCGAGGCGTCGATCTCGTTGCTGGCGGGGTTCCGTGCCCCCCTTTTTCCATCGCAGGAAAGCAGTTAGGTAAGATGGACGAACGGGACCTTTTCCCTGCCGCCTTGCGCTTGGTGGATGAGATCCGGCCTCGAGCTGTCATGTTGGAGAACGTGCGTGGGTTATCGACGGAGAAATTCGCCCCCTATCGCGCACAGATTGTCGAGAAGTTGGACGACATGGGCTACTCCGCCTTCTGGCAAATCTTGAACTCCTCGGACTATGGAGTAGCGCAGCTTCGTCCCCGGTTCGTACTAGTTGCCCTCCGCAGGAGGCTGGCCACTAGCTTCTCATGGCCAAAACCATTGGAGAGACGAACTACCGTTGCAGAGGCGATTGGCGATCTCATTGCGTCTCGCGGCTGGCCAGGTGCTTCGGCGTGGAAGAGGGGGGCGCAGTCCATCGCTCCGACATTGGTCGGTGGCTCGAAGAAGCACGGTGGCCCGGACCTCGGCCCGACGCGCGCAAAGCAGCAGTGGATGGAACTCGGAGTAGATGGGATGGGGGTGGCAAACGAGGCTCCCGGCCCAGACTTTCCAGCGGACAAACGTCCGAAACTTACAGTTGAAATGGTGGCCCGCCTTCAAGGATTTCCAGACGATTGGCAATTCCAGGGCGGGAAGACGGCCGCATATCGCCAAGTTGGGAATGCGTTTCCGCCGCCTGTCGCCGCTGCCGTTGCACGATGCATTTTCACTGTTCTGCAGGCCGACAAGCGGAAGAAGCCCGCTGAGATGGCTGCGCGTGAATTGTGTTTCGACTTTCTGTGAACGGCATGACGACTGGGCTCTTTACGACCGCTCGCCTGAAGTTCCATGCAGATCTTCTTGCTCATGTCCTCACGGCTGACGCAAATGGTGTGCCTGCGAACGCGGACAAGGACAGCAAGCGTAGCGTCAAGATCGCTTCGAGTATCAAGCGCCAGATCGAACTTGGGACAGCCGATGCCCGCGAACGCATGGCGGGGCAGAGTTCAGGTAACAAGTTTGAGGAACTCTGCTCTGAGTTTCTCCGGACGACGTTCTTAGGCCTTCAACACCTTCGGCCCGGCGCTTGGCAAGTTCGCCAAGTTAGTGGACGCAACCGGAATGAAATCGCAGCTTACGAGCAGTATGCGCACCTTGCGGCTCTTCAACGTGCTGCCGACAAGGACCCTGAACTTAAAGCCGCGCTTGGCAATGATTACACGGTCGCGCCGGACATCATCATCACGCGCGAGCCTGAGCCCGATACAACGATCAATGTACTACAGTTGATCGTGGATCCTAACGTCGCCCGTCACGCCGCACTCCGCAGGCTTAACAACGGCCTGCCGCTCCTTCATGCAAGTATCTCTTGCAAGTGGACGATCCGCAGCGACCGCTCCCAAAACAGCCGCACTGAAGGTTTAAATCTCATCAAAAACCGCAAGGGGCGGCTTCCTCACGTGGTTGTAGTCACTGGCGAGCCTTTGCCAAGTCGTCTTGCATCCATTGCCATCGGCACCGGTGAGATAGACTGCGTGTACCACTTCGCGTTACCCGAACTCGAAGCTGCAGTTAGACTAGAGGGCTTCGAAGATTCTGAGGAAATCCTGCAGACAATGGTCGCGGGTAAACGATTACGCGACATTGCCGATCTGCCCCTCGACTTGGCCGTCTAGAACCACTTCGTGGACAAGATCAGCAAGAAGCGTCGAAGCGCCAACATGAGCAGAATCAGGGCGCAAGACACCCTGCCAGAGGTGGTCGTCCGCCGCATTGCCCATGCGGCGGGCTATAGGTTCCGCCTCCACCGTCGTGATCTCCCAGGCAGGCCGGACTTGGTGTTTCCGGGGCTTCGAAAAATTATCCAAGTGCATGGGTGCTTTTGGCACCAGCACGAGCGCTGCATTGATGGGCGTGTTCCCCGCTCGAACAAGGGCTATTGGGGGCCAAAATTAAAACGGAACAAGCAGAGAGATGTTGAGGTTGAACAAGCACTAACGAAGCTTGGCTGGTCCGTACTCACAGTCTGGGAGTGCGAAACCGCAAAGCCTGACCTTGTAGCCGAGCGCGTGCTTCAGTTTTTGGGCGCATGCAGTGGCACTGGCAAATTCATGCAGAAGTGAGCTTGCCCGGGTTTCGTAGCACTCCCTCGCTGCTGCCCAGCTCATAGCTTCAGTTCACTCATGCAGCCACCGCCCTCCGTGAACGCTTACTTTGGAGCAACTGCGGCAGCCCGCCTGTTAGAGCCTATTTCGGTAAGGAAGAAGGTCGGCCTCCTGCCGGGTTAAAGGGGCAGGAGGCCGCGGCCATGGGGTAGTGAAGAAGGACGACGGCTGGCGGGTGCCAGACGAGCTGTGGCGACATATCGAGCCGCTGCTGTCGGCCAGGCCGGAACACCCGCTGGGCTGCCACAACCCACGAGTGCCCGACAGGCAGGCCCTGGATGGGATTCTCCTGGTGCTGCGCACGAGGATGCAGTGGGGCGCGTTGAAGGACACGGGCCTATGCCATCCGTCCTCCGCCTATCGACGCTTCCGGGAGTGGTTGGCCGCGGGCGTCTTCCGCGAGTTCTGGCGCCAAGGGCTGATGGCATACGACGGCCTAGCGCGGATTGATTGGCGGTGACTCGTGTTGGATGTCACCCAGGGCAAAGCGCCGTTGGGCTGGAGAAAACCGGCCCCAGCCCCACGGACAGAGCGAAACGGGGCACCAAGCGGAGCTTGCTGATAGACTCGCGTGGCGTCCCCTCGGCCTCGTGGTCGCTGGCGCCAACACGAACGACTTCAAGCTGGCGCGCTCCACGCTTGAATCGATTCCAATCCGAAGGCCCCTTCCGAGGTAGAGCCGTCGTTAGACGTTGTGCGTCGACCTGGGGTATGCCTTCAGGCCCGTGCGCGAGCTGGCCCAGGAGTATGGCTTCACACTCAGGGCGCCGAGGCGACGCTCCCACGTGAGGCCCAAGTGCGCATGACGTCGACGCCCTTTGCGGCGATAGGTCGTCGAGCGAACCCACTCATGGCTCAATCGCTTCCGACGTCTGCTGATGCGCTGGGAGAAGCGAGAGGACACCTGCGTCGCGATGGCGCACTTCGCGCTGGGCATCATCACCTGGTTCCACTCGCTCCTCCTGAAATAGGCTCTTAATCTCGACTTGGCCACAGGATTAGCTATGCCTCAGTGAGCTCAGCCTGGCCAACGCGGTTCACCGGCAAGTATCGCGAGTGGCGGCTGGTGCAGAGTACCGAGCATCGCTGGAATTCCAGGAACCAAAGCTTCTGTAGGCACATCCAGCCTCACCGATTCCCAACGCACGCCGGGGGTACGGTCAATCGGCGCAGACGCGGCGACCCACTCGCGGTCGACGCTGGCGATCGACGCGGGCTGTAAGTCCGAATCCAAGCGCACTGCGACGAGCACCCAAGCGGCGTCCCGGCGCATCGCCTCAAATTCGTTCCGGGAGAGATAGACCCTAAGCCGCCCGCGTCGCGTAGTCGACTTGACCTCTAGGTGGAAGGCCGCACTGCCCACGGTGACTTCCACGTCGTACCCGTAGCCGTCGGATTCGAGCGAAACGTGCCGCACCCGCGCCATCGGCGCGGAGGCCAACAGCTCTATCAATCCGTGCTCGCCCGCGGATCCAATTCGCAGACGCTCCGCCAAGTCGGCCTTCCCCGAGGCATGCCGGATCGCCGCTAGGGTCTCTTCGGGCGACAGACCGAAAATTGCAGAGGCGCGGCGCGCATCCTCCGGGAGATCGGCGGCCGTGCTCACAAGAGCGTCCGCATCCTGGAACCAGAAAGAGGCTGAAATTGCCGCTTCGAAGAGAGCTGCCTTCCCCGCCCGTCCCGCAGCAATCTCATCGAGGACTCCTAGCGCCTCCAGCCAGGAATAAGCCGCCTCATATTGTGTGGGCGTAAGGTCATTGAACGCTGTGTGCGACATGAACAGAGCACGCGTCCGCTGTGCGTCCGCTCGCGGCAAGTGTTCCAGCCACCGCGACGCCGCGCGCAAAACCGTATCAGATGGAACCGGCACGCAGATGCCCCATAAGTGCCTGAAGATCATGCTGATCGAGGCCGCCGCTGATGACTGGTTCTTCGTCCAAATCCGCTAACTGCTGCACGGCATGATCATCGAGGATGCCGCCCATGAATTGCAGCTTCACATCTAGCCGCTGGTTCACGACCTCATCGATCGTCTTGGCACTGCTGAGAACGGTTATCCGCGTCTCAGCAGTCGGGGACAGCCCAAGCCGGTGAATCCGGTCGAGGCTTTGCAAGAAGCGGCCGGCCGCAAAGTCCCGGTCCACGTACACCGCATCGTGACATGTATGGTGCAGGCTTATGCCTTCACCGAGCGTTGCCGGGTTAGACAAGAGGACCATGCACTGCGGATCGCGTCGGAATCGGCTGATTTGTTCTTGCCGGTCGTCAGTGCCGCCGTGCACTACCACCGGTGAGTACTCCTTCAGAATTTGCTTGAGCGTCATGACGCTGCGGATGAAAGTGGACCATACCAGCGTCTTCCTCCCCGCCTTTGCATTTTCGGCCACGATGGCGAGCGTCTCGCGATACTTTGGCGACATCTCGTAGCTTGGCAGGTCACGCATGAGTTCGAAGAGCGGCGAACCCTCAGGTACTGTCAATGGCGGCACCTGATAGTTTAGCGGTTCGTATGGAGTCGTACCGGCGGCGAGCAACGTAGGGCTAATCGCCGCCATCAACAGGTAGACCAGGATCCGGCCGAGCGCCGCAAACTCATCCTGAGAAGTCGATGCACGGGCGGAATAAAGGCCGACGAGCGCATCGTAGATCTCTCTGTGCAGAGGCGGCATCTCGATCACTCGCTTGCGGACCAAAACCGGCGGCAGTCCCAGTTCACTTTTCGTTGTGCGGGTGAACAGAGGTCGGAGAACCCTGCTCGCGTACGCGAGATCGTGTCCAGCAACCGCTTGTGTGACCAGCTGCCGACCGTATCCAGGCCATACGAACGCGAGCAGGTTCTCCAGATCCTTCGCACCGTTCGGCGCGGGCGTGCCCGTGAGGATCAACCGGCGGCGCGCCCGCGGCCCGAGCGCCATGCAGGCAGCGCCGTACGCCCCTTCCGCACCAAGCTTCATTCGATGCGCCTCATCAAGGATGAGCAACGATGGAAGTGCGGAAATCCACCCGGCGAGAGCATTACGAGTCCCCTGAACCCGGAGGCGTTCGTAATTGACAATCACGGCATCGGCCGCGGGATCGATGCCCGTGTCGAAAACGTGTATGCGAAGCGGTTTGGCCAAGCATTCCGTATTTTCGTACTGCCACGCTTCGTAACAAGATTTTGGCCCGACGATCAGTAGCCGGCTAACTTGGCCTGCCTGACGAAGGGCCTCAAAAACCGCCAGCGCGACTCGAGTCTTCCCTGCACCGGGCACTGAAAAATTCGCGCCGTGGCGCAACGAAAGAAGCTTCGCGATGTCGCGCCTCTGAAACGACGTCAACTCACCTAGCCAGCCCTGCCCGAGCAGCGCCGACACCTCTTCTGGCGAAGTCTGGCGGTCAGCGGCTGTGTCGTCATCCCTGAGCCGCTCTCCCGCCGCTTGCGCGTCGAGGGTAGTGTCCGTCGCGAGCGCGGCGAGGCCGGGGTCCCACGCGACGCTGTCGGGATGAGGCCACATGGCAAGCTCCCCGAGGTTCATCAAAAGATCTTCGACCGCAACCTCCGCTAAGCCTTGCGATAGCGAGCGCGCCGTTCGGTACCGGCTGAGCAAACGGTGGAGGTCGTCCTCTAGTCCCTCACGCGCCCTGAATCGCGCCACCACTGCGTCATCGCCAAACCCAATCTCAAGGCTGGGACTGGACTCACTCATCGCTCGTCCTTCATAGATTCGAGCAACCAGGCAACACCATCGCCCGGTTCGGGAAACGTACGCCGTGCCTGCTTGGCGAGCTTCTGCAACATACTGCGCAACCGGATGACGGCATCGTCGAATGCCGTCTCGTCGAGAGCGCGCTTCGCGCTCGCTTCGGCGAGTTCAGCGATACACAGTTCGATGTTGTCGCAAGCGTCGGAAAGCCGCTCTGGCGCGGCGAGCTTACGCTGCAGAAGGCGCGCGTCCCGTCCAGCGGGATCCAGGGCCCGATCGAAGGCCTCTTTCGCAGCCTTGATCTGCGCCGCCGCCTTTTCGACGGTCGCGGGAGGGGCTTTGCCGCCCGCCTGAGCCAAAGCTTTAGCCTGGAGAAGACTGTCTGTCAGGGCCTTCGTGATCTTGGTCGTAGGAGCAGCATCAGGGACGGAAACCCCAGGGAGCCCAGGAACCTTGAGCTTTGAAGGTCCTTTCACGTCGGGCTTCATCGGCTCGGGAAGCTTAGGGGCGAGGTACTTGTCGTAAAAATCCGCCTGCGCGAGCCGAACGTCGGTCTTAGCGTAGCCGAGCACAATCATTGCCAGCCGCGATTCCTTCAGCGCCTCTGCCGCGTTCTTGTCCGTCGCCGCTACTTTCACGTATGCCCGGTGTAATTCGCGAAGCTTTTCTTGGTGGTCCTCGAAGTCGACCCACCGAAGCGAGGGACCCTCTGGGGATGTGCTGCTACGGCCGATAGCTTCGCGGATGACCGTGTAGATCCAACGATCCTGCTCAAGCGTCGGCGTTTTGATCCGAAACTCTCTCGCGATGTCGTCTGGACGCCGGTTCTGCTTGATCTGCTCGTCGATCGCTAGGAGCCGATTGATGTACGAATAGTCTCGTTTATGCTCTTTTCTCAGCTGAAGCGCGAGTTCGACCGTGTTGATGTCGTCCCAGCTCGCATCGTCGGGAAGCACGCCGACGCGAATGTATTTTTCACCCAGCTCGCGGAGAGCCGCGCAACGCGTATTCCCGTTGACCAACAGGCCGCGCGTGGTGATCAGGCCAGGATCTTTCTGGCCGAACTTCTCAAGGTCGTCCCGAAGCGCGTCGAACTCGGGATCCTTTTTCTCTGGGTTCGACGGCTGGCACTTCAGCAACATTTCGAGGTAGCCTTGGCCAGCTTTGCCATAAGGGTCTGTCTCGAGTTCCCGATCCCGAACAGGATCGAGACTGCGCTGCGCCCTGATCCGGTGCGTGTGGGGATTGTAGTAGAGTAGGTTGACTGGCATTGAAATGACGTAGGGGTGAATTTGCTGCCCGCGCCATTCGACCGTTGTTTTTTCGGCGTTAGAGCCTATTTCGGTAGGAGCGAGTGGAACCAGGTGATGATGCCCAGCGCGAAGTGCAGCATCGCCACGTAGGTGTCCTCTCGCTTCTCCCAGCGCACCAGCAGACGTCGGAAGCGGTTGAGCCAGGAGTGGGTTCGCTCGACGACCCATCGTGGCGAAGGGCGTCGACGCCGTGCGCGCTTGGAACTGGGCTGGGAGCGTCGTCTCGGCGCCCGGAGAGTGAAGCCATACTCCTGGGCCAGCTCGCGCACGGGCCTAAAGGCATACCCCAGGTCGACGCACAGCGTCTGACGACGGCTCCGGTTCGGCAGGGGCCTCCGGACTGGAATCGATTCAAGTGTGGAGCGCGCCAGCTTGAAGTCGTTCGTGTTGGCGCCAGCGACCACGAGGCCGAGGGGGACGCCGCGCGAGTCTGTCAGCAGGCTCCGCTTGGTACCCCGCTTCGCTCTGTCGGTAGGATTGGGGCCGGTTTTTTCCCCCGCCCAGCGGCGCCTTGCCCTGGGTGCCGTCCAGCGCCAGCCACCGCCAATCAATCTTCGCGAGACCGTCATAGGCGAGCAGCCCCTGACGCCAGAACTCGCGGAAGACGCCCGCGGACAACCATTCCCGGAAGCGTCGGTAGGCCGAGGACGGATGGCACAGGCCCGTGGCCTTCAATGCGCCCCACTGCATCCCCGTGCGTAGCACCAGGAGGATTCCATCCAGGGCCTGCCGGTCGGGCACTCGTGGGTTATGGCACCCCAGCGGGTGCTCTGGACGGGCCGGCAGCAGCGGCTCGATGCGTCGCCACAGTTCGTCCGGCACCCGCCAGCCGTCGTCCTTCTTCACTACCCCATGGCCGCGTCCTCCTGCCTCTTCAACCCGACAGGTGGCCGACCTTCTTCCCTACCGAAATAGGCTCTTAGCCTTCTGCGCCTGAGCCCGGCGTTCGTCGATCATGGAACTGAGATCTTTGACTTGCCGCGGCATGTTCGACGTTGTGTCCATCTGAGCTTTCCCTTCGCTCAACATCGTTGTCGCTACGCTATCCTAGCACCGGCTGTGACGGGAGAGGACACAGGAGGCGGTATGCATGACGCGCGAGCGGAGCGACCTTGGCCACGGACAGATGGAACGACCCCAAGCTCAAAGCCGGGACCATGATCAAAGGGGCGCTGTGGCTCGTCAACGAAGTTGGCGAGGGAAACGTCTTCACCAAGGAGCAACTGCGGGCAGCATTCCCAGGCATCGCGCAGGTGGATCGGAGGATCCGAGACCTCCGCGGTTACGGTTGGGTTATCTACACAAACACGGACGACGCGGCGCTGAGGCCAGACGAGCAGCGGTTCGTGAAGGCTGGTACCGCAGTTTGGAAACCTGACGAGCGTCGGAAAGCGCGGGCCGCCGGTGTTTCGGCGAAAGAACGCCGAATTGCGTTCGCCGCGGACCAGTTTCAGTGTGTCGTCTGCGGGGTCGCAGGAGGCGAGACTTATCCCGACGCGCCTAGCGACTCCGCCGTACTGAGCGTTAGCCGTAAGACGATTCTCTTGCCGGGAGGCTCCACGGAGGAGCAGATGCTCACCGAGTGTAAGCGCTGCCGCTCGGGAAGCCAGGCGGAGGAGACTATCGACACGGGAAGGCTGTTGTCTGACATTCAGAATCTCGACGCGCCAGAGCGCACCCGGCTCCTCCGCTGGATGGAGTGGGGCCGACGGGGCCCGACGCCGCTCGACCGCGCGTGGAACGCTTACCGGCGGCTTCCCGCTGCATCCAGGAACGAGATTTTTAAGCTGCTAAAAGGCCGATGAAGCGAATCACGGCTCTTGGAATTTGGGTCGCCTCTTCTGTCAAATCGAAGGGTATCGCAACTATAACTCCTCGCCCGCCCCCATCGTGACGGGAGACAGATAACGTCCGGAGGTGAGCGCTCAAATTGACGCGGGAGGAGCGTGTGGACATGGAGTTGAAGGAGCTGACATCAAAGCTGATGATCGTCGCTTCTCTAATGCCTATCAGGCGGGCAATCTGCACCTGCGACAGGCCCTCGTCGTGAAAGGCCCGCGCGATGGCCTGTCGCAGCTTCTCCGGGGGATGTCCTTCGCTCATTCCTAGAGATGATCAAGCCTCGACGATCGCCTCAAACGAGCCCTTCTCAGAAGCTGCCCATGAGGCCCAACTGGGGGCCCTTGCTGGTGTATGTGGCCACGGGCATCACCTGCACGGACGGGGCGGGGGCCGACTGCATCGCGGCCTCCAGGCGCCAGACCTTGCCGTGAGACAACTCGAAGCCCGCGCTCGCGCCCACCACCGGCAGGATGAAGAGGGCCGCGTTGACGGCCGGGGGCGCTTCGCTGCCACCGCTGTTCACCAGGGTGAGCGCCAGGAACGTCGCGCCCCAGCCCACCATGCTGCCGGCCACCGTGGGGCCCACGCGTCCGCGTCCGCCCATGAACCGGCCGCCCGCGTACGTGCCCACCGGGATGCCGATGATGCCTCCCGCCGCGGCGCCCGCGACGGCCATCACCAGGCACTCGTCACAGCCCACCGTGGCGGAACCCAGCAGGTAGCCCACCGAGCCCAGGATGGTGGCACCCACGACGCCGCCCGCCGTGCCGCTCAGCACCTCCACCGCCACGCGCGGCACCGGGTCCTTCGCGGGGGGCGCGGCCTTCACGGAAGGAAGGGCCTCCGGCGTGACGGAGGTGCGCGTGGGGACCTCCTCCGGCGGGACGTCGGGCGGCGGTGGCACGTCCGGGTCCGGCGCGCCCACCAGGGGCGGCGGCGTGAGGCTCCCGGCGGGAACCTGGGCCGGCTCGGCGGGGGCCTCCTGGGCGGAGGCCAGGCCCGACACGAGCAGCAGGGCGAGGAGTGGGAACAGACGCGGGAGCTTCACCAGGACCCACGCTACCGCAAGGGCGGCGTCGGCGTCGCCCCGTCGCCGGAGGCGGGCGTCTCCACGCGGGGCCGGCGGCGCAGGGCCCGGTACACGAGCGGCGCCACGGCCAGCAGCGCCTGCGGCACCAACGACAGGGCGTCCGGATACAGGCCCAGCATGTCCACGTAGATGAAGCGCACCGGCACCAGCGGCAGCGCGCCCACCTCCTGCAGCGAGTGGATGCCCTTGCCCAGCAGCATCACCGCCGTCACCACCATCACCACCGTGGAGAGGTTGAAGAGCGTCTTCATGGGCAGCCGGTAGCCCATGCGGTTGACGAAGAGCACCAGCACCGCCAGCGCCGCGACGCCCGCCACCACGCCCCAGGCCACGCCCGCCGCGGAGTCCACCGCCAGGCCCTGGAGGAAGATGGCCGTCTCGAAGCTCTCACGCAGCACGGACGTGAACGCGATGACGAACAGGCCCACCGTGCTGCCCCGGCCCAGCGCGCCCTGCATCTTCTGGCGCAGCTCGCCCATGAAGTGGCTCACGTTGGCGCGCGCGTTGAGCCACAGCGCCGCGTACAGCAGCATGGCCACCGCGACGAGCGCGGTGACGCCCTCCAGCCACTCGCGCTGCGCGCCGGCCAGCAGCTTGCGGCCGATGATGTACGCGATGGCGCCCGCGATGAGCGCGGACACCCAGCCCGCGTGCACCACGCGCACCTGGTCCATGGCCTTCATCTTCTTGAGCGCGGCGAGCAGCGCCGTGACGATGATGGTCGCCTCGAAGCCCTCGCGCAGCAGGATGAGCAGCGTGAGCCACGCGACGGACAGCACGTCCGTGGTGCTGCCGGTGGACTTGCGCGCCTGGTCCAGCAGCGACAGCAGCTCACGTCCCTCGTCCTGGAGGTGCGGGCTCTTGCGCTCGGCGGCGAGCCGCGCCTGGAGGAAGGCCTCCTCCAGCTTCTGGGTGAGCACCGGGTCGCGCCCGCGCAGCTTGGGCTCCACCGGCTCCAGGCCGTTGAGGTACGCGTCCAGCAGCGCCACCTTCGCCGCCGCGTAGTCGCCGTCCGCGCCCAGCTTCAGCGCGTCGCTCACCGCGGCGCGCGCGTTGAGCAGCACCTTCTCCTCGTCCGCGTCCGGCATGTTCTGGCGCAGGCACGCCACCTTGTCCGCGCCGAACGCCTTCGCCAGCTCCGCGTCCGTGGACGTGGCCAGCCGCTCCAGCGACACGCTGGGCGGCTCGCCCTGGCACGGCGGCTGGCGCAGCGTGAAGACGAAGAAGGCCAGCGACCAGCGATCGTCCTCGGTGAGCGTGGGGTAGGCCGGCATCGCGGTGCCGGGCACGCCGAAGCTGGTGGTGTTGAACGCCTTGTACGGCGTCAGGCCGTCCTCCATCAGCTCCGGGTCGTGGAAGCTCGCGGGCTGCGGCTCCATGGTGGCCGCGATGGACACCTCCGCCTTGCCGTCCGCGCCGTGGCACGCCGAGCAGTTGGCCTGGTACAGCTTCTTGCCGTGCTCCAGGTCCGGCGCCACGCGGGGGCTGCGCGCCAGGCCCCCCGCCAGCACCAGGTTCTCCACCAGCTCCCCGCAGTCGCGGCTGACGCCCTCCGGGTCCGTCGCTTCGTTGACGCGCGCCTGGATGGCCTCCACGCGCGGCACGAACGTGGCGGCCGCCGGGCCCAGCTCCTTCGCCGCCGCCAGGGCTTCCGCCGCGAAGCTCTTCTGCTCCGTCAGCTCGAACTCCGACTTCGACGACACCGCGGCCGGGTAGTCCGCCTGGAGGTACTGGAGGATGCCCACCAGCCGGTGCCAGGTGCGCCCCTCGTCGGACGCCGGCGCTTCGGCCCGGGCGGAAGAGGACAGCGCGAGCAGCAGGCACAGCGTGAGGGAGGCGGCGTGTTTCACGTCCGCCTTCTACCAACCGCTCCCCGGGCGTTCAATTCTGAGAATCAAGATCAATTAATGGCGCCCCCTCCAGAACCGAAGGGGGCGCGGGGGTCAACACTCCGGGTGCTCCCGGGGATGACTCAGGGCAGCACCCGGAAGCGGACTAACCCTGACGCTCGTAGGTGAAGAAACCGAAGGGCAGGTCGCCTTCCGGGTGCCGTTCCTCCTCCACCAACCTCCATCCAGAGAGGTCCACGGGCGGGAAGAAGGCGTCGCCCGCGAAGTCCCGCTCGATGCGGGTGAGGTAGAGCCGGTGCCACAGTCCTTGCGTCTGTGCGTAGAGGTCCGCGCCCCCGGCGATGAAGACCTCGCTGTCGCCTGCCGCCCGGGCCAGCGCGTCGTCCACGGTGTGCGCCACGTGCACGCCCTGGGGGGCGGCCCAGTCGCGCTGGCGGGTGAGGACCACGGTGGTGCGGCCGGGCAGGGGCCTGCCGATGGAGTCGTACGTCTTGCGGCCCATGACGAGGGTGTGCCCCATCGTCAGGCGCTTGAAGCGCGCCAGGTCCTGCGGCAGGCGCCAGGGCAGGGTGTTGCCCTGACCGATGGCGCGGTTCGCCGCCATGGCGACGATGGCGGACACGCGCGGGCTCATACGGCCACGGGCGCCTTGATGGCGGGGTGCGGGTCGTAGCCCTCCAGCGTGAAGTCCTCGTAGCGGAAGGCGAACAGGTCCTTCACCTCGGGGTTCAGGCGCATGCGCGGCAGGGGGCGCGGCTCGCGCTTCAGCTGCTCCCGGGCCTGCTCCACGTGGTTCAGGTACAGGTGCGCGTCACCGATGGTGTGGATGAACTCGTGCGGGGTGAGGCCCGTGGCCTGCGCCACCATCAGCGTCAGCAGCGAGTACGACGCGATGTTGAAGGGCAGCCCCAGGAAGATGTCCGCGCTGCGCTGGTAGAGCTGGCAGGAGAGGCGCCCGTCGGCCACGTAGAACTGGAACATCACGTGGCAGGGCGGCAGCTTCATGGAGGGCACGTCCGCCACGTTCCACGCGCTCACCAGGTGGCGGCGCGAGTCCGGGTTCTTCTTCAGCCCGTCCACCAACTGCTTCATCTGGTCCACGTGGCCGCCGTCCGGCGTGTTCCACGAGCGCCACTGGTGGCCGTACACGGGGCCCAGGCTGCCGTCGGCGCTGGCCCACTCGTCCCAGATGGTGACCCCCACCTCCTGGAGCGAGCGCACGTTCGAGTCCCCCCGGAGCATCCACAGGAGCTCGTGGATGATGGACTTCAGGTGGAGCTTCTTCGTCGTCACCAGGGGGAAGCCCTGGGTGAGGTCGAAGCGGAGCTGGTGGCCGAAGAGGCTCAGCGTCCCCGTGCCGGTCCGGTCGCCCTTCTTCGTCCCGTGCTCCAGGACGTGCTCCATCAGACTCAGGTATGGCCGCATGGGGCTTTTTCCTTAGGCGGGGTGCAACGGGTGATCAAAATATTGATCGCGGGTCACCTCCGCACGGCGGTGCATCTGTTGCATCGCTATAAAAAGGGCTGCCATGAAGATCTATACGAAGACCGGCGATGCGGGAGAGACGGGCCTGTTCGGCGGTGGCCGCGTGGCGAAGGACGACGCGCTGGTGGACGCGTACGGTGAGGTGGACGAGCTCAACGCCACGCTGGGCCTCGCGCGCACCTCCCCGCTGCCGGCGGACCTGGACCACCTGCTCCAGCGCATCCAGGACCAGCTCTTCACGGTGGGCGCGGTGCTGGCCACGCCGCCGCACACCAAGGCGGCGGCCCACATCCCGGAATTGCACCCGGAGTGGGTGGAGGAGATGGAGCGCCACATCGACCGGTACGAGGAGGAGCTGCCGAAGATGACGCACTTCATCCTCCCCGGAGGCGCGCCCGCGGCCGCGGCGCTGCACCTGTCGCGCACGGTGTGCCGCCGCGCCGAGCGCCGGGTCGTGACGCTCTTGCGTGAGGACAAGGCGCCGCCCGCGGTGGCCATGTACCTGAACCGCCTGTCGGACCTGCTCTTTGTCGTAGCCCGGCTGGTGAACTTCCGCGCCGGCCTGCCGGACGTGAAGTGGATCCCCGAGAAGCCGACGAAGTAACCGTGTACGCGACGCAACTGCCCACTGCCCGCTTGAGGCAGCTCGCCCAGGACGTGGGCTTCGACCTCATCGGCTTCGCGCGCGCGGAGCCCATCCCGCCGTCGTCGCTGATGTCGTGGCTGGAGGCCGGCTACGACGCGGACATGGACTGGATGGGGTCGCGCGCGGAGGAGCGGCTGGACGTGTCCGTGCTGCTGCCGGGCGCGCGCACGGTGCTGTCCTTCGCGAACAACTACTACCGGGACGACGCGCCGTCGCAGGGCTCGCCCATCGCGCGGTACGCGAGGGGCCGCGACTACCACTCCACGCTGCGCGACCGGATGAAGGCGTTCCGCAAGACGATCAACGCCTGGTACCCGGGGCTGGGCACCTACGGCGGCGTGGACAGCGGGCCCATGATGGAGAAGGTGTGGGCCGCGCGCGGGGGCCTGGGCTACGTGGGCAAGAACGGCTGCCTCATCACGGAGTCGCACGGCTCGTGGGTGCTGCTGGCCACGCTCATCCTGGACGCGGAGGTGGACGCGTATCCGGACGGACCGGTGGCGGACCGCTGCGGTTCCTGCCGGCGGTGTCTCATGGCGTGTCCCACGGGCGCGCTGGTGGGCAACCGGCAGGTGGATGCGCGGGCGTGCCTGTCGTACCAGACCATCGAGAACCGCGACCGCGACGTGCCGGAGGCGTTCCGGCTCAAGTTCGACAACCTCATCTTCGGCTGCGACATCTGCCAGCAGGTGTGCCCGCTGAACAGGAAGCCGGTGTTCGCGGAGGATGACCGCTTCGTGCCCCGCGCGGTGGCGTCGCTGGGCACGCTGGAGCTGGCGGCGCTCACCCCCGAGCAATACAAGGAACTCATCCCCGGCACGGCGCTGGCGCGCGCGCGGTACGACGGTTTGAGGCGCAACGCTGTCTATGCACTGGGTGTCGCACGGCAGGCGCACGCCCGGCCGCTGCTCGAAAAACTCAGCGGCGACGACAGTGAGCTGGTACGCAGCGCCGCACGATGGGCGCTTCTGCAACTGGAGCCGTGACGCCTTCCTCCGCGACGCCGCCGCTCGGGCGGGTGTACGCGGCGCTGACGGTGCAGGTGCTGATCAGCGCGGGCACGTACCTGGCCGCCAAGCGGGCGATGACGGAGCTGTCGCCGTTCACGGTGGTGCTGTGGCGCTTCCTCGTGTGCGGCGCCGCGTTCGTGACGCTGCTCGCGGTGACGCCGGGGCGCAAGCTGCCGCCGCGACATGCGTGGCCGCGCATCGCGCTGCTGGGGCTGATGGGCGGGCCGGTGAACCAGACGCTGTTCTTCTCCGGCCTGTCGCGCTCCACGGCGGCGCACGCGGCGCTGTTCTACGCGCTCACGCCGCTGGGCGTGTACGTGGCCAGCCTGGTGCTGGGCCGGGAGCGGGCCTCCGCGCGGACGACGGCGGGCATCCTCACGGCGCTGGTGGGCGTGGTGGTGCTGCTCCTGGGCCGGGGCCTCGCGAGCGCGCGGGGCACGCTGGAGGGAGACCTGCTCATCCTCGCGGCGGTGGTGGCGTGGGTGGTCTACACGACGGAAGGCAAGCCCCTGGCCTCCGAGCACGGGCCGCTGCGAGCGACGGCGTGGACCATGACCGTCGCCACGGTGTTGCAGTTGCCGCTCATCCCGTTCGTGCTGGAGCCCGAGGCGGTGTGGGCGTCCAGCGCCGCCGCGAAGGCGTCCATCGTGTACGTGGGGCTGATGACGTCCGTGGTGGCGTACCTGCTCTGGTCCTACGCGCTGTCGAAGGTGCCCGCGTCGCGCGTGGCCATCTTCTCCAACCTCCAGCCAGCGGTGACGGCGCTGGTGGCGTGGCTCTTCCTGGACGAAGCGCTGCACTGGGAGCTGGCGCTGGGTGGCGCGCTGGTGCTCGTGGGCGTGCGGCTGACGCAGACCGCGCCCGTGAAGGCCGCGCCCGTGGTGGTGCGCACGGGCTGAAGGGCTCGGCCTCAGTCGCCGTTGGGGTCCCAGTCGGAGATGTCCTTCTTGGGCTCCGGCGGGATGGCGGGACGCGGCGGCTCCGCGATGCGGGGCGGCGGCTCTTTCTTCGGCGGCGGAGGCGGCGGCAGGTCCTCGTCTTCCGTCCGGCTCGGCTGCGCGGGCTCGGCCACCACCGGCTTCGGCTCGGGCTTGCGCGGGGGCGGCTCCGCGCGGGGCGGCGGCTCCGCGAAGGCCTCGATGTCCGGGGCCTCGGAGCGCTTGGGCTCCGGCTCCGGTGCCACGGCGGGCGAGGGCGGGGGCGGCGGCGGACGCGCGGGCTCCGTGGCTCGCGCCGGGACGGTGGCCTGCGGACGCGGGGCGGGCTTCGCGGGCTTCTCGTCCGACGCGCGGTAGCCCTTGCGCTCCGGCGGCGGCTCCGGCGGATCATCGTAGGAGTCGCGCACCGGCCGCGCACGCGGCTGCTTGTTCTCCTCGTCGCCGAACGGGTCCTCCTCGCGGCGGCGGTCCTTCTCCTGGATTTCGCGCAGCTTGGCCGCTTCCGTCTTGCCCGCCCGGCGCTCGGGCGCGGCCTCCGGTGCGTCCGGCGCCCGGTTGTTCAACGCGTTGAACTGACGGGCACACTGCGTGCGCTTGTCCAGGCAGCTGTCGAAACAGCGCGTCAGCTTCTTGATGGCGGAGCCGTTGCCGCCGTACTCGATGGTGCAGTCCTCCTTGCACGTGGTGGCGTCCTCCTCGCAGCCGGGCGGAACGGGGCCGGCCAGGGCAGGGGAGCCGAACAGGACGCTGAGGACGACGAGGCGCGGAAGAAGACGCATGGCAAATGTGAAGGCTACCAGCCTTCCGCGCTTCCCGGGCGAGCCCCCCGCGATATCGTCAGGCCACGCCCGGCGACCGGGCGAGAGGAGACGCATGCCGGCGGTCAAGGTGGGCATCATCGGGGGCCAGTCCCTCTACCAGGCCCTGGGACTCCAGGGGCGCGGCGAACACCTCTCCGTGGAGACGCCCTTCGGGCCCCACAGCACCCCGCTCATCGCCACGGAGCTGGACGGCGTCCCCACCGTCTTCGTCTTCCGCCACGGCCAGGGCCACGTCCACAACGCCACCCGCGCCCCCTATCGCGCCAACCTCTTCGCCCTGAAGACCCTGGGCGTCACCCACGTGCTCGCCACCGGCACCGTGGGCAGCCTGCGCGAGGCCATCCAGCCGCTCCACCTGGCGCTGCCGGATCAGGTCATCGACCGGACCTACCGCCGCCCCTGCACGTTCTACGACGACGTCGCCGTGCACGTGGAGCTGGCCCAGCCCTTCTGTGCCACCCTGCGCCAGACGCTCATCGACGCGGGCCAGAAGAGCGACACCGTGGTGCACCCGTCCGCCACCTACGTCTGCATCGAGGGCCCCTCCCTCAGCACCCAGGCGGAGAGCCAGCTGTACCGCACATGGGGCGGGGACCTCGTGGGGCTCACCGCCATGCCGGAGGCGCGGCTCGCGCGCGAGGCGGAGCTGCACTACGCCCTCATCGCGTTGCCCACCGACCATGACTCCTGGCGCCCGCAGCCCGTGGGCCAGGAGCCCGAAGCGCTCCTGCCGCAGTTCGCCCAGCGGCTGGACGCCGTCACCGCCCACGGCGCCGTGCTCCTGCGCCGCGCGCTGCCCCGCATCGCCAGCGCGCCCACCACCTGCCGCTGCGCCAGCGCGCTCGCGCTGGCCATCTTCACCGACCGCACGCGCATCCCCGCGGAGGTGAAGAGCCGCCTGCGTCCGCTGCTGGGCCGCTACCTGCCCTCCGGACTCGTCTAGCGTTCAACATCTGGCGCTTCCGGCGGCGAGCGCCTGCCCGGCCGCCTGCTGCCGAATGGCCACATCGTTCGCACATTGGCTCCCCACAGACCCGGAGGGGGAACCACATGGGGCTGCCACGGCTCAAGTATCTGACGTGGAGGGAGTTCGCGCGGCGCTTCTGGAAGGAGATTGAGGAGGACACCGTCACCGACGTGGCGGCGCAGCTGTCCTACTACTTCATCTTCTCCCTGTTCCCGTTCCTGTTCTTCCTCGTCACGCTGGTGGCGTACCTGCCGTTCGCGCCCGGCGCCGTGGACGCGATGATGGACCGCATCCGCCCGCTGGTGCCCGGCGACGCCATGGGCCTGCTCAGCCAGCACCTGACGTCCGTCGTCGGGGAGACGCGCCCCAAGCTGCTCACCGTGGGTCTGCTCGTGGCGCTGTGGTCCGCGTCGCGCGGCGTGGATGCCCTGCGCAAGGCCCTCAACCTGGCCTACGACGTGTCGGAGTCCCGGCCCTTCTGGAAGACGCAGGGCCTGGCGCTGGTCGTGACGCTGATGGGCGGCCTGCTGATCCCGCTGTCCTTCGCCATCCTGCTGCTGGGCGGGCGCGTGGGGGCGTGGGTGGCGGACAAGCTGGCGCTCATCGACGAGTTCCACCTCGTCTGGTCCTGGCTGCGCTGGCCCTTCACCATGGCGCTGGTGATGCTGATGCTGTCGCTCTGCTACTACCTGCTGCCGGATGTGAAGCAGCGCTTCAAGTACATCACCCCGGGCTCCGTCATCGGCACGCTGGCGTGGCTGGGCAGCACCTGGGGCTTCACCCAGTACGTGGAGCACTTCGGCAAGTACGACGTCACCTACGGCTCCATCGGGGGCGTGGTGGTGCTGCTGCTGTGGCTCTACCTCACCGGGCTCATCTTCATCCTCGGCGGGGAGCTCAACGCCATCCTCGAGCACGCGTCCGTGCAGGGGAAGGCCAAGGGCGCGCGCGACTTCGGTCAGCCCGCGCCCCTGGAGCCGCCCCTCAAGACGCCCGGCGCGGCCAAGAGCGCCGCCAGCGCCCGGAAGACGCGGCTCGCGCTGTTCAAGCGCAGGCGCCGCGTGGCGGAAGGCAAGGATCCGGAGCCCCCGGGCCTCCTGCCGGACGGGAACGACAACCCGTCCATGCACTGAAGAAGGCGCCGGGGCCCCGAGGCTCCAGTGCCGGGGCTACTGCTTGGGCAGCTTGGCCTGGATGGCCGGCAGCCCGCCCGGGCCGGTGCGGTCACCCTTGAGCCCCTGCTGCGCGATGATCTTCCGCAGGTGCGCGATGCGGTCCTCGTTGGTGGGGTGCGTGGACAGCCACTTCATCACGCCCGGCGTGGAGCCCTGCTCCTTCTGGAGCTTCTGGAAGAAGGTGATGAGGCCGTTGGGGTCGAAGCCCGCGCCGGCGGAGTACTTCGCGCCGTATTCGTCGGCCTCCGTCTCCTCGCTGCGGCCGTGCGCCAGCTGCAGTCCGCCACCCGCCAGCTGCGCGGCGATCTGCGCGGCGGTGCCCGGGTTCTGGCCCAGCGCCACCTGGGTGATGGCCTGCAGGCCGTAGGCGTTCACCATGGCGCGCGCGGAGTGACGGCCCACCACGTGGCCCGCCTCGTGCGCCATCACGCCCGCCAGCTCCGCCTCCGAGTCCGCCGCGAGCAAGAGGCCCGTGTACACGTAGAGGAAGCCGCCCGGCGTGGCGAAGGCGTTGACCGTCTTGGGGTCGTTGATGACGTTGACCTTCCACTTCACCCCGGAGCGGTCCTTGTTGGCCTGCGCGAGGATGGGCGCGGAGATGCTCCGGACGTAGTCCAGCACCGCCGGGTCCTCCACGTACTTGACGTTCTCCTTCGTCTCCAGCTCCTTCTTCACCTGGAGGCCCAGCTGGGCCTCCTGCTCGTCGGAGATGAGGACACTGGCAATCGCCTTCTCCGCGCCCACGCGCTGCTTGGCGCAGCCCGTGGAGAGGCCCGAGGCCAGGGTGAGGGTCAGGAGTGCGGTGACCATCCGTTGCATGGGCGAGTCGTCCCTTCTTGCTGAAGTGGTTGGAGGCTTTCGCGGCCCGTCGTAACCGCGCCCCCACGCTCCGGGCAAGCGCCTTCCCCGGGCGCCATCCACCGCGGGACATGCGCCGGAAACAGTCCGGTGGTATGCCCCCGCCCGGATGCCTGAGCTACCGGAAGTGGAGATCGCCCGGCGCAACCTGGAGCGCTGGTTCAAGGGCCACCGCATCGTGCGCGCGGAAGCGGACGCCACCCGCGTCTTCCGGGGCGCGGAGCTGGCGCGCTTCACCCGGCTCACCGGTCAGGTGACGGCCCTGGAGCGCAAGGGGAAGTACCTGCTCCTCAGCCTGGAGGGCGGCCACGGCCTGATGGCCCACCTGGGCATGACCGGCAAGTTCGTGCGCCGCAAGGAGGGGGAGGCCGTCCCCTACAGCCGCGCCCGCTTCCACCTGGACGACGGCCACGTGGTCCACTTCGCTGATCCACGCCTCTTCGGCCGGATGGAGCCCGTGTCCGCGCAGGAGCTGTGGGAGCTGCCCGCGGTGAAGGCCCTGGGCCGCGACCCGCTGACCGACGGGCTCACCGGGCCCCAGCTCGAGGAGGCCGTGGGGGATTCCAAGCAGGACCTGAAGGTGGCGCTGATGGACCAGGGCCGCGTGGCGGGCCTGGGCAACATCCACGCCGCGGAGGCCCTCTTCCGGGCGGGGCTGCACCCGGCGCGAAAGCCCGGCACCCTCACGCCCGACGACTGGAAGCACCTGGCGAAGGCCATCCACGCCGCCTTCGACTTCGCCTTCAAGGAGCAGGAGGGCGAGGACATCACCTATCTGGAGGAGGCGGGCTCCGTGAACCGCTTCCGCGTCTACGGGCGGGCGACGGGGCCCTGCCCGAAGTGCGGGACGACGGTGGAGTCCTTCACCCAGGGTGGGCGCACCACGCATTTCTGTCCGAAATGTCAGCCGCTCTCCACCGTTCCCTCCCGCGCGTCCCGGAAGGGGCCGGCGGCGGGGAAGGGAACGGTCCCCGCCGTTGCAAGTACGAAGCCCCGCTCCCGTAGACGTTGACACCCCAGGGGTGCATGGCTTGAATCGCCCGCCCTTTACACCCGGCCGCGTCATGTCGCGGCCCCGGAGACCGTTGACCATGCCTCACGTCCTGCTGGCGGCGCTGCTCGTCGCCTCGTCCACGGCCACCGCGCAGACGCCGGTGCCCGATGGTGGCGCGCCCTCGGCACCCCAGGAGTCGGCGCCCGCCGAGTCTCCCGCCCCCGCGCCCGCCGCCCCGGCCTCCACCCCCAGCGAAGGCTCCGTCAGCCGCGAGGAGCTGGAGCAGCGCCTGGAGGCCACGCGTCAGGAGCTGCGCGAGGACATCCGCGCCCAGACGGCCACCCAGGCCGTGGCCAACAACGACTGGCAGGAGGAGTGGACGGAGGAGAAGCGCAAGCTGGAGCTGTTCACGCTCGACGGCTACCTGCGCGTGCGCCCCACGCTCTTCTACAAGTTCGACCTGGGCAAGCCCGCGCTGCCCTCCGGCACGCCCCTGGGCCGTCAGCTGTGGACGCGCTCGCCGCGCACCGCCTCCGAGCAGACCCAGGCCGGCGCCAACATGCGCTTCCGCCTGGACCCGTCCTTCAACGTCTCCGAGGACGTGCGCATCAAGGCGCAGGTGGACGCGCTGGACAACATCCTGCTGGGCTCCAACCCGGACAGCGCCTACAGCGGGGATGGCCGCAACACGTTCACGCTCTTCTCGGAGAACCAGTCTCCGTCCTCCTCCGCCGTCAACGCGTTCAAGGACTCCATCGTCGTGCGCCGCGCGTACGGTGAGGTGACGACGCCGGTGGGCATCCTGCGCTTCGGCCGCATGGGCAGCCACTGGGGCCTGGGCATGCTGCGCAACGACGGCAACTGCCTGGACTGCGACTACGGCGACACGGTGGACCGCATCCAGTTCGTCACCGAGCCCTTCGCCGGCTGGTACGTGACGCCCATGCTGGACTTCAACTCCGAGGGCCTGTCCACGGAGAAGGCCAACGCGCTGGGCGAGCCGGTGGACCTCACCCAGTCCGACGACGCGCACAGCCTGGTACTGGCCATCGCGCGGCGCGACACCGACCAGCAGCAGAAGGCCAAGCTGGACAACAACCAGGGCGTCCTCAACTACGGCCTGTACTTCACCTACCGCACGCAGCGCTACGCGACGACGACGGAGACGGGCGTGCCCTTCGAGGACGCCAACCCCTCCAACCCCATCAACACCACCGCGCCGGCGTTCGTCCCGCGCGGCGGCACGCTCTACATCCCGGACCTGTGGTTCAAGTACGCGGAGAAGAGCTTCCGCATCGAGGCGGAGTTCGCCGCGCAGCTGGGCAACATCGACGGGCGCGCGCTCACGGCCAACGACCCCACTACCCAGTCGCTGCGCGTCGCGCAGTTCGGCGGCGTGGTCCAGTCCGAGTTCCACGTCATCCCGGAGAAGCTGCACCTGGGCATCGAGCTGGGCTTCGCCTCCGGTGACAAGGCGCCGGGCTTCGGCAACTACCCGGGCCGCCAGGGCACCGGGACGGACGGCAACACCGCGCCGGGCGACGTGGAGGGCCGTCAGTACCGCTGCGACACCGGCGGCTGCAGCGACAACGCCATCCGCAACTTCCGCTTCAACCGCGACTACCGCGTGGACCTCATCCTGTGGCGGTCCATCCTCAACGGCGTCACGGACGCGTTCTACGTGAAGCCGGGCCTCAAGTACTCCATCGCGGAGGGCTTCGACGTCTTCGGCAGCGTCATCTACTCGCAGGCGTTCTACTCGGAGTCCACGCCCTCCTCCACGAGCAAGGCGCTGGGCCTGGAGGCGGACATCGGCGCGCGCTACATCACCGAGGATGGCTTCGTGGCGGGCATCGACTACGGCATCCTGTTCCCCCTGGACGGCCTGAAGGACACGGGCATCCCGGCGCAGGAGCTGAGCACCGCGCACGCCATCCGCGGCACGCTGGCCATCCGGTTCTAGAGCCCATGCGCACCTCGCTCATCCGGCTGTGTGCCGCCACCTGCGTGACGCTCGCGCTGGTGGCGTGCGGCATCAAGGGCAGTCCCCACGCGCCCCGTCCGGCGCCGCCGCCCGCGCCCACGTCGGAGACGGCGCCCATGCAGACCCCGCCGCGCGGGCCCATCGAGCCCTCCGGCCCCACGGTGCCGCCGTCCACCACGGACGGCGGGCTGCCCGAGTGAGCGCCTTCGCCTACAAGAAGGGCGCGCTGCACGCGGAAGGGGTACCCCTGTCCGCCATCGCGGACGCGGTGGGCACGCCCACCTACGTCTACGCCACCGCCGCCCTCGCGGAGCGCTTCCGCGAGGTGACGGACGCGTTCCAGGGCCAGAAGCACCTCATCTGCTACTCGGTGAAGGCCAACTCCAACCTGGCCATCCTGCGCCTCTTCGCGGGGCTGGGCAGCGGCTTCGACATCGTGTCCGGCGGCGAGCTGGCGCGCGTGAAGCAGGCCGGCGGCGAGCCCGGCAAGACGGTGTTCGCCGGCGTGGGCAAGACGCCGGACGAGATGGCCCAGGCGCTGTCCCAGGGTCTGCTGCTCTTCAACGTGGAGAGCGCGGAGGAGCTGGAGGCGCTGGACGCCGTGGGCCGCCGGCTGGGCAAGCGCGCTCCGTTCGCCCTGCGCGTGAACCCGGACGTGGACGCGCGCACGCACCGCTACATCTCCACCGGCCTGAAGACGTCCAAGTTCGGCGTGCCCTTCGAGGAGGCGGTCGCCCTCTACACGAAGGCGCGGAAGATGAAGGGGCTGAAGGCGCTGGGGCTGGACTGCCACATCGGCTCGCAGCTCACGCGCACCGCCCCCATGAAGGCCGCGCTCACCAAGGTGGCGGACCTCTACGCCACGCTCAACACCCAGGGCCACGCGCTGGAATACCTGGACGTGGGCGGTGGGCTGGGCATCACCTATTCGGACGAGACGCCGCCCAGCCCCCAGCAGTACGCGCGCACGGTGCTGGACGCGACGGAAGGCACCGGGGCCACGCTGCTGCTGGAGCCGGGGCGCTCGCTCGTGGGCAACGCGGGCGTGCTGCTCACGCGCGTGCTGTACCGGAAGCCCACCCAGGCGCGCACCTTCGTGGTGGTGGACGCGGGCATGAACGACCTGATGCGCCCGGCCCTCTACGAGGCGCACCACGAAATCCAGCCGGTGGTGAAGCGCCGCGGCCGGGACGTGGAGGTGGACGTCGTGGGGCCGGTGTGTGAATCCACCGACGTGCTCGCGCGGGCGCGCCCGCTGGTGCTGCCCCGCCAGGACGACCTGTATGCCTTCATGAGCGCCGGGGCTTACGGGATGAGCATGGCTTCCACCTACAACTCGCGGCCCCGGCCGGCGGAGGTGCTGGTGGACGGAGCGGCCTGGCGTGTCGTGCGGGAGCGCGAGCGCGTCGAGGACCTCTGGCGCGGCGAGCGGGCCTGAACGTATAAGCGCCGGCATGAAGACCTTCGAAGGCTCCATGACGGCGCTGGCCACCCCGTTCCTCAACGGGGCGCTGGACGAGGGGGCCTTCCGGGCCCTGGTCCGCTATCAGCTCGAGGGCGGCACGAACGTGCTCCTGCCCATGGGCACCACCGGCGAAGCGGTCACCATGGACGCGGACGAGCGCGCGCGCGCCATCGCCGTCGTGGTGGACGAGGTGAAGGGTCGCGTGCCGGTGGTGGCGGGCGCGGGCAGCAACAGCACGCGGGAGACGATTGAGTCCGTGCGCCGCGCGCGCGAGGTGGGCGCGGACGGCGCGCTCATCGTCACGCCCTACTACAACAAGCCCACGCAGGCGGGCCTGGTGGAGCACTACCGCGCCATCGCGAAGGCGCACCCGGGCTTCCCGCTGGTCGCCTACAACGTGCCGGGCCGCACGGGCGTGGACCTCTTGCCGGAGACGGCGCTGCGCCTGTGTGACATCCCGGAGGTCGTGGCGCTGAAGGAGGCCACGGCCAGCCTCATCCGCGCGGTGGACCTGGTGGAGAAGTGCGGTGACCGGCTGACGCTGCTGTCCGGTGACGACTTCACGGTGCTGCCCTTCATCGCGTGCGGCGGCAAGGGCGTCATCTCCGTGTCCTCCAACGTCGCGCCCCGCATGATGGCGGACCTGGTGGCGGCGGCGCGGAGCAACGACATCGCGAAGGCGCGCAGCCTCCAGGTGCGGATGAACGCGCTGCACCGGCTGCTCTTCGTGGAGTCCAACCCCATCCCGGTGAAGTGGGCGCTGCACCTGATGGGCCTGTTCGGCCCGGAAGTGCGCCTGCCGCTCGTGCAGATGGGCGAGGCGAACGCCGCGAAGCTCAAGGAAGAGCTGACCGGGCTGGGCCTGCTGAAGGGCTGAAGGAAGGGACACGCGCCATGACCCGCACCGTCATCACCGGCATCACCGGCCGCATGGGCAGCACGCTGGTCCGGCTGGCGAAGGCCGCCAGCGACCTGCCGGTGGTGGGCGCCACGGTGCGCCCGGGCAGCCCGCTGTCCGGACAGGACGCGGGGCTCGTGGCCCGGCTGGGCGCGCCGCTGGACGTGCTCGCGCAGGACGACCTGGGCCGCGCGCTGGACGGCGCGAAGGCGGACGTCGTCGTGGACTTCACCGGCCCGGAGGCCACGCTCCAGCACGCGCGCGTCTGCGCCGAGCGCGGCGTGGCGCTGGTGGTGGGCACCACGGGCTTCTCCGCCGAGGGCCGCGCGCAGCTGGAAGCGCACGGCCAGCGCATCCCCATCGTCGCGGCGCCCAACATGTCCGTGGGCGTGAACCTGGTCATCCGCATGGCCGCGGAGCTGGCGCGGGTGCTGGGCCCTTCGTTCGACGTGGAGGTGCTGGAGGCGCACCACCGCATGAAGAAGGACGCGCCCAGCGGCACCGCGCTCAAGCTGGCGGAGGTGCTGATGGAGGCGCTGGACCGCACGAAGGACGACCTCACGTTCGCTCGCGAGGGGCAGACGGGGGCCCGGCCGCCCGGTGAGATCGGCGTGCAGGCGCTGCGCGGCGGGGACGTGGTGGGCGAGCACACGGTTTACTTCTTCGGCGAGGGCGAGCGCATCGAGCTCACCCACCGCGCGACGAACCGTGATCAGTTCGCGCAAGGGGCGCTGAGGGCCGCGCGTTGGGTGGCGGGCCGCGCTCCGGGACTCTATGACATGGCCGACGTGCTCGGCCTCCAGGGGAAGACATGACCGCCCGTTACTGCCGCTTCCAGGTCGAGGGCCGCGCCAGCTACGGCCGCGTCGACGGCAACGAGGTGGTGGTGCTCACCGCCGCGCCCTGGGCCGGCGGCAAGGAGACCGGCCTGCGCCGCTCGCTCCAGGGGCTCACGCTGCTGACGCCCTCGGACGCGTCGAAGGTCGTCTGCATCGGCCAGAACTACCGCAAGCACGCGGAGGAGATGGGCAAGCCCATCCCCACGGAGCCGCTCATCTTCACCAAGCCCTCCACCGCGCTCAACGGCCCGGGCTCGCCCATCCGCATCCCCAAGGCGAGCCAGGAGGTGCACTACGAAGCAGAGCTGGCGCTGGTGATTGGCGAGCGGCTGAAGAACGCCGACGAGGCCACCGCCGCGCGCGCCATCTGGGGGCTCACCGCCTTCAACGACGTCACCGCGCGCGACATCCAGCGGAAGGAAATCCAGCACACCCGCGCCAAGGGCTACGACACCTTCGCCTGCGCGGGCCCCTGGGCCGTCACGGGCCTGTCCCCCGCGGACCTGCGGGTGGTGTGCCGGGTGAACGGGCAGGTGCGCCAGGATGGCCGCACGTCCGACATGGTGTTCAACGCCGCCCGCCTGGTGTCCTTCATCTCCCACATCATGACGCTGCTGCCCGGCGACCTGGTGAGCACGGGAACTCCCTCGGGCGTGGGCGCGCTCAAGGCGGGGGACACGGTGGAGGTGGAGCTGGAGGGAATCGGAACCCTGGTGAACCCGGTTGAGATGGAGCCTTGAGTGCGACCGTCTATGTAGGACTGGGTTCCAACGAGGGCGACCGCGAGTCCCACCTCGTGGCCGCCCTCTCCGCGATGTCCTGCATCGACGCGGTGTCGGTGCTCGGGTGTTCCTCCCTCTACGACACGGCCCCGGTGGGCCCCGCGCAGCCGCGCTTCCTCAACGCCGTGGTGGCGCTGGAGTGCGACCTGACGCCGCAGCGCCTGCTGTGCATCCTCCAGCGGATCGAGCAGGACCTGGGCCGCCGCCGCGTCCAGCGCTGGGGGCCGCGCACCATCGACCTGGACATCCTGCTCTGGGACGAGGAGGACCACTCCGTCGTCGCGGACGCGAACCTCCAGGTGCCCCACCTTGAACTGCACAAGCGCCGCTTCGCGCTGGAGCCCCTGGCGGAGCTGGCCCCCGACGCCCGCCACCCGGTGCTGGGCGTGACGGTGCAGGAGCTGCTCGCGAAGCTCGCCCCCCAGGACGTCCGCAAGCGCGAGGCCCTCTACTGGCCCGACATGGGCGCCCGTTTCCCCGTCCACGAACTATGAGCCTGTCCCTCGTCCTGGCCACGGCCGCGCTGCTCGCGGCCGAGCCCACCCCCCTGCCTCCCGGCCACCCCACGATTCCGCCCGGCACCCAGGCCTCGCCTACGGGCATGGGCTCGGGCGCGGGTGCCGCGAACGGCGCGCTGCCCCCCGGCCACCCCACGATGCCCGCGGGCTCTCCCGTGGCGCCGGGCACGCCGCTGCCGTCGGGCCACCCCACGGTGGACGCGAACAAGATGCCGCCCTCCGCCGAGGAGCTGATGAAGCAGCTCGACTCGTCCGAAGGGCTGCGCGAGCGCGAGAAGACCTTCGAGATCGCCTCGTCGCTGGGCAAGCTCTACTACACGAACGGCCGCAACGCGGAGGCGCTGACCTACCTGGGCCAGGCGCAGGCCAAGGCGGAGGGGCTGCGCTCGCTGTTCCTCGCGTCGAAGAAGAAGCTGGGCAAGGCCCCCATCGCCACGCCGGAGGCCGCGAGCTGCGGCTTCACGCCGGGCCAGGCGCTGGACGCGATGGAGGCCGTGGCGCAGGCCCGCGCGAAGTCCGGAGACACCGCGGGCGCCGCCGCGTGTGCTCGCGCCGCGCTGGTGCCCGCGCTGGACGTGGACGTGGTGCGCGGCAACGCGCTGTACCTGGGCGGTGACAGCGCCAACGCGCTGAAGGAGTACGCCCGCGTGCTGGAGGTGGAGCCGCTCCACGAAGAGGCGCTGTACGCGCACGCCTCGCTGCTCTTCGAGTCGAAGGGCGAGGACCTCCAGGCGCTCAAGGCCGCGCGCCAGGGCTTCGACACGCTGGTGGCGACGTATCCGCAGTCCCAGCGCGCGCCCATGGCCCGCGAGCTGAGCGTGCGCATCGAGGAGACGGTGAAGGCGGGCGGCCGCAAGAAGTGGCTCGCGTCGCGCGCCGAGGACCGCAAGGTGCGCCTGTCCCAGTCCACCGCGCAGGCCGCCGCGATGCCGCCGGACGCGCCGCGCCCGCTGACGCCGGAGATGGTGGACGCGGTGAAGAACACCGAGCGCACGCCGGAGCTGGAGGCGGGCCTCACCAAGCTGGTGGAGGAGGGCGAGGAGCACCTGGCGCGCGGCCGCTACCAGGAGGCCCTGGCCAACTACACCCGCGTGGTGCCCTTCCAGCCGGAGAACGGCCGCGCCAAGGCGGGCATGGCCTGGGCGCTCGTCGGCCTGGGCCGTCCCATGGGCGCGCGCGTGTGGAGCGTGGCGCTCCAGTCGGACGCGGGCGCGGTGGAGAAGCTGGGCGACACGCTGCTCGCCAAGGGCGACGCGAAGGGCGCCAAGGCCCTCTGGGAGAAGCTGTCCCAGGACGTGCCCAACTACCCCAACAAGGCGCAGCTCCAGGCGAAGCTGTCGCAGTAGCCCGCCACCAGGGCCTCCCGTCGGAGGCGCCGCCCACGAACTGGTCCGACAGTCGGACCAGTTGGGCCCGCTTCCGGCCGGAGGCGGGCCGCCTGGATGTCCAGGCGCCTAGACGAACTTCGCGGCCAGCAGGTCCTGGACGTCGAGCAGGCCCACCGCCCGGCCCTCGACGTCCACCACGGGCAGTTGGTCCACCTTCAGCTCGCGCATCTGCGCGGCGGCGGTGAGCACCAGCGTGTCCGGGGTGATGCAGCGCGGACGCTTGCCCATCACCTGTCGCACCGGCACCTCGAAGTCCGTGTGGCCGCGCTCCACCAGCCGGCGCAGGTCTCCGTCGGTGAAGATGCCCTCCAGCCTCCCGTCGCGGTCCACCACGCACGCGGCGCCCGGCCGGCCCGGCGTGTTGGTCATCACCACCACCGCCTGGGACAGCCGCGCGGTGTCCAGCACCAGCGGGTTCGCGGGGCCCGTGCGCATCAGCTCGTAGACGCGCAGCACGGAGCGCCCCAGCTTCCCGCCCGGGTGCAGGAGCGCGTAGTCGTCGCGTCCGAAGGGGCGGCTTCTGAGCAGCGTCATCGCCAGTGCGTCGCCCACGGCGTGCAGCGCGGCGGTGGACGCGGTGGGCACGAGGCCCATGGGGCAGGCCTCTTCAATCCGGCCGATGTCCAGCACCACCTCCGCGCCCTTCGCGAGCGCGCTGTCCGCGTCCCCCGTGAGCGCCACCACCGGCGTGCCCATGCGCTTGAACAGGGGCAGCAGGCGCAGCAGCTCCTCCGTGCTGCCGCTGTTGGACAGCGCGAGGATGACGTCGCCCTGGCCTACGCGGCCCAGGTCGCCGTGCACGGCCTCCGCGGGGTGCAGGAACACGGAGCGGATGCCCGTGGACGCGAGCGTGGAGGACAGCTTCTGGCCGATGTGGCCCGCCTTCCCCATGCCCGTCACCACCACCTGGCCGGGGCAGTCGCGCACCAGCCGCAGCGCGCGCAGGAACGCGTTCCCCAGCCGGTCCGTGACTCCGAGGATGGCGCGGGCCTCCGCCTCCAGCACGCCGCGCGCGTAGGTGAGCGCGGCCTCGTCGTCGGCGCTGCGGGCTTCGGCGCGCACGGCGGCGGGGGAGGGCGCGCGGCCGGGGAGGGCGCGCAGGCGGGGCTGCTTCTTGGCGGTGGAGCGGGGAGCGCGGGCCATGGCTGGGCGCTACCTCTAACCCAGCCTCCCCGTGGGCGGCCATCCTTGACGCATGGGGGGGCCTGGGCTACGGCCTGCCCGCCCGGCCGCCCGTGGCCGGAAAACACCAAGGGGACGGCATGAAGTTCTTCATCGACAGCGCGGACGTCGGCGAAATCCGCAAGGCCCACGAGATGGGCTGCGTGGACGGCGTCACCACCAACCCGTCACTGCTGGCCAAGGTCGGGCGCAACCTGGAGGAGACCATCCGGGAGATCTGCTCCATCGTGGACGGTCCCATCAGCGCCGAGTGCGTGTCGCTGACCGCCCCGGAGCTCATCAAGGAAGGCCAGGGCCTGGCGAAGATCCACGACAACGTCGTCGTGAAGATTCCCATGGGCGTGGAGGGCATGAAGGCCGTCAAGGCGCTCACCGCCGACGGCATCCGCACCAACGTCACCCTCTGCTTCTCCGCCAACCAGGCCCTGCTGTGCGCCAAGGCCGGCGCCACGTACGTGTCGCCCTTCGTGGGCCGGCTGGACGACATCTCCCAGGACGGCATGGAGCTCATCGCCCACATCCTGGAGATCTACCAGAACTACGACTTCACCACGCAGGTGCTGGTGGCCAGCGTGCGCAACCCCGTCCACGTCCTCCAGGCCGCGCGCCTGGGCGCGGACGTCGCCACGCTGCCCTACAACGTCATCACCCAGCTGGCGAACCACCCCCTCACCGACGCGGGCATCCAGAAGTTCCTCGCGGACTGGGAGAAGGTCCCCAAGCAGGCGAAGCCCGCCGGGAAGTAGCCGCCCGGTCGTCTCCCCCGCCGTTCCGGTGTCCCTGGAACGACGGGGGGACCCTCGCGGGGGCTGGCGCCAGGACGCCGGGAGCGGTATGGCAGTGGGAGCGGATTGATATTTGAATCAACCCTCCCGGAGCCCCGCCCATGGATTTCCAGCTCAGCGAAAATCAGCGCGCCTTGCAGGAAGCCGCGCGCAAGTACGCCCGTGAAGTGGTGCGCCCCAAGGCCCCCCACTACGACGAGACCTCCGACTTCCCCAAGGACCTCATCTCCGCGGCCTTCGAGCTGGGCCTGCTGAACATGGCCATCCCGTCCGAGTACAACGGCGTGGGCCTGACGCACCTGGAGCAGGTCATCGTCTGTGAGGAGCTGGCGTGGGGCTGCGCGGGCGTGGCCACGTCCCTCATCGCCAACGACCTGGCGAACCTGCCCATCATCCTGGCGGGCACGGATGACCAGAAGAAGCGCCTGCTGGCCCCCTTTGGGGAGAAGCTCAAGCTCAGCTGCTTCTGTCTCACGGAGCCCGCCGCCGGCTCCGACGTGGCGGCCATGGGCACCACCGCGCGCCGCGAGGGTGACGAGTACGTCCTCAACGGCAGCAAGTGCTTCATCACCAACGCCGGCTACGCGGACCAGTTCACCGTGTTCGCCACGCTGGACAAGGGCAAGAAGCACAAGGGCATCACCTGCTTCGTCGTGGAGGGCCGTCCGCAGGGCCTGACCACCGGCAAGCACGAGAACAAGATGGGCCAGCGCGCCAGCAACACCACCACCGTCACGTTCGACGAGGTGCGCGTCCCGGTGAAGAACCGCATCGGCGAGGAGGGCGAGGGCTTCAAGATCGCCATGGCCACGCTGGACAACAGCCGCCCGCTGACGGCGAGCATCTCCATCGGCATCGCCCGCGCGGCGCTGGAGCACTCGCTGGAGTACTCCGCCCAGCGCCAGACGATGGGCAAGCCCATCCGCGAGCACCAGGCCGTCCAGTTCATGCTGGCGGAGATGGCCATGAACACCCACGCCGCGCGCCTGCTCACCTACGAGAGCGCCCAGGTGCTGGACGAGGGACAGCGCAACACCCTCCAGTCCAGCTATGCGAAGTGCTTCGCCGCGGACATGGCCATGAAGGTCGCCACGGACGCCGTGCAGGTGTTCGGCGGCTACGGCTACATGAAGGAATACCCCGTGGAGAAGCTGATGCGCGACGCCAAGCTCATCCAGGTCTACGAGGGCACGAGCCAGGTGCAGCGCCTGGTCATCGCGAAGGAACTGTTCAGGTAGAAAAGCAAAACTGTGCCCGGCGGGGCTTTCCCGTTGCCGCCGCCGTGTACGGATGTCTATTACTCCCGCCCTGATGCGCGGCGCGTCAAGCCGCCCCGAATTCCAAACACTCCCCACTGAGGAGAGCCCGCCGTGAAGATTCTCGTCACCGCCAAGCGCGTCGAAGATCCCGAGTCGAAGATCAAGGTGAAGCCGGACGGCTCGGACATCGTGAAGGAGGGGTTGAAGTACAAGATCAACCCCTTCGATGAAATCGGCGTGGAAGAGGGCCTGCGCCTTGCCGCGAAGCACACCGGCGAGGTCGTCGTGGTCTCCATCGGCGGCAAGGAGGTGCAGGAGCAGCTGCGCCACGCGCTGGCCATGGGCGCCAACCGCGCTGTCTGGGTGAACCACACGGGCCCGCTGGATCAGCTGGGCATCGCGGGGCTGCTCCAGAAGGTCGCGGAGAAGGAGAAGCCGGACATCGTCCTGCTGGGCAAGCAGTCCATCGACGACGACCAGAACCAGGTGGGCCAGTACCTGGCCGAGTTCCTGGGCTGGGGCCAGGCCACGTTCGCCTCCAAGGTGGAGTCGCTGGAGAGCGACCAGGAGAAGAACAAGGTCCCGGCGGTGGTGCTGTCCGCGGACAAGAAGAGCGTCCAGGTGGTGCGTGAAGTGGACAACGGGCTTGCCACCCTGGAGGTCCAGCTGCCCGCGGTCGTCACCACGGACCTGCGCCTGAACCAGCCGCGCTACGCCAGCCTCCCGGGCATCATGAAGGCCAAGAGCAAGCCCATCGAGGAGCTGACCCCGGCGGGCCTGGGCGTGGACGTGGCGCCGAAGATTCAAGTGCTCAAGCTGGCGTCGCCCCCGGCGCGCAAGGCGGGCATCAAGGTGCCGGACGCGGCCACCCTGGTGGAGAAGCTGCACAACGAGGCGAAGGTCGTCTGACCCGCGCTGCCAACCCTTCCAACGATTCCGGAGACAGACACCATGTCCATCGTCCTCATCGTCGCCGAGCAGCAGCCGGACGGGAACCTGCGCAAGGCCTCCCTGAACGCCATCGCCGCGGGCAAGCAGCTGGCCGACAAGGCCGGCGCCGAGCTGCACCTCGTCCTGCTGTCCAAGGACCCGTCCAAGCTGGCGGAGGAGCTCAAGGGCTCCGGCGCCAAGGCCATCCACACCGCGGCCGCTCCTGAGTTCGAGCACTACCTGGCCGAGGTCTACGCCCCCGTCGTCGCGGGGCTGGCGCAGGAGCTGAAGGCCACCTTCGTGGGCGCGGCCTCCACGGCGCAGGGCAAGGACCTGCTGCCGCGCGTCGCCGCCCGGCTGAAGGCCGCCATGGCCACCGACATCACCGCCATCAACGGCAGTGGCGCGGACATCACCTTCACGCGCCCCATGTGGGCCGGCAACGTGTTCGCCGAGGTGAAGCTGTCCACGCCCGTGCAGGTCATCAGCATCCGTGCCACGGAGTTCTCCGCCGCGGAGGCCGGGGCCGGGGCCGCGGAGGTGAAGTCCTTCCAGCCGAAGCTGGAGGCCTCCAAGACGAAGTTCGTCAGCTTCAACGAGGTGAAGAGCGCCCGTCCGGAGCTCACCGAGGCCAGCGTGGTGGTGTCCGGCGGCCGCGGCACCAAGGGCGACTTCAAGGAGATTGAGGCGCTGGCGGACCTGCTGGGCGCCGCGGTGGGCGCGTCCCGCGCGGTGTGCGACGCGGGCTGGGTGCCCAACGATTACCAGGTGGGCCAGACGGGCAAGGTCGTCGCGCCGAAGCTGTACATCGCCGCGGGCATCAGCGGCGCCATCCAGCACCTGGCGGGCATGAAGTCCTCGAAGACCATCGTCGCCATCAACAAGGACCCGGAGGCCCCCATCTTCCAGGTGGCCGACTACGGCCTCGTGGACGACCTCTTCAAGGTCCTGCCCGCGCTGCGCGAGGGCATCCAGAAGCTGAAGTAGTCCGCGGCGGACCGTGACTCACCGTGGGGCGCGTCACCGGGAACCAACCCCGGGGGCGCGCCCTTCGTCATTTCCTACAGCTCGATGTCGCTGCCCTGGCCGGGCTTCTTCCGGGCCGGCGGCTCTGAAGGCTCCGGCGGCATTCCTTCCGGGTCCACCTCCTCGTGCGTGTCCGGGGGTTCCCCGGCGGGAGCGTCGCCCGTGTCGAGCAGGTCGATGCGCTGGCCGCCCTCCACCTGGACATAGAGGGTGCTGAAGGTCCACGCCTCGCCGTTCTTGTCGGCCACCGCGTGGAGGTTGCCGTCCGCCTTGGGGCCGTCCAGCGGCACGACGAACTCCGCGTGGGAGCGGCCGTTGACGTTGCTCACCTGGGTGCTGCTGGGGAAGCCCGGCTTGAAGGTGCCGCCCAGGGCCTGCTGCACGTGCGGGTCCTCCTGGGCCTCGGTGATGGCGTCCGTGTACGCGTCCATGTCCTTGATGGACGAGTAGCCCCAGCCCACCGCGATGGCGGCGAAGCAGAAGCACGAGCCCACCATCCCCAGGCAGCCCACGGGCAGCGCCCACTTCCAGTTGCGGCTCCACCACCCCTGGCGGGGCACGGGGGCGTAGTCACCCTCGGGACTTGTCTGCGACGGCATGGGCCCTCCTGGCCTGGACCTGGGGCCGTGTCATAGCCGGTTCCGGACGAAGCGGGAGCGCGGCCTGCACCGGGGGCGGGTTTCGGGGGCGCCTTCATGACAGAGTGGGTGCCATGCCCTCTGGTGGCGTCTCGACGGCCGAGCTCGCGGACCTGCTTGCGGCGCTGCCCTTCGGCCACCGGCTGTGGGTGCGCGGCATGGGGCGGTGTCTCTACCCGCTCTTGCGCAGCGGGGACGCGGTGCGGCTCTTGCGCTGCGGACCGGAGCGGCTGGCGCGCGGGGACGTGGCGCTGGTGCGGCACGGGCCCCGGCTGGCCGCGCAGGTGGTGCTCTCCACCCGGCCCTGGGTGACGGAGTCGCTGTTGGGCGGCACGGACGTGGCGGGCGGGGAGCTGGTGGGGCGCATCATCGCGCTCAAGCGGGGGCGGTGGGTGGTGCGGCTGCCCCGGCCCACGCGGCCAGCGCTGTTCCTCATGCAGCGCACCCTGTCCGGCGTGTGGACGAAGCCCGCGTCCCGCGCGGTGTTCCGCCACCTGCGCGACCTGTTCTCCGGGTGGACGAAGCCGCTGCGCCGCCACTTCGTGGGCCCGCTGGAGGTCCGGCTGGTGCGCCCGGAGGACCTGGACGCGCTGCTCGCCTTCGCCACCGAGCGGCTGGTGGTGTCCGGCACCTTCCTGCGCCGCCAGCTGCGCGACCGCTGGGGCCTGCCGCCGGACCAGCGCATCGGGGCGGCCGCGGGCGCGTTCGACGCCGAGGGGAACCTGCTCGGCTTCGCCTGGGCGGACGACTACCACCAGGAGGGGCTGGCCCTGGACGGCTTCTGGGTGCGCTCGCTGGTGGTGTCCCCGAAGGTGCGGCGCATGGGCGTGGCCACCGCGCTGGTGCGCTGCCTGGTGCAGGAGGTCCAGCGGCAGGGCGCGGACCGGATCCACGCGGACATCGACGAGGACAACACCGCGTCCTTGAGGACCTTCTCCGGCCTGGGGTTCCGCCCCGCGCCGGAGGCGCTGACCACCGCCACGAACCAGCAGTGGGACGCGGCGGGGGGGAGCAAGCGACTGGTCGTCCTGGTGCGTCCGCTTTCGGGCTGACGCCTGCCCGGCGGTTGCACCCGCCCGGCGGCTGGGCCAAAAGCACCCCGTCTCCATCACCCCCCGCGTCTTCCTGCTGGCGAGGCCCTTCGTGAGCACTCCCGCGTCCGTCACCCCGTCCTCGCCGGAGGGCGAGTCCCAGGGCGGCTTCAACGTCGACCGCCTGTTCCTGGGCCTGCTGGCGGTGTTCTTCCCGCTGGCCATCGCGTCGCACTTCTTCTTCCCGGGCGTGTGGACGTTCGTGCTCTGCGCGGTGGCGCTGGTGCCGCTGGCGCGGCTGATGGGCGAGGCCACGGAGGTGATTGCCCACAAGCTGGGCAGCGGGCTGGGCGGCCTGATGAACGCGTCGTTCGGCAACGCCGCGGAGCTCATCATCGCGCTGGCGGCGCTGCGCTCCGGTCACGGAGACGTGGTGAAGGCGTCCATCACCGGCGCCATCCTGGGCAACCTGCTGCTGGTGCTGGGCGCGGCCATCCTCGCGGGCGGCCTGAAGTACCCGAAGCAGAAGTTCAACATGACGGCGGCCCTGTCCGGCTCCGCCATCATGTTCCTGGCGCTCACCGCCATGTCCATCCCGGACCTGTTCCACTCGGTGCGCGGCCCCGCGGCGGACAGGGTCCTCTTCCCCATGTCGGTGGCCATCTCCGTCATCCTGCTCATCGTCTACGCGCTGTCGCTGCTCTTCTCCCTGCGCACGCACTCGCACCTGTACGCGGGCGAGGCGGACGGCGAGCCGGAGGAGATGCCCGTCTGGAGCACGAAGAAGGCCACGCTCGTCCTGCTGGGCGCCACGCTGGGCGTGGTGGTGGTGGCGGAGTTCCTGGTGCACGCCATCGAGGACGCCATCGCCGCGTTCGGCTTCACGCACACCTTCGTGGGCGTCATCATCATCGCCATCATCGGGAACGCGGCGGAGCACTCCACCGCCATCCTGATGGCGCTGAAGAACAAGATGGACCTGGCGTTCAACATCGCCTTCGAGTCCTCCAAGCAGATCGCCCTCTTCGTCGCGCCGGTGCTGGTACTCGTGTCCATTCCACTGGGCCAGCACCTGACGCTGGAGTTCAGCCATATGGAGGTGCTGGGCATCGCCATCGGCACGGGCGCGGCGACGCTCATCGCGCTGGACGGCGAGTCCAACTGGCTGGAAGGCGTGATGCTGCTGGGCGTCTACGCCATCCTCGGCGTGGCGTTCTTCTTCATTCCGTAGCAGGGGCAGGGTGGACCGGTGACGCAGGAGAGCAGCGGGGCGAGGTGGAAGGCGGACGGGGCGCTGTTGCTCCTCACCGTGTTCTGGGGCCTGACGTTCGTGGTGGTGAAGGACGCGCTCGCGTTCGCGGACCCCTTCACCTTCATCACCCTGCGCTTCGTCGTGGGCGGGGGGGTGATGGCGGCCGTCGCGCGCGGGCGGATGTTCGCGCCCGGCATCATGTCCAAGGGGCTGCTGCTGGCGGGGGTGCTGTTCATCTGCTTCGCGCTCCAGACGGTGGGCTTGCAGACCACCACGCCGTCGCGCGCGGCGTTCCTCACCGGGCTCAACGTCCTCTTCGTCCCCCTGCTGTCCATGGTGCTGCTCCGGCGGCTGCCCCGGCTGGGGACCGCCGTGGGCGTGGTGCTGGCCGCGGTGGGCCTCTACTGGCTGACGCGGCCCACCCCGAACGACGCGGTGACCGGGGACGCCGGCATGGGCGGCCTGCAACTGGGGGACTGGCTGTCCATCGGGTGCGCGCTGGCGTACGCGGGGCACATCCTGCTCACGGAGCGCTTCGCGTCGCGCGACAACACGGTGGGCCTGGTGGCGGTGCAGCTCGTCGGCGTGGCGGTGATGTCCGCGCTGTGCCTGCCCTTCGTGGAGCGCAAGCTGGAGTGGACCCAGCCGCTGGTGGTGGCGGTGCTCACGTGCGGGGTGCTCGCCAGCGCGTTCGCCATCCTCGTGCAGACCTGGGGCCAGGCCCGCACCTCCGCGGTGCGCGCGGCGCTCATCTTCGCCATGGAGCCGGTGTTCGCCTCCGCCTACTCCGTGGCGGTGGGCCACGAGGTGCTGGGCGTGAAGGAGTGGCTGGGCGGCGCGCTCATCGTCGTAGGCGTCTTCGCGTCGGAGCTGGGCACGGTGGTGTGGGACGGATGGCGGGCACGGGGCCGCACGCCCGCCGCCTGAGCATGCGACGCGCGGGGTGGGGGGGCCCGGCCGGGAGCGCGAGCGGGCGGGCCGCGCTATAGACAGCGCCCATCCCATGAGCGTGGAGCTGAGACGAAACGGCCTGCACCTGACGGGCACGCCCCTGTCGCTGGACGCGAAGCGCAAGTCGCCGCTGTCCTTCGTCAGCCACGGGCACTCGGACCACATCGCCCGCCATGAGAGCACCATCGCCACCGCGGCCACGCTGCGCTTCATGGCGCACCGGCTGGGCCCGGTGGCGGCCCCGCTGTCCGTGCCCTTCCGCCGCCCGTTCGAATTGGGCTCGCTGCAACTGGAGCTGCTGCCCGCGGGCCACATCCTGGGCAGCGCCCAGCTGCGCGTCACCCGCGCGGACGGCAAGCGCATCGTCTACACGGGGGATTTGAACACCGCGCCGTCGCTCACCGCGGAGGCCACGGAGGTGGCCACCTGCGACACGCTGGTCATCGAGTCCACCTTCGGGCACCCGCGCTACCGCTTCCCGCCGCGCCCGGAGGTGATGGGGCAGGTGGAGACGTGGCTGCGCGCGCAGCTCCACCGGGGCGTGACGCCGGTGCTGCTGGGCTATCCGCTGGGCAAGAGCCAGGAGGCGATGAAGCAGCTCGCCGGCCGGGGCTTCCTGCTGGTGGCGCACCCATCCATCTTCGAGGTCGCGGAGCTGTACGCGGAGCTGGGCGTCCCCATCGAGAACCTGCGCCGCTACGACGGCCGCGTGGAGCCTGGGGAAGTGCTCTTCTTCCCGCCGCACCTGGCGCGGGGCGGGGCGCTGGCGCCGCACTGGCCCCGGGCCACGGCGGTGCTCACCGGCTGGGCCATGGACCCCGGCGGCGCGCGGCGCTACGGCGCGGACGTGGCCTTCCCGCTGTCGGACCACGCCGACTTCCCGTCGCTGATGCGCTACGTGAAGGACACCGGCGCGCGCGACGTCATCACCTGCCACGGCTTCGCGGAGGAACTGGCCCAGGCGCTGCGGGACGCGGGCACGGATGCCCGGCCGCTGGGCAAGCCACAGCAGATGGCCCTGTTTTGATTTTGCCGCGTCGGCGTGTTGGAACGGGCGCCCGATATGCCCACTCCTGCTCCCTCGCTGACCGGACACCTGGCCAACGTGCTGCTGTGCACGGACGCTGAACCCAAGCGCTTCGTCACCCGGGAGGTGCCCGAGGTGAAGCTCACCTTCGAAGGCATCGAGGGGGACCGCCACGCGGGCCTCACGCGCAAGGCGGACGTGCGCGTGCCGTGGTTCCCCAAGGGGACAATCATCCGCAACACCCGGCAGCTCTCCATCGTGTCTCGCGAGGAGATGGTGGAGGTCGCGCGGACGCTGGGCGTGCCGCACGTGCTGGCGTCGTGGCTGGGCGCGAACCTGGAGCTCGTGGGCGTGCCGCGCCTGACGCACCTGCCGCCCGGGACGCGGCTGTTCTTTCCGGAGGACGCCACGCTGGTGATGGAGGGGGAGAACCAGCCCTGCGTGGGGCCGGGCCGCGTGATTGAGGCGCACTACCCGGACATGAAGGGCCTGGCGGGCCGCTTCGTGAAGGCCGCGTGGCAGAAGCGCGGGCTGGTGGGCTGGGTGGAGCGCCCGGGCCTCATCCGCGCGGGCGACGAGGTGCGCGTGATGCTGCCGCCGCCCGTCACGTACTCGCTGCCCTCCGCGCCGGAGAAGTCGGAAGCGGTGGGCTGAAAAGCAGAAGGCCCGGCGGGACGCGCTTCAGGAGCGCTTCCGACCGGGCCTGCTGTCACATCCTCACGGCGCCGGAAGGGCTCAAGCCTCCGGCGACTGGACGATGAGCTTCTCCTTGCCGCACACGTCGCAGCGCACGTGCACGAAGAGGTCGTCGTCGCTGTCCTCGGGGACCTCGCCCTCGGGCACGCCCAGCTCCGCCTTGGCCAGCGCGGGCACCTTGGCCGGGATGTCCTGCGCCTTGAGCGACTGCACGTAGGTCATCTCGCGCTCGTGGCACTCGCGCACTTCCGGGCCGGACAGCCACTGCGGCTCCATGCCCTCCGGCAGCCGGCTGAGCAGCTCCAGGTTGGACACGGACTCCGCCAGGTACGCCAGGCGGCGCAGGCGCGCCTCCTCCGGCAGGGCCGCGAACACCTGGAAGCCCTCCAGCAGGGCCTGACGGTCCTCGCCCGTGGCCGCGTTCGCCAGCTCCAGCGACGCGTCCGCGGACTCCAGCGCCTCGTCCCAGTTGTTCTCCGGGTTGAAGCCCGCCTCCAAGAGCGACGTGTACAGCTGCGCGGCCGCCAGCCGGCGACGCACCTCGTGCAGGTGCTCCACCACCTCGTGCGTCAGGCGCAGCTCCAGCAGCGCCCCCGTGGTGCGCGGATCAATGGAGCCCGTGAGGTCGTCCACCTCCACCTCGGTGCGCAGCTCGCCCTTGAGCTGCTTCGCCGCGGCGAAGCGGAACAGCGGCAGCACGCCCACCTCGCGCAGGTACACCGCCGCGACGTTGGCCTCCTTGCCGCCCATGCGCAGCGCCTTCTGCGCGCGCTCCACCGCGCCCGGGTCCGCCGCGGGCTTCTTGTTCTCCAGCCGCGTCTTCACCGCCTCGCGGTAGAGCGTCTCCAGGGAGCTGCCCGGCGGCAGCCGCTGCGGCAGGAGCGGACGCAGGCCCGGCACGTCCAGCACCCAGAGCGGGGGCGCGCCCACGCGCTTGAGCGCCCGGAAGAAGAGCGAGCCCGGCGGGTCCTGCGGACGGAACGGGGGCAGCTCGTCCGGGTGCGCGGAGGCCGCGCCGTCCATGGCGCCGCCCGCGTGCGTCTGGCCGAGCATCTTCTCGCGCTGCTCACGGGTGAACGCCGTGATGCCCTGCACCGGCGGGGGCGGCGGCGGCGGGGCTTCCTCGCCGTCCAGGCCCGTCACGCGGTCCATGTCCACGTCGTCCATCTCCAGGTCGTCCAGACCCTTGGCGCCCGTGAAGTCACAGCGCAGGAGCTTGAGCTTCTCGAAGACACATCCTTCCAGGTTGGCGCCGCGGAAGTCGCAGTCCTGGAGGCGGCCCCCGTGGAAGTAGGCGTTCGTGAGGTCCGTGTCCCGGAAGTTCATCTTCGACAGGTCACAGCGCTCCCACTCGGAGCCCACCAGCTCCAGTCCGGAGAGGTCGGCGTTGGCGGAGAACAGCTGCGTGAACGTGGCGCCCGTCTGACCGGTGGGCGCCTGGCCGGACTTGCGCAGCTTGTTCCATTCGGCGGAACCGTTCTGGAGCAGCTTCTCGATAGTTGGGGCTTTCGGCATGGACCGCGAATTATTCGTGTGGTCTGGTCCAGGCGCCAGCACAAATGATCGAGTACCGAATCGAAGCCGACACCGTCGGGATGCGGCTGGACAAGCACCTGCGCAAGCGGATGCCCAACGTCCCCGTCAGCCACCTCTTCAAGATGATCCGCACCAAGAAGGTGCGGGTGAATGGCAAGCGCGCGCAGCCAGAGCAGTTGCTTGCCGAAGGAGACGTGCTCACCATCCGCGGCACCGAAGAGCAGCTCACCCTGGCGGAGCGTCCGAAATCGGACCGTCCGCCACCCCCGCCGCCACCGGTAGACCCCTCCCGGCTGGTCATCCTGAAGGAAGACGACTGGCTCATGGCCGTGGACAAGCCCAGTGGCATGGCCGTCCATACCGGCAGCGGCATCACCGGGGGCACCCTGGTGGACTACGTGCGCGCCTACCTGGGCCCCAAGGCGACGCGGAATGACTTCACCGCCTCACCCGCCCACCGCCTGGACCGGGAGACCTCCGGCGTCATCCTGGTGGCCAAGCGCCGCCCGGCGATGGTGCATTTCACGGAAATCTTCACCCACGGCCACCCGAAGAAGCGCTACCTGACCCTGGTGAAGGGGAAGATGCCCAAGGACTCGGGCGTCATCGACCTGCCGCTCGCCGAGCACCAGCAGACGGCCGAGAGCAAGGCCCGTCGGGGAGTGAACATGCAGGAGGCCGTCACCCGCTGGAAGGTCGTGCGCCAGTCGAGCGAGGCAGCCCTCCTCTCCTGCACCATCGAGACCGGGCGCACGCATCAGATAAGAAGGCACCTGGTCGCCGTGGGGCACCCGGTGGCGGGTGACAAGAAGTACGGAGACTTCGCCTTCAACCGCGACGTGCGGGCGCGCTGGGGGCTCAAGCGTTTGTTCCTGCACGCCGAGCGCATCGAATTTCCGCACCCCGAGGATGGAAGGAAGGTCGTCGTGGAGACCCCCATGCCACCCGAATTGACGGACGTGCTGAAGCGGGCGGCGCTCCTCTAAGCCTTGAGCCCAGGACTCGACACAAACACGCATGGCCGACCCGAAGATTGACCGCAGCCGCTCCAAGCTGGTGCTCGACGGCGTTCCGCCCAAGCGCAACATCCTCGTGCGCTTGATGAAGCTCTTCGCGGTGCTGGGCCTCATGGGCGCCACCGCGGGCGTGCTCGCCGTCGTGGGCGCCTACTACGTCTTCTCCGACGGGCTGCCCGCCATCCCGAAGGTGGACGAGTACTGGCCGCCCATCGTCACGGAGGTCTACACCGACGACGCGGTGCTCGCGGGCGAGTTCTACAACGAGCGGCGCAAGGTGGTGCCCTACGAGCGCATCCCCAAGCGGCTCGTCCAGGCGTTCATCGCCAGCGAGGACTCCAGCTTCTTCGACCACTTCGGCGTGGACGTGCTGGGCACGACGCGCGCCGTGTCGAAGACGGTGCTGACGAAGCTGGGGCTGCGCGGCGGCGGCGTGCAGGGTGGCTCCACGCTCACGCAGCAGACCGCGAAGGCGGTCCTCATCTCCGCGGAGGGCTACAAGGAGGCCACCGCGAAGACGCCCAAGCGCAAGATTCGCGAGGCCATCCTCGCCTTCCGCCTGGAGCAGGCGCTGACCAAGGAGGAGATCCTCTATCTCTACCTGAACAACGTCTTCCTCGGGCACCACAGCTACGGCGTGCAGAGCGCGGCGGAGAACTACTACCGCAAGGACGTGCGCGACCTGACGCTGGGGGAGATGACGCTCATCGCGGGCCTGCCCCAGGCGCCCAGCCGCTACTCGCCCTTCCTGCGTCCGGAGGCCGCGAAGAAGCGCCGCTCGTACGTGCTGGGCCGCATGCTGACGGAGGGCATGATCTCCAAGGCCGAGCATGACCAGGCCAACGCGGAGCCGGTGAAGGTGTACCCGGTGGAGGACGTCTTCCACGAGTTCGCCCCGTACTTCGTCGAGCAGGTCCGCAAGGACGTGGTGGACCGCTACGGCAACCCCGTGCTGCTCAAGGAAGGCCTCAAGGTCTTCACCACCATGGACAGCGAGCGGCAGCGCGCGGCGCAGGACTCCGTGCTGGACGGCCTGATGTCCGTGGACAAGCGCCAGGGCTGGCGCGGCCCGGTGATGCAACTGGCCACCGACGCCGAGCGCAACGCGTTCATCGCCAAGGCCAAGAAGGCCATGGGCAAGGAGGAGCTCGTCGAGAACCGCCTCTACGTGGGCGTCGTCACCCGCATCGACGACGACGGCAAGGGCGCGGACGTGCAGGTGGGGCCGCACCAGGGCCGGCTGCCGCTGCTCGGCATGCGCTGGGCGCGCAAGGTGAACCCGGAGAGCTACTACCCGGCGAGCATGATCACCTCCGTCAAGAAGGCCGTGGCGGTGGGTGACGTTGTCGTCCTCCGTCACGTGGTGAAGAAGGAGCTGACGGACGACAAGGAGCAGTGGGACAAGAAGCTCGCGGAGGACATCCCGGAGGAGGGCGTGAAGCTCTTCCGGCTGGAGCAGACGCCGGAGGCGCAGAGCGCGCTCGTGTCCATCGACCCGCATCGCCAGTACCTCACGGCGATGGTGGGCGGCTACGACTTCGACGACAACGAGTTCAACCGCGCGTTCCAGGCGTGCCGTCAGCCGGGCTCGTCCTTCAAGCCGTTCGTGTACTCGGCGGCGCTGGAGCAACTGGAGTGGACGGAGGCCACGGTCATCGTGGACTCGCCCATCGTGGAGCACGACCCGGACAACAAGGTGTCGTGGAAGCCGGCCAACTACAGCGAGGAGTTCGTGGGTGACGTGCTGCTGCGCACCGCGCTGGTGAACTCCATGAACATCCCCGCGGTGAAGACGTTCGGCGCGGTGGGCGTGCACAACATGGCCGAGTGGTCCAAGAAGCTGGGCCTGACGACGCCCATGAACATGGACTTCTCCGCGGCGCTGGGTTCGTCCTGCGTCTACCCGTTCGACCTGGCCAGCGCGTACGCGACCTTCAACCGCTACGGCCGCAAGAAGCCCACGTACTTCATCCGCAAGGTGGAGGACCGCTTCGGCCGCACGCTGGAGGACCACACCGCGTTCGACGACGCGTGGGCCCCGCTGCAGGACCGCGTGGCCGCGGGCTACGCGCGCCTCTTCGAGCCGGGCGAGCAGGTGATGTCCGCGGAGACGGGCTTCATCCTCACGCACCTCTTGCGCGGCGTGGTGCTCCAGGGCACCGGCGGTCCCGCGCAGAAGCTGGGCAAGCCCGCGGCGGGCAAGACGGGCACGACGAACGACTCCTTCGACGCGTGGTTCGCGGCCTACACCAAGGACCTGGTGACGGTGGCGTGGGTGGGCTACGACCTGAACCCGCACCCGCTGGGCCGCTATGAGACGGGCGGCCGCGCGGCGCTCCCCATCTGGCTCAACTACATGAAGCGCGCGCTGGAGGGCCGGCCGCAGCCGGAGTTCTACCCCTGGCAGTCCATGCAGCTGGCGCGGCTCTACATCGACAAGAAGACGGGCAAGGTGGCCCACCCCGGCGCCAAGGGCGCGGAGCTGATGTTCTTCAAGAAGGGCACCGAGCCGAAGGAGGCCGTGCCCGACAAGAACCAGGTCGGCGTGGACCAGTTCATGATGGGCGCGCAGTAGCCCTTCGCGCCCCATCCCCAACGCAGTGCCCGTCAGGCGCCTTCGCGGAAACTCCGCGAGGGCGCCTGATGTGCTTCCAGGGCCCGCTTCAGCGCGGCCACGTCCGGCCCCGCCTCCAGCACGGAGCGCGCGGCGGTGGGAATCACCTGCCGCTCGCGGCCGGAGAAGAGCTTCGGCAGGTCTCCGAAGCCCGCGCCCTGCGAGCCGATGCCCGGCGTGAGCATCAGCGCGCCGCCCAGCCGCTCCACCACGTCGCGGTCGGCCGGAGGCAGCGTGGCGCCCATCACCGCGCCCGCCGGGTACAGCCCTCGGCCAGCCTTGTCGTTGAGCTTGCGCAGGCCGTCCGCCACCGCCTGGGCCACGGTGCGGCCATCCTTGCCCACGGCGTTCTGCAGGGGCTCGCCCTCCGGGTTGGACGAGCGCACGACGATGAAGGCGCAGGCGCCGTGGTAGCGCGCCAGCTCCACCGTCTTCGCGAGCGCGCCCAGGCCCAGGTACGCGGTGAAGGTGGCGGCGTCCACGTCGTAGGCGCTGTCCTTGCCGAACAGCGATTGTGCGTAGGCGTCCATGGTGGAGCCGATGTCGCCGCGCTTCACGTCCAGCAGCGTGAGGGTGCCCGCGGCGCGGAAGCGCTTGAGCACGCGCTGGAGCACGACGAGCCCCTCGGGGCCGTGGCGCTCGAAGAAGGCGCTCTGGGGCTTCACCATGGCGAGCGTTTCTCCGGCCGCGTCGGCCAGCCGCTCGCAGAAGTCGGACAGGCCCTGCACGGTGTCCGGCAGGTTCCAGCGGGCGAGCACGTCGCGGGATGGGTCCAGGCCCAGGCAGAAGGGGGAGCGCTCGTCGGCGCGCTGCTGGAAGCGGTCCGCGAAGGACGGGGGCGGGAACGTCGTCATGGCCAGGCTCCTCTCACTTCAAGCGGCGCGCGGTGGCGTCGAACAACGGGTTGGGCATGACCTTCAAGAGGCGCATGGGCGTGGCCAACTGCCAGGGGAAGCTCACCTCCGCGGCGCCCGCGAAGATGCCCCTGCCCATGAGCGCCACCGCGTCCTCGGTCTCCATGAGGAAGGGCATGGGGAAGTTGTTCTTGGCCGTGAGCTCGCTCTTCACGAAGCCCGGGTAGACGCACGTCACCTGGACGCCGGTGCCCTTCAGGTCCACGCGCAGGCTCTCCAGGAAGGTGGCGAGGAAGGCCTTGGACGCGGAGTAGGCGGCATGGCCCGCGAGCCCCCGCATCCCCGCGAGGCTGGACACGCCGACGACGTGGCCCCGGCGGCGCTCCACCATCTGCGGCAGCACCGCGCACAGCGTGGCGGCGGCGCCGGTGACGTTGGTGTCGATGATGGCGCGCGTGCGCTCCCAGTCCATGCGCTTGCCGTGCGTGGGGCCGCCGATGCCGGCGTTCGCCACCACCAGGTCCAGGCCGCCGCACTCCGCGTCGATGGCGCGGATGCGCTCCTGGGTGGCTTCCGCGTGGTTGACGTCCATGACGACGGGCTCCACCGCCGCGCCCGCGGCCTGGGCCTCCGAGGCCAGGGCCTGCAGCTGCGACAGCCGCCGGCCCGTCGCGAACACGCGCACGCCATGCTTCGCCAGCCACAGGGCCAGTCCACGTCCCAGCCCGCTCGAGGCGCCAGTCACCAGCGCCGTCCGGTAGGTCATCTCCGCCATGCCGTCCTCCAGGGGTGTCTCTAGCGGCCTGCCTTGTCGCACGGTTGCGCGCCCGAGGGCACGCAAAACCCCTCCCCCTCACCGGGGGACGAGGTGCATTGCTCCACGCGTTGACAGACTGGAGGTCCGTGGAAGGGGAGATTCTCGGCATGCCCTGGTGGAACTGCATCCTCGTGGTGGACGACGACCTGGACCTGCTCCGGGCCTACAAGGAAGCGCTGGAGCTGGACGGGCACGAAGTGGCGCTGGCGCGCAACGGCTTCGAGGCGCTGCGCCTCTTGCAACAGGGCCTGCGCCCGGCGCTCATCCTCCTGGACCTGCTGATGCCGGGAATGAACGCGTGGTCCTTCCGCTTGCGTCAGTTGGAGGACCCGGCGCTCGCTTCCATCCCGGTCATCGTCCTGTACGCGCAGGACGCGGGGGCTCGGGCCATGAGCGCCCTGGGCGTGGACGGCCTGCTGGAGAAGCCGGTGGACCTGGACGTGCTCCTGGCCGCGGTGTCCGCCTACGTGAAGCCCGCCCGGGCCACGGCGCAGCATCCGCAGTAAGCGGCCCTACCGGAACGGCGGCACCGGCTGGCCCTTGAACCACTCCGTGGCCTTCAACAGGTGCAGGTCGTGCTTGCCGGGCCGCAGCTCGATGCCGCCCGTCACCGCGCCCAGCGTCGCCAGCAGGGCGCCCGTCATGTTGCCCTGCACGAGGTCCAGGTGGCCCTCCAGGGAGAAGCCATCGCCCTTGGCCTTCAGCTCGCGCAGCTGCAAGCCGCGCTCGTCGATCTGCACCTGCCCCGTCACCTCCACCTTCGGGATGTTGAGCAGCGACGTGAGGAAGCCGGGCAGCTTCTTGGACGAGGTGATCAACGCGACCAGGGGCTGCGTGTCGGTGAGCTGGCTTGCGAAGCGCGCCTTGAGCACCGTGGGGGAGAGGGAGAGGCTGGCGCGGGGCAGGGTGAAGTTCCCGCTCCAGGAGCGGATGGGCACGTTGCCGTTGGACGACACCTGGCTCAGCCGCAGCGTCGTCCCGCTCAGCCCCAGGTCCGTCATGTCCCACGACAGGTGCCGCGCATCCACCTCCACCTCCGCGCGCAAGAGGACCTTGTTCTGCCCCATGCGCCCGGAGACGAGGTCCGTGTCCATGCGCAGCTCCAGCGCGTTGCGCGCCTTCGCGCCCTTGGAGGGCTCCTCGCTGCGGATCGTCACGTGGCCGGAGTCGATTTCAATCGTCTGCCCCAGCCACGGGTTGAGCACGCGCAGGTCCAGGGGCTTGCTCTTCGCGACGCGCAGCTCGGGCTCCAGGTCCAGGCCCGCTTGGCCTTCGCGCCGCCGCGCCTGCACGGTGAGGGCGACCTCTGGCACCTCCACGTCGTTGCCCTTGGCGCCCGAAACGCGCACGGGCGCGAACGCGAGCCGCAGCGAGCCCGACGGCGGCCCCTGCTGCTCGGGGGGCATGGACGCCTCCAGGCTCCACGGGGCGCGGGCGCGCATGGGGCCCGCGCGCAGGTCCAGCTCCGCGCCGGAGGCCTTGAGCTGGCTGCCGGGCTCCAGCGTGTTGCGCTGCATGCGCACGTCCAGGTCCACGCGGCCGGCGCCGCCGCGCAGGGACACGGGAGCGCTCGCGCCCAATAGGTCGTTGATCCAGTCCAGCGGCAGCACGTCGACGTGCGTCTTCACCTGGCCGCTGAGCGCCTGGGAGAGGTCGTAGCCCTTCTCCTTCTGGAAGGGCGCGTCGAGCCGGGCGCGCGAGTCGAACGCCGTGAGCCTCGCGACGCGCTTGCCGTCCACCTCGATGAAGCCTTCGCCGACGCGCACCGATGGCAGGTCCACCTGGAGCCGTTCACGGGACTGGAGGTTCAGCGTGCCGGTGACGTCCAGCGCGCCCGCGAAGCGCACGCGGCTGAAGTCCAGCTCGCGCACGTCGTGCAGCGTGACGTCCTTCAGGTGGATGACCCAGGGCTTGCTGTTCGGGTCGGACGGCTCCGCGGGCGCGCTGGAGGGCTCCAGGTGGAAGCTGGCGCCGTGTCCGTCGATGCCGTCCACGGCCACGCGCTTTCGCAAGAGGCCCGTGAGCGACATGCCCGCGGTCAGCTCCTCCACCTCCACCTTCCACCAGACGTTCGCGTCCTGCTGGGTGAGCGTGAAGCCCTTGAGGTGCAGCCGGCCCACGGGCCACAGCCACCACGCGCGCTGCCACGTCAGTTGGGTGCGGTCCGTCGCGCGGCCCATGATGGCCTGGGTGACGCCGGTGTTGAGCGCGATGTTGAGGGCGACCTCCAGCACCACGACCGCCACCAGGGCCCAGAGCCCGGCGCGGCGCCAGCGCCTGCCTCGAGGGGCTGCGTCAGGGGAGGGTGTGTCGGTCATGTCGCGAGGTTCCGGGAAGAGCCCCCTGGATGCCTCAAGCGTCCGACACGCACAAGGCGTGTTTCCTCGCGAAGCTGGATGGGAGACACCGTCCCGTGGCCCCGGCGCGAAGGCGTGAGGCAGGCCTTCGCGCCGGCCCTGCCTCAGTGCACTGGCGCGGCGGTGCCGCTCTCCATCTTCGCCATCACCTGGTCGATGGAGAAGCTGGCCGGGTGCTGGCGTGACGGGAACTCCTTGAAGGAGGCCAGGAACCGGCCCACCACCGCCTGGGCGGGCACCAGCACGAAGACGCGGTCGATCATCCAGGAGAAGTAGCCGACGGAGTCCTCGGAGCGCTCCAGCGGATCCGCGCGCAGGTCGAAGATGAGCGGGACGCGGCGGGTGGTGAAGGGCTGCGACCACACCTCGATGCCCTTCGCCTTCTGCTCCTCGAAGACGAGCTTGAAGCGCTTGTAGCGCACGGCGACCAGCTCGCCGTCGTCACCGAAGTAGTAGAACTCCTCCCGCCTGGACTCCTGCGACTGGCCGGACAGCAGCGGCGTCTGGTCGTAGCCGTCCAGGTGGACCTTGAAGTGCTTGGGGCCCGCGTCATGGCCGTCCAGCAGCTTCCGCACCACGTCCGGCTCGCCCGCGGCGGACAGCAGCGTGGGAAGCCAGTCCTCGGAGGAGAACAGCTCGTTGATCTGCGTGCCGGGCTTCACGGTGCCGGGCCAGCGCACGAGGCACGGCGCGCGGAAGGCGCCCTCCCAGTTGGTGTCCTTCTCCCCGCGGAAGGGCGTCATGCCGCCGTCCGGCCACATGCTCGTCATCGCGCCGTTGTCGGTGGTGTAGATGACGAGGGTGTCGTCCGCGATGCCCAGCTGGTCCAGCTTGTCGAGCAGCCGCCCCACGTGCCCGTCGTGCTCCACCATGCCGTCCGGGTACAGCCCGAAGCCCGTCCTGCCCTTCGACTCCGGCTTGAGGTGGGTGTGGATGTGCATGCGGGTCGTGTTGAACCAGATGAAGAAGGGCTTCTGGTCCTGCTGCGCGCGTTCGATGAAGTCCAGGGTCGCGACTAGGAACTCCTCGTCCACCGTCTCCATGCGCTTCTTCGTCAGCGGACCGGTGTCCTCCACCTTCTGTCCGCCCTTGCCGTCCGCCTTGCTCCTGAGCACGCCGCGCGGGCCGAACCTCGCCTTGAACGCGGGGTCCTTGGTGAAGGCGGCGCGGCCCGCGGTGCAGCTCTGCTGGGCGTAGTAGTCGGTGAAGAGGGCTCCCTCCTTCGCCAGCCGGTCGATGTTCGGCGTGCGGTAGCCCATGACGCCCAGGTTGTAGGCTCACGTTCCAGTAGCCGATGTCGTCTCCGAAGATGACGAGGATGTTGGGACGCTTCTATTGCTTCGCGGGTTGGGTCGCCATGCCGGCACGCTCCGGTGGGGTGTGTGTTGTGGCAAAGGGGTGGAGACGCGAAAGGGATTGGACAATTCGTGGGGGAGCGGCATGGCGGGCGGCGGGCGTGCCTGGAAGTCATTGCCCCCAGGGCCATGGCTTCCCATCCTCTCGGAGAACCCCCTTGGGGAAGGACCGGTGTGCCGATGGGAATCGCGGGCCGCACGGGACCCATGGAAGCGCTCCGCAACCTGGCCCTGTCGCTGCAACAACTGGCGGCGAGCGGGATTGCGACGGGCGTGGTGCGTGGCACGGCCGATGGGATCCGCAAGGAGGTGCCGGAGCTCGACGGGCAGTTGCACACGCTGCTCCAGGACGTGCTCACGGTGCTGGGCCGCCTGGCGCACGAGGCCGCCTTGCACGAGCACGGCGAGCCGGTGGAGGCCACCCAGGCGCTCGCGGAGGCCGCCACGGAGGGGGCGCTGAAGGCGTTGGAGCGGGAGTGGAACGACGGCGGCCTACCCCTGCACGGCTTGATGGTGCGCCTGAACCATCTCTTCGACGAGGTGGTGTCGTTCGCCCACTCCCGCACGGATGAAATCCGGACCCCGGGCGAGCGGGCCCAGGCGATGTCCCGGGGCGTGGTGAAGGCGGCCACGGAGCAGCTGCACGAGTCCCTGCCCGTCATCCTGAAGGACGCAGGCTGCCTGGCGCCGCTGGGCGAGGAGGTGGCCTCGAAGGTGGGGCGCGGATTGGTGGAGGGCGTCGAAGGCAAGCTGCGCGACGACGCGGACCCGTTGCTGGACCTGGTGGAGCGGGCAGGGCGAGGCCTGGTGCGAGGCATTGCCTCAGGGGTCCGCGAGGAGCTGGCGGCCAGCCCGATGGCGTCAGGGGAAGCGCTGGGCGCGGCCTTGGAAGCGCTGGCGGAGCGCACCGCCGCCGCCATCCTCCGGGGCGCGGGAGGCGCATTGTCGGAAGAGGAGCGCCGCTGGAGGGAAGCCCCCCGCAACCAGGAGCTGTTGCGGCGCACGAGCCGGGAGGTGACGGCGGGCGCGCTGGAAGCCTTGGGAGCCCGCCTGCGCCGCCCCCTGCTGGCGCTCGCGGGAGCAGGCAGCGCGCTCGTGGCGATGACGGTGCTGTCCGCCCGCTGGCGCCACGCCTGACCGCGGTCATTCCGCTCCCTCCTGGTTCGAGCTATGGAACTGGGAGAGGGCTCCAGATGCTTCCACGCGGGTGGTGGGTCTTACTGCTGGTCGTGCTGTCCGGCTGTGGAAGCGTCCGCCCGGTCGTGACGTTGGATACGGGCACGGACCGGAGCGCCATCTTCGTTCCGCGCCAGGATGCCCGTGTTGTGGAAACGGGTGATGCCGAGGCCATGCTCAAGCAGCGTGCGCTGCACGCCCGGCCGTCCTCTCGTCCGCAGCAGGCTGCTCGTGAGCTCTTCCAGATGGCGGCTCGCAGTGGCTCCTATCGCTACGAGCCACGCGAGCGGCGCATCACTCCATTGGGAGCCGGCGAGTCACTGGAGGTCATCGACCCTGGCGGCGAGGGAGGCCTCACTCGGGAGTATCTGCGCTGGTGCGAGCGCACGCAGCGGCCCGGAGATTGTCTGCGACTGCTGTCGGAGACGCCCATCCTGGACGGAGATGGCCGCTACGTGCTCGCCATGGCGTTGGCCCGGGGCGTCGTCCTCACGGAGATGATGGACGCCTTCAAGGACATGGCCGACCCCGAGGCCATGATGGCCGCCGTGCTCTGGACCTGGACCACGTACATGGTCCTGCTCGCGGTGCCTGAGCCCATCTCCAAGGGGATCGCGGCGGTGATGACCGCCACGCTCATCTCCTATGTGGGCATCGACACGTTCTGGGGCCTCATCATCGGCTTCAGACAGTTGGTGGAGGCCGCGGACCGGGCCCTTACTTTCGATGACCTGCGTCAGGCGGGCGAACGGTACGGCAAGGTGATGGGCCGCGACGCGGCACGTGCCTTCGTGATGCTGGCCACGGTGGCGATGGGGAACACGGCTGCCGGGCTGGCGCGAACCGTTCCCGCGCTGCCGGGAGCCGCACAGGCCTCCGTGCAGGCGGGAACGCAGCTGGGCATCCGCCTCTCCGCAGTGGGCGAGGTGCGGTCTGTCGCGGTGGGGGCGGGAACGGTCACGCTCGCATTGGCCCCAGGCGCGGTCGCGATGGCGGCCCAAGGGGAAGGAAGTGCTCCTCCAACTCGCGGTGTCAGGTCATGGGGGGCGTTCAGTGGCTTCAAGCAGGCCATGGGGCCCGCGGGAGCGGGCAAGCAGTGGCATCACGTCGTCGAGCAGACCCCAGGGAACGTGGAGCGTTTCGGCCCGCACGCGCTGCACAATACGGACAACGTCATCCGCTTGGAGACGTCACTCCACAAGAAGGTCAGTGCCCTTTTCTCGATGATCCGTCCAGAGCTTACGAGTTCGACACTGACGGTGCGTCAGTGGCTGAGTACACAACCTTTCGCGACGCAGTATGAGTTCGGACTGCGAGCCATCAAGAATGTCCAGATGGGGTACTGGTGATGGAGACCAAGGCACTCGTGGAGCAGTTCGCGCACCATGTCGTGGCCCAGAACGAGGCCCTGTTCCGCGATGACCCGAGGGCGGGCAACAAGCACGCCCGGAAGTACATTGCCGCGGTCAGCAAGCTTTTTGCGTCGGGCGACACTGGCCGTGAGGCCCTTTGCGTGTTGCTCAAGCACGAGCGCATGGATGTCCGTGTGATGGCGGCGGCATTCCTGCTGCGCTATCGCACCGAGGAGTCCAAAGCGGTGCTGGAGGAGGCCGCGAAGGGAACAGGGCTCGTTCCCTTTGGAGCACAGCAGACCCTTCGATTCTGGGCCGAAGGAACCTGGTCGCTCGACCTGGGTTGAGCAGGCGCCAGTCGCATGCCTGATGCGTTGCCCGGGTCCTTGGTCTGCTCCAGCCCCCCCTACCTTCATTGATCGTGTAAAGGCAGGCGTCCGGCCTCGTCACCGGACACCTCCGTACGACCCGGGTTCCGTGGCGACGGCCTCCACTTCCTCACCAGCTTCATCCCCGGGCGCGGCACAGGCAGGGGGGAAGTCATGATGGCGGGAGTCCGGACGCGCGGTTCGCGGCTCGGACTCAGCGGGGGCCTGTGCCGCGCCGTTTCCGATGACAGACAGGCGCAGCGGGCCCTCCTCCCGCGCCCTCCACGCTGTGTTGTGAAGGCGCCGCTTCGTTCCCAACGTCCTGAAGTCCGGGATGGCACGGGAACAGGAGGCAGCCGTGGAACGACGTGCGTGGAAGAAGCCGGCCGGGTTCCTCGGGCCGCTCCTGCTATTGCTCTCCGTTCCCCTCCAGGCGCTGGCGGCGGATCCGCTGCCGTCCTGGAACGACGGCCCGGTGAAGCAGTCCATCATCGGCTTCGTCACCCGCGCCACCACCGAGGGAGGTCCCGGCTTCATCCCGCCGGAGGAGCGCATCGCCACCTTCGACAACGACGGCACGCTCTGGCAGGAGCAGCCCGTGGTGCAGGGCGCCTTCCTCCTGGAGCAGGTCAAGGCCCGCGTGAAAGAGGACGCGTCGCTCGCGAAGCAGCAGCCCTTCAAGGCCGTGCTCGAAGGGGACCTGGCGCTGCTCTCCACGATGGAGGAGCCGGAGTTGATGGCGCTCGCCGGGGCCACGCATCAGGGCAAAACGCAGGAGGAGTTCGCTCGCGAGGCCCGCGCGTTCTTCCAGAGCGCCCGCCACCCGAAGCTGGGCGTGCCGTACACTCAGCTCGTCTACGCACCCATGCTGGAGCTGCTCCAGTACCTGCGCGCCCATGGCTTCCAGACGTGGATTTCCTCGGGCGGCGGCATGGACTTCATGCGCGTCGTCTCCGAGGACCTGTACGGCGTGCCACCGCAGCAGGTCATCGGCAGCAGCCTGAAGGAGAAGTTCGACGACGCGGGAGGCCACCCGGTGCTGCGGCGCGAGGCGCGCCTGGACCACGTCAACGACAAGGCCGGCAAGCCCGTGGGCATCGAGCAGCACATCGGACGGCGGCCGGTGTTCGCGGCGGGCAACGTGCGCTCGGGGGGCGACATCCAGATGCTCCAGTACACGCAGGAGCAGCCGCGCGCGGGCTTCACCCTGCTCATCCACCACGACGACGCCGAGCGCGAGTTCGCCTACGAGGAGAAGAACGACGCGTCGCTGAAGGCCGCGCGCGAGGGCGGCTGGACCGTGGTCAGCATGCGCCAGGACTGGAAGCGCATCTTCCCCGGGGGCCGGTGATGCACGCGCTCCAGGACTTCGCCGGGCTGATGATCGCCACCTTCATCGTGGCGCTCGGGCTGTCGCAGGGGCTGTCGTGGCACCTGGAGGACCTGGGCCGGGGCGCGCGGCAACTGGCGTTCGCGCGCGGGCTGGGCGTGTGCATCGTGGGGGTGCCGCTGCTGGCCATCGTGGTGGCGAAGGTGCTGCCGCTGGGGCCCGTCGCGGCGGCCGTCATCGCGCTGATGGCGTTCTGCCCGGGGCTGCCCATGGCGCTCAACCTCGTGTCCCAGCAGAAGGGCAACCTTCCGCTGACCCTGGCGCTGTCCATCACGCTGTCGCTCGTCGCCATCGTGTCGATGCCGCTCTCCCTGGCGCTGCTGGCCCGGCTGTTTCCCGTGGCCATCCAGCCGCCGTCGTACGGGGCGCTCCTGGGCAGGGTCATCCTCCCTTTCCTCGTGCCCTTCGCGCTGGGCATCGGGCTGCAGAAGCTGTCGCCGGTCTGGGCGCGGCGGCTGGTGAAGCCGGTGAAGCTCTACTTCAACGTCTCGCTCGCCGTGGCCGGGCTGGTGCTGCTCGTGGCGGGCTTCCCGCTGCTCAAACACCTCCACTTCTGGAGCATCGTCGCGATGGTGCTGGTGACGCTGGGCTCCGCGGCGCTGGGGCACGTGGCGGGCCGGCCGCGGCCCGAGGACCGCACGGCGCTGGCCATCTCCGCCGTCTTCGGCAACCCCGCCTTCGCCTTCTGCCTGGGCGGCAGCACCTACCCCATGAAGAGCCTGCTGGGCGTCATGGGGCTATACCTCGTGATCCGCACGCTGGCGCTCGTTCCGTACCTGCTCTGGAACCAGCGCCACCAGGCGTCCGAGCGCGGCGGCGGCACCTCACTGCCGCCAGGCAGGCGGGCTCCCGCGAACCCGTGAGCATTCCGTGTCGGGGAGCCGATGCGCGCCACGCACCCGGGGGAGGATGCCGTGAGGCCCGGGGGCCCCCACCCTTTCTCGCGTCCAGGAGGCCAGCCGCATCGGCCGCATCCGCGTGGGGGAGGGAGGGCCATGAAGCACATCGCGGCCACGCCCATGCCCCTGCTGGGGCGGGTGCTCCCCGGCGTCGAGCAGGCGCGGACGTATGAGCGGCGGTGGCTGCGCGCGGACGTGCTGGCCGCGCTCACCGTGGGCGCGATGCTGATTCCCCAGGGCCTGGCCTACGCGCAGATTGTCGGCGTGCGTCCCGTGGCGGGGCTGTACGCGGGCGTCTTCGCGATGCTGGCCTACGCCCTGTTCGGCCCGTCGCGCCACCTGCTGGTGGGGCCGGAGGCGGGCGCGGCCATCCTCACCGCGACGGCGCTGGGCCCGGTGGTGGCGGGCGGTGGACCGGAGCGGCTGGCCTCGCTGGCGGCGCTGCTGGCGGTGATGGTGGGCGCGCTGAGCCTGCTGGGCGGGCTGTTCCGGGCGGGGGCGCTGGCGGACTTCCTGTCGCGGCCCATCCTCATCGGCTACGTCAACGGCGCGGCGCTCATCATCATCGGCAGCCAGCTGGCGCGGATGCTGGGGCTGGAGCGCAAGTCGAACGAGTTCGCGGGGCAGCTCCACGAGGTGGCGGCGAACGTGGACCGCACGCACGTGCCCACGCTGCTCCTGGGCCTGGGCATCGTCGCGGCGCTGGTGGCCATGCGCCGCTTCCTGCCGCGCTGGCCCGCGCCGCTGGTGATGGTGGCGCTCACCACGCTGGTGGCCTGGCGGTTCCAACTGGAGAACGGCGGCGTGAAGGTGGTGGGCCCCATCGCCACCGCGGCGCCCGCCTTCGGCCTGCCCGCCATCGGCTTCGAGGACGTGCGGGCGCTGCTGCCGGCGGCCTTCAGCCTCACGCTGGTGAACTACGCCAGCTCCGTGCTCGCGGGCCGCATCTACGCGGACCACTTCGGCTACCGGCTGGACACGCACCAGGAGTTCCTCGGCCAGGCGGCGGCCAACCTGCTCACCGGCCTCACGCAGGGCTTCCCGGTGACGGGCAGCGACTCGCGCACGGCGGTCAACGCGTCCATGCACGGGCGCACGCAGTTGGTCGGCGTGGGCGCGGCGGTGATGGTGCTTGTGTTCACGCTGTTCCTCACGCCGCTGCTGTCGAAGCTGCCGCTGGTGACGCTGGGGGCCATCGTCATCGTCGCGGCGGTGTACCTGCTGGAGTGGAGGCCCGTCGTCGCGCTGTGGCGCGTGCGGCCGGTGGAGGCGGTGCTCGCGGGGGTGACGACGCTGGGCGTGCTCTTCCTGGGCATCCTCCAGGGCATCCTCATCGCGGTGGCGCTGGCGCTGGTGGACCTCATCCGCCGCGCGGCACACCCGCATGACGCCGTGCTGGGCGAGCGCGAGGGGCTGCCCGGCTGGCACGACGTGGAGGGCCACGCGGACGCGGAGACGGTGCCAGGCCTGGTCGTCTACCGCTTCGACGCGCCCCTCTTCTTCGCCAACGCGCGCTTCCTGCGCGAACAGGTGCGCCGGCTGGTGGCGGACTCACGGCACCCGGTGCGCTGGTTCGTGCTGGACGCGTCCTCCGTGTTCGACCTGGACGTCACCGCCGCCGAGAGCCTGGAGAAGGTGTGGCACGAGCTCACGGACCAGGACATCACGTTCGCCGTGGCCCAGGCGCGCGCGCCAATGCGCAGGATGCTGCGGCGCTCGGGGTTGCAGGACCTGCTGGGCCAGGACCTGCTCTTTCCCACGGTGGGCGCGGCCGTGCGCGCCTACCTCGCCGCGAGGGATGACGCGCGGGCCGTCCCGGACGGCGAGCCCCTCTCCTCGCCACAGGTGCACTGACGGCCATGACCGCGAACCAATCCAGGGCTGCATGGGGTGTGGTGCTGGGACTGCTCGTGTCCGCGACGGCGCTGGCGCAGGACGCGCACTACACCACCCGGCAGTTCGGCAACCGCGCGTGGCTGCTGGGCGGCGCCTTCGTGGGCAACCCGGCCGACATCAGCGCCGTCTATTACAACCCGGGGGCGCTGGGGCTGCTGGGCGCGCCGGAGCTGGAGCTCACCGGCAGCGTGTATGAGTTCTCGAACGTCCGCGTGAAGGACGGGCAGGGGCAGGGCAAGAGCCTGTCGGACTCCAGCGTGGACGTGCTGCCGTCGTTGGTCGCGGGCTCGCTGGACTTCCAGTTCCTGGGCAAATCCCGGCTGGCCTATTCGCTGCTCACGCGGCAGGGCTTCTCCTACACCCTGCAGACGCGCGGCTCGCGGACGGGCACGGACCTGGGCGGCGTGCAGGGCCTGGACTCGCTGTCCACGGACGTGCGCCTGGACCAGTCCGTGAGCGAGTACTGGGCAGGCCTCTCCTGGGCCACGCCCGTGCGCGAGCACCTGGGCCTGGGCGTGAGCCCGTTCTTCGCGTACCGGCAGCAGGAGCTGCGCTTCCAGACGCTCGCGGAGGGCTCCGGTGCCGCGGGCCAGCAACTGCTGGCGACGCTGGGCCGCGACATGGAGCTCAAGCACCTGCGGGTGTTGTTGAAGCTGGGCGCCAGCTATCAGCAGGGCCCGTGGGCCGTGGGGCTGACCGTGACGACGCCGAGCCTGGCGCTCTGGGGACGGGCCTCCGCGGGCTACAAGCGCGCCCTGCTGACCCAGGGACTGGTCACGAACGCGCCCGCGCAGGTGTTCGACTTCCAGGACGGACTGCCGGCGCACTTCCGCAGCCCCGCGGCCGCCGCGGTCGGCGTCAGCCGGCGCTTCGGCGCGACCACGCTGCACGCGTCCGCGGAGGGCGTCCTGCGCGTCTCCGCCTTCAAGGTCGTGGACACCGCGCCCATCGTGCCGCGAGGCACGACGGAGTCCTTCGACGAAGACTACGAGCTGGCGCTCAAGCCGGTGCTGAACGGCGCCGTGGGCGTCGAGCATCGGCTGGGCGAGCGGTTGCGGGTGTACCTGAGCGGGCACACGGACTTCAGCGCGTTGGACCAGACGCAGGGGACGAACGCGCTGCTTGGCGGCTGGGACCTGTACCACCTCGCCTCGGGGGTGCACTTCCCCGTGGGCCGCTCGCGCTTCACGCTGGGGGCCAACGTGGCCTGGGGCGGCAAGCAGACGGAGCGGCTGGCGGAGGCGCTTCGGCAGACGGGCCTGGAGTCCTCCCTGAGCAGCCAGGACGTCCGCTTCTTCCAGGCCACGCTGCTGGTGGGCGCGAACTTCGCGCTCGGGGGCCAGCGCGAGACGGGCGACGACGCCAACGCCGGGGCCCGGTGAAGCGCGAGCACGACACTCCGCCGGAAGTGGACGAGCAGGCCGCGTCCGCCTTCCTGCTGGACCTGGCGAAGGCGCTGCACCTGGCCTACCAGCCGTCGCTGCTGGTGGAGGAGCGCGTGCGGCGGGCGGCGAAGGCGTGGGGGCTGAAGGTGGAGGTCTTCACGCTCCAGAGCCTGGCGATGACGGAGGTGCTGTCCCCGCGGCGCTCGCACGTGTCCTTCTCGCGGCTGCCCTTCAATCCGCACTGGAACCTGGGCCGGGCCGCGGCGCTCCTGCGGTTGGCGGACACGCTCGCGAGCGGGGGGCTGCGGCTGCCGGAGGCTCGCGCGGAGCTGGACCGCATCGAGGCGACGCACTCGCCGTATCCCGAGTGGCTCGTGTTCGGGGTCTACGGCGTCTACGGCGCGGCGGTGGCGGCGCGGGTGGGCGGCGCGTGGCTGGAGATGGCGGTGGCCTTCTTCGTGGGCATGCTCGCGGGCGTCATCCACTTCGGGACGCTGCGCTCGCAGTGGGTGGACCTGCAGAAGAGCTTCCTCGCCGCGTTCCTGGGGACGCTGGTGGCGCTGGGGTTCACGTTCGTGCTGCCGCCCTTCAACGCGGTGCGGGCGCTGTTCGGCGGGGCGACGCTGCTGGTGCCCGCGATGGTGGTGACGCTGGGCTCGCTGGAGCTGGCCATGGAGTCGGTGGAGGCGGGCCTGCCCCGGCTGATGTACGGCCTTTTGCGCTTCATGATGCTGGGCGTGGGCATCGCGGCGGCGGGCACGCTGTGGGGCTTCGTCTGGCCGCTGCCGCCGCACGTGGACGCGCATGCGCTGCCGCCGCTCCTGGTGCTCTTCCTGGTGGCGGTGGGAGGCGTGGCGCTGTCGGTGTGCATGGCGGGACGGCCGCGCGACGTGGGGTGGATCGTGGCCGGCGTGGTGCTGGCCTATGAGACGCAGGCGGTGGCGAAGGCGCTGCTCGGGGACCGGGGCAGTCCGCTGCTGGCCGCGTTCGTGCTGGGCGTGGTGGGGCTGCTGTACGGGCGCGGCCGGGACCGGATGCCGATGACGGTCATCATGCCCGGGATGCTGCAGCTGGCGCCGGGCTTCATCGGGACCGAGGCGGTGGTCGCGCTGCTGGGCGGTGGGGGCGCGAACGACGCCCGGCTGTTCAACGTGTTGCTGGTGGCGCTCCAACTGGTGCTGGGCCTGGTGTTCGCGACGGTGGTGGTGCCGCCGCGCTTCTCCCGGGAGCGCGGCGCCCGCGCGTAGCGGCTACGGGCGCACGATGCAGCGGAAGCCGATGTGGCTGGCGCCGCTGTCCACGGCCTGGGGCGAGCGCGCCGCGGGCCGGTAGCGGCGGCAGTAGTTGGGCGCGCACAGGTGGCTGCCGCCCTTGAGGACGCGGCGGGGAAGGGTGATGGCGGGCGTGGAGGGGTCCTGGCTGCCCTGCGCCGTCGCGGGGCCGCGCGGGTTGACGGGGATGCAGCACGCCTTGCCTTTGTTGCCCTGGTGGCGCTCCTGGTACCAGTCGGTGGTCCATTCCCAGACGTTGCCGGCCATCTCGTGCAGGCCGTAGCCGTTGGGAGGGAAGGTGCCAACGGGGCAGGTGCCCTCGTGGCCGTCCTCGCGGAGGTTCTGCCATGGGAAGTAGCCCTGCCAGGTGTTGGCCAGGTGTTCGCCATGGGGAGTGAAGTCATTGCCCCAGCAGAACTCGTTGCGGTCCAGGCCGCCGCGAGCGGCGCGCTCCCACTCCGCCTCGGAGGGGAGGGCCTTGCCGGCCCAGGTGGCATAGGCCTCCGCGTCCTCGTAGGCGATGTGGACGACGGGATGGTCGCGGCGGTGCTTCACGGAGGAGCGGCGGCCCTCGGGGTGTTTCCAGCAGGCCTCGGGGACATAGCGCCACCAGTGGGTGACGTTGCCCAGGTCCACGGGGCCCGGGGGCTTCTGGAAGACGAGCGAGCCGGGGACCAGGGACTCAGGAGTGGCGCCAGGGTAGTCCGCCGGGTCGAGGGGCCGCTGCGCGACGGTGACGTAGCCGGTGGCCTCGACGAAGCGGGCGAACTGTTCGTTGGTCACGGTGAAGCGGTCCATCCAGAAGCCGGAGACGGTGACCTGATGGGCGGGGGCTTCCTCGGGATAGTGGTGGTCGGAGCCCATCCAGTAGGTGCCGCCAGGGATCCACACCATGTCCGGAAAGGGCGCGCGACCCGGGCGCGCGGCGGTGTCGGTGGACTCCACGTCGGGCGAGGAGTCACGGATGTCGTTCCGGTGCATGGCTTGAAGTCCTCCAATGGAGAACATCCGGCCCGGCGCTCGGAATGACACTCGCACTGGAGGCCGGGTAGGGTGTCCGCACGCTGACGCACGTGTTGGAGCCTGGATGTCCAGCAACGTCCGAGACAGCAGAGCAGCCCTACCCAAGGCTCTTGGCGCGTGGGCCTTGCTTGCTGTCGCTACCGCGGGCGGGTGCTCTCATGCCCAGAAGCCAGAGCGACGTGTCTATCTCATCGCGGAAGATGCGGGTGGCATCGGCGGCGGTGGCGGACGCGACTGTGATGCCGAGCATGTCGCGTGCTTTGACCGATGCTGGAACTCCGCCCCTCCATTGACGAGCATCAAGTGGGGCTCCGGCAAGCACCATGAGTACTGCACGGAGGAGTGCCGCGAACGCTACATGGATTGCATCCAGGCACTGGAGCGAGCCCCGAAGAAGGGCGACGTCCAGGAGCTTCGGTTCTCGAACATCGAGGCCGCGCTGGATTGGTTGCGGACGCACCGGTCGGAGGTGGCGATGGGGACCGTCGTCGTCATCGCGGGCGTCGCGTTCGTCGTCGCCACTGGAGGATCAGGCGCGTTGATTCTCGCTCCACTTGCGCTTTAGTGACCGCGAACAGGACGAGGCCATGACTGCTCCCAACGAATTTGAGATGGAGTCGACGCTGAGGATCCTGGACGCCGTGAGCAAGAGCTATCCGCCCGGTTCGAAGGAAGAAGCCGCTGTCCAGCTCGCGGCTGTTTCGCTGCTCTACCTTCGCCGCATCAAGAAGCTGGATGGATTTCTCGAGTACCATCGCGAGTTCTCCGATCCCTCGGCGCATGTCCCCCTTGCGAAGGAGTTCGTGACCCAGGCGGAGGCGGATGCGTGGCTCGCCGGTGGAGAAGCAGTGGATGGTGCGCTCGTCAGGATTGAGGGGAAGGGCTTCCAGGTCATCCAGCTGCCCAAGGGACTGAAGTTCCTTCGGACGCCCCTTCCAGAGGAGTTGGGGCCTCCAGCTCTGAAGTAGGCGCAACACCGCCACCGCCGTTGAAGCTGCATCCGACGGTGGCGGTCGCCGTGCGCTACTGGTGCGACTGATGGACGCGGTGGAGGAGTTGCTCCACCTCGTTGGCCAGCGACATGACCTGGTCCCCGATGCTGGGCTCCTGCTTGTTCTGGAGCGCCTCCGCCATCTTCTTCTTCACGCGCTCCTTGAGCGGCCCGATGCTCAAGCTGCCCGGGGCCTGGCTGGGCGGGTAGTCGATGAGGCTCTCCGCGAACTCCTTCACCAGCGCCTGCGCCGGCACGAACGTGAACATGCGCTCGCCGTACCACGACGTGTACAGGCCGGAGTGCGGTCCGTACTCGAAGGGATCCGAGCGCAGGTTGATGAGGTAGGGCCACGCCGGGTTGAAGCGCTTGCCGCTGAACCACATGTCCGGCCCCTCACCATCCTGGTAGCTGAAGATGATCTTCCAGTCCTTGTACCGGACGGCCGCCAGGTCCCCGCTGTCGAGCACGTAGATGAACCGGTCGCGGCGCCCCTCCTCCGAGCCCGCCAGCAGGCCTGTCTGGTCGTACCCATCCAGGTGGACCCGGAAGGTCTTGGACCCGGCCGTGTAGCCCTGCTTGCACTGCTCCACCAGGTCGGTGGGCCCGCCCGCGGCGGCCACCAGGGTGGGCATCCAGTCCTCGTGCGCGAAGATGTCGTTGATGACGCGCCCGGGCTCCACCACGCCCGGCCAGCGCACCACGCAGGGCACCCGCACGCCGCCCTCCCACGTCGAGCCCTTCTCCCCGCGGAACGGGCTGTTGCCTCCGTCCGGCCAGCCCATCTTCTCCACGCCGTTGTCGGTGGAGAAGACCACCAGGGTGTTGTCCGCGATGCCCAGCTCGTCCAGCTTCGCGAGCAGCGCGCCGACGATGTCGTCCAGCTCCCGCATCGCGTCCGCGTAGAGGCCGTAGCCCGTCGCGTTGCGGTACTTCTCCTGGAGGAACGTCCACACGTGCGTGCGCGTGGTGTTGTGCCAAAGGAAGAACGGCTTGCCCTCCTTCACGGAGCGCTCCATGAAGTCCAGCGCCCCCTCCAGGAACTCGCCGTCCACCGTCTCCATGCGCTTCTTCGTGAGCGGACCTGTGTCCTCGATGCGCTGGTGGCCCACCACGCCCCAGCGCGGATCCTCGGTGGCGTCATTGCGCTCGGTGGCCCAGGCGTGCAGCACGCCGCGCGGGCCGAACCTCGCCTTGAAGGCCGGGTCCTTGGGGTAGTCCGGGCACTCGGGCTCGTTCTCCGCGTTGAGGTGGTAGAGGTTGCCGAAGAACTCGTCGAAGCCGTGCACCGTGGGCAGGTAGGGATTGGAGTCGCCCAGGTGGTTCTTGCCGAACTGGCCGCAGGTGTAGCCCAGCGGCTTGAGCAGCTCCGCGATGGTGGGGTCGGAGTCCTGCAGGCCGTACTTCGCGCCCGGCATGCCAATGGTGGTGAGCCCCGTGCGCAGCGGGTTCATGCCGGTGATGAACGCCGCGCGGCCCGCGGTGCAGCTCTGCTGGCCGTAGCAGTCCGTCATCAGCGCGCCTTCCTTCGCGATGCGGTCGATGTTGGGCGTGCGGTAGCCCATCATCCCCCGGTTGTAGGCGCTGACGTTCCAGAAGCCGATGTCGTCTCCCCAGATGACCAGGATGTTGGGCTTCTGCTTCGCCGGCTTCCCGTGGCCATTGCCGTGTCCGTTGCCCGAGGGCTTCGCCTTGCTCGCCATGAACGACCTCCTTGCGTGGGACTGCTCAATGTCTTGACCCGGAGGGCCCCTCGTCATCGGCCGGTGGATGGGGCAGGTGCCGCAGCAGCTCCTGCATCCGCGTGTCCGCGTCATCCAGCCGCACGAGCAGCTCCTCCTGCCGGTAGCGCTCCTCGCCGTGCAGCGCCGCGCCCGCTTCGTCCACGCGCGAGCGCACCAGGTACAGGCCGTCCTGGATGAGGCGCCACTCCTGCCAGGCCTGGGATTCGTGACGGACCATCCACGCCTCCACGCCTGCTCGCACGTGCGGATGGACGTGCTCCCGGCCCACCTTCGCCAGGACGCCCGTGCGCTCCAGCAGCCGCTGCGCCGGTGCGTGCACCCGGGCCAGTGACAGCGTGATGCCCCGGTTCGACAGGTCCTCGTGCAGCCCGGCCAGCATGTCCGCGCCCGGCACGTCCAGGTCGTCCGTCAGCTCCAGGTCCAGCAACACCTCGCGCACCGGCACCTTCGCGTCGCGCACGCGCGAGAGCACTTCGTCCCGCAGTGACGTCGCGTTGGCGAAGAACAGCCCTTCTTCCGGCCGGAAGACGTGCAGGCCGGGCAGGGTGATGGCCGAGGACTCCCGGTGCGTGGCCGCCAGGTCCAGCGTCCCCGGCACCCGCCCCAGCTCGCTCAGGCGCGGCCGGCTGGCGCGGTACACGGTGAGGAACAGCGACAGGCCCACCGCGATGAGCAACCCGGGCAGCACGTCGAAGGCCAGCACACCCACGAGCGCCACCGCCGCGCCCACGAAGTCCGCCCGGCGCATCCTCGCCAGCCGCACCATCTCCTTCACATCCATCATCCCCAGGATGGCCACCACCACGATGGCGCCGAGCGTCGCCTCCGGCAGCGCGCGGAACAGGCCCGTGAGGAACAGCGCCACCAGCAGCGTCAGCCCTGCGGTCACCAGCGACGACACCTGCGTCGTGGAGCCCGCCTGATCATTCGCGGCGGACTTGGACAGGCTGCACCCCATGCCGAAGCCCCGGAACAGCCCGCCGCCCAGGTTCGCCGCGCCCAGGCCCACCAGCTCGCGGTTGGGGTCCACTTCGTACCCATGCTTCGCGGCGAACATGCGCGCGGGGCCAATCGCCTCCGCGAACGCCACCAGCGCGATGCCGCAGGCTCCCGGCAACAGCTTCATCAGGTCCCCGAAGCCCACGTCCGGCACCTGGGGCGGCACCAGTCCCGCGGGAATGTGTCCCACGATGGCCACCCCCTTCGCGTCCAGGTGCAGCCACGAGGACACGGCGATGCCCACCACCAGCACCGCGAGCGCGGCGGGGATGCGCCGCGACACCCGCGCCAGGAGCAGCAGCGCCGCGATGCTCGCCGCCCCCACCGCGAGCGTCAGCGCGTGCGTCTGGCCCAGGTGGGAGAGGATGAAGCCCAGCCGCTCGAAGAAGCCGCCCTTCGCGCCCTCGATGCCCAGCAGCTTCGGCACCTGCTTGATGGCGATGATGAGCGCCAGCCCGAACACGAAGCCGCTGAGCACGGAGGCGGAGAAGAACTGCGCCACGCGGCCCAGCTTCAGCACGCCCGCCAGCGCGGCCACCGCGCCCGCCATCAGCGCCAGCGCGGCCGTGAGCGCCACGAAGCGCGGGGAGCCCTGCTGCGCCATTGCGCCCACCGTGGCCGCGGAGAGCACCGACACGCTCGCGGACACCGCGATGATGAGCTGCCGCGAGCTGCCGAACAGCGCGTAGAGCGCCAGCGCCGCGGGGGTGGAGTACAGCGCCGCCTGAGGGGGCAGCCCGGCGAGCTGCGCGTACGCCATGCCCTCCGGGATGTGCAGCGCCGTCACCGTGAGCGCGCCCACCAGGTCCTTCTTCAGGCGCGACCGGTCATAGCCCCGCAGCGAGGCGAGGAACGGGCTGACGCGAGCGAGCCACGAAGCGCCAGCCGACGGACGCGGGTCTTCTCCCATGGCCACGAAGTGCCCACCCGGCTGGTCGCGGCCATCGTCCTGCCGGCAGGGGCGGACGGCGGCGTCCATGGCTTGTGCTCCTGCTCGCATCCGATGGAAGAACAAACATGACGCTGGTCATGCCTACCGGAGTAACGGGAGGCTGCCAGGCATGATCACCGTCAGTGCTTTCAAGTGGGTGCCGCCGTTCGCGCAGGGCCTGGTCCGCGACCTCCGCGTGCGGTGGGCGCTGGAGGAGGCGGGCCTGCCGTATCAGTCGAGGCTGATTGACAGGGAGGTCCAGCGCTCGGCGGACTACCGCATGCAGCAGCCCTTCGGGCAGGTGCCGGTGTTCGAGCAGGACGGCCTGACCCTGTTCGAGTCGGGCGCCATCCTGGTCCACATCGCATTGAAGAGCGACGTGCTCCTCCCCACGGACGAGGCGGGCCGGGCGCGTGCGCTCTCGTGGTTGTTCGCGGCGCTGAACTCGCTGGAGATCCACATCCAGCAGCTCGCGGAGATCGACCTCTTCGTCCCGGATGCCGAGTGGGCGAAGCTCCACCGTCCCGACGTGGTGAAGAACATCCACCAGCGCCTGGGCGAGCTGGCCTCGTGGCTGGGGGACCGCCCGTACCTGGAGGACCGCTTCACCGTGGGGGACCTGATGATGACCACGGTGCTGCGCATCCTGCGGCACACGGACGTGCTCGACGCCCATCCCACGCTCAAGGCCTACAAGGAACGCTGCGAGGCGCGGCCCGCGTTCCAGCGCGCACTGGCGGCCCAACTGGGAGCGTTCCAGCAGCACGAGCGGCGCAAGGATTAATGGATTTACGGTTTCGATATATTCCATGCTGGCCGCGGAGCGCTCCGGGGCCGAGCGCTCGCTGCTGGCGGGACGGGGACTGTCCGAGGCCCGGCTCGAGGGGGACGTGAAGGCCGCGCAGGCCCTGCTGGAGCGCGCGCCCCGTGCCTCCTCCCTCCGCCGCCTCTTCACGGAGGACGAGCCCGCGCTGGCGCTTCGCAAGTCGCTGGGTGAATCCCGGAGTGGCCGCCAGCTGGCGGACCTCGACCTGTACTACGCGGTGCCGCTCGTGCCGGGCACCACCGCGGAGCGCGTGGCGGAGCTGGTCGCTTCGCTCAACGCGCTGGACAGCGTGGAGATTGCCTACGCGGAGCCTCCCGCCGAGCCCGCCATGGTGAACTTCGGCATGGAGCCCGTGCTGCGCGGCCTGCTCGCGGCGGGGGACATCCCTCCCACGACGCCGCAGTACGTGGGCAACCAGGGCTACCTCAACGCGGCCCCCATTGGCGTGGACGCGCGCTATGCCTGGACCCTGGCCGGTGGCAACGGCGCGGGCATCTTCTTCGTGGACATCGAAGGGGACTGGCGCACCACCCACGAGGACATGCCTCCCCTCTTCATCCAGATGGGCACGCCGCACACCGACCTCATCTGGCGCAACCACGGCACCGCGGTGCTGGGGGAGGTCGTGGGCACGGCCAACGGCTACGGCGTGACGGGCATCGCGCACGGCGCGACGGCGGGCGTGTCGTCGTACCTGCAGGGGACCGCCGCCGCCATCTCCAACGCGGCGGCGGCGGTGGAACCTGGCGGCGTCATCCTGATTGAACTGCACATGCTAGGTCCGGCGGACAGCACGCCGTGTACCTGCAACCAGGACCAGTGCAACTTCATCGCGGTGGAGTACTGGCAGGCCAACTACGACGCCATCGCCACGGCCACGGCGAACGGCGTCACCGTGGTGGAGGCGGCGGGCAACGGCAGCGTCAACCTGGATGAGGCGGCCTACGGCGGCGCCTTCAACCGCAACATGCGCGACTCGGGCGCCATCGTGGTGGGCGCGAGCACCGCCACCACGCGCGTCCCCATGTGCTGGACGAACTTCGGCTCGCGCGTGGACGTGCACGGCTGGGGTGAGGGCGTCGCGTCCATGGGCTACGGCGATCTGTTCAGCTTTGGCGAGGACCAGTATTACACGAGCACCTTCGGCGGCACGTCCAGCGCGGCGCCCATCGTCGCCGGCTCGGCGCTGAGCCTCCTGGGCGTGGCGAGTGGCCGCGGCGTGGGTTCGCTCGACCCGCGCACCCTGCGCGGCCTGCTGGCCAGCACGGGCACGGCGCAGGCGGCGGATGCGCGCAACATCGGCCCGCTGCCCAACCTGCGCCAGGCCCTCCAGGCGTTGCCGCACTTCACCTGGTCCTCCGCGGGCTCCATCCCCGGCCAGTACTGCACCCACGTGTACGAGGCGCTGGACCCGGACACGTGGGATGACAACTACCTGTGCTCCCCGGTGGACCACGGCATCCAGTGGAGCTACGCGGGCCCCATCGCCGGCATGCGCTGCACGCAGGTCACCGAGCCGTCCGAGCCCGCCGAGCACACGTGGCACGACAACTACCTCTGCGTGCCGACGAACAGCCCGCTGCATTTCTCCTGGTCGTGGGCGGGTCCCATCCCGGGCAAGCTCTGCACGCTCATGTTCGAGCCGTCGGACCCCCACGCCTGGGGCGACAACTACCTCTGCTACTGATGGATGTTTGAAGTTCGGACACGCCGTGTGTGACGCGGCGTGTCCGGACGCGGGCGCCCCGCGTTATCCTGCGCTTCCAGTTCCCCCCTCAGGAGCGCCCCCATGCCCCGCGGAATCTCCAGGTCCGGCTCAGGCCCCTCGCTGCCGGTGAAGCGCAAGCACGACGAACTCACCTCCACCATCCGCAAGCCCACGGTGGAGGGGCCTCCGCTGAAGAAGCAGCGGACCCAGGGGCCTGATGCCACGCCGCAGCCGCCGGTGAAGAAGCCGACCACGGACCCCTCGATGCACGCCGTCTACGACAAGATGGCGCACGAGGAGATGCTGAAGAACCCGAAGTACGCCGCGCTGGTGAATGACGCCGCGGCCGCCTCTGGTGGCAAGCCGGTCAATGTCGTCACCAAGGACCAGGTCCACGGCGGCATGTTCTACACGAAGGACAACCAGATCGGCCTGCGGCCGGACCTCACGGGTCCCAAGCGCGCCAGCGTCATGGCCTTCGAGGCCACCAACGTGGCGCAGCAGAAGAAGTTCAGCAAGGTCACGAGCGACGCCTTCCGCAACGAGCTCAACGGCGCGCTGGGCAAGCAGACCTTCGGCGGCGACCTGAACGCCCGGCGGGAGAACTTCGCCATGGGCATGGAGCGCATCGAGTACGACGGCATCAAGCGCCACCATGACGTGATGAAGCACGGCATCGACAACCAGGGCTGGCCCAAGGAGATGGACCGCTTCGGCAAGCGCCTGGAGGGCTCGGACCCCAGCTTCAAGAGCTACTGGGACCGCCAGAACGTCCCGGACGCCAAGACGGGCAAGAGCCACTCGGACGTGTACCGCGCCCAGTTCGACAACATCCACGCCACCGCGCAGAAGGCCGCGGCGGAGATGAAGGCGAAGCAGGGCATCAAGTAGGCCTGCTAGAAGGGGGGCATGTCCTCCGCCATCCAGACCCGTTCCCGCAGCGAGCTGGCCCACGGCCGTTTCGGTCAGACCCGCTTCATGATCCGCCGAAAGTTCTTCAAGCTCTTCGGCGGCGCGTTCCACATCTACGACGAGGCGGGCAACGTCGCCTTCTACTCGAAGATGAAGGCCTTCAAGCTGAAGGAGGACCTGCGCATCTACAGCGGCGAGGACATGCAGGAGGAGCTCCTCACCATCCAGGCGCGCAGCATCCTGGACTTCGGCGCCACCTACGACGTCACCGACGCGGCCACGGGCGAGCGCGTGGGCGCGCTGCGCCGCAAGGCCCTGAGCTCCATGCTGCGCGACACCTGGCTGGTGCTGGACGTGGACGGCCAGGAGGTGGGGCGGATTGAAGAGGACAGCATGCTGCTGGCGCTCGTGCGGCGCTTCCTCACCAACCTCCTGCCGCAGACCTTCACCGGGACGCTGGGCGGCGAGCAGGTGCTCAGCTTCCGGCAGCACTTCAACCCGTTCATCCAGAAGATTGATTTGGACTTCTCCATGGACACGCAGCGCCGGCTGGACCGGCGCCTGGGCATCGCCGCGGCGGTGCTCCTGTGCGCCATCGAAGGCCGCCAGTCCGGCGGGTAGGGCCGCCGCGTCACCCGGAGTGACGCGCGCGGTACTCGCGGGGTGCGCAGCCGAAGCGCGCACGGAAGGCCCGGGCGAAGCGGCCCGGGTCTCCGAAGCCGCAGGCGAGCGCGGTCTCCAGCACGGAGGCGTCCCGCCGCAGCCGGATCCGCTCCGCCGCGCGCTCCAGCCGGAAGCCCTGGAGGTACTGGTAGGGGCTCTCGCCCACGCTGGCGCGGAAGGCGCGCAGGAAGGAGTAGCGGCACATGCCCGCGGCTTCGGCCAGGTCCTCCACGCGCAGCGCGTCCGCGTACTCCCCCGCGATGCGCTCCAGGGCCCGCTGGATGCGCGCGTCCCGCTGACGGTGCTGACGCTCCGGAGCGCTCCCGCGCACGAGCCCGTACAGCAGCGAGTCCATCAGCGCGCCCAGGCCCGGGTCGCTCGCGGGGACACCGCTCTCAATCTCTTCCATCACCAGCCGGATGTGCGCGGTGAGGCGTGAGTCCGCGGGGTGGACGGCGGAGAACCGGGGCACGCTCGCGCGAGGGCCCAGGGCGCCGGCCGCCTCCTCCAGCCACGTCCCGGGCAGCCAGAGCTGGTGGAGCACCGCGGCCCGAACCACGGGGGTGTTCTCCCCGTCGTCGGTGAGGACGACGCACGTGCCCGCCGCCGCGTCGAGCGTGGAGCGCCCCAGGTCGAACTGGATGTGGCCCTGCTGGACCCAGGTCAGCTCGAAGGACTGGTTGGCGTGCTTGGGGCCCCGGCCGACGCGGCTCCCCGCGAAGGCGCGGCGCAGGTGGAAGAGGGGCCGGTGTGCTGCCTCGCTCATGCGGTGGAAGGTAGCACCGCACGGAGCGAGTCACGATTCGCCGGATGGACCACCCGTTGCGCCAAGACCCGGGGGCGGCCGGGCGCTATGTCTCCGGGCATGCAAGCCCATCCCTCGCAGGTGCATCCGGTTCCCGTGCTCATCGTCGGCGGCAGGCTCGTGGGGCTGTCGACCGCGTTGTTCCTCGCGCATCACGGCGTGCGCGCGCGGGTTGTCGAGAAGCACGCGGGCACGTCGCTCCATCCGCGTGCACGCGGCTTCCATGCGCGCACGTTGGAGTTGCTGCGGTCCACGTGCGCGGGCGAGGAGGTGGAGCGGGCCGGCGCCGTCCCCGAGGGCACGGTCATCGGAGAGCTGGTGGCCGCCACGCTCGCGGGGCCGGTGCATTCGTGGAAGACGCGGACGGTCTCCACCCAGCGGCTGGACCTCAGCCCGCGCCCGATGGTCTTCCTGGGGCAGGACCGGCTGGAGCCCATCCTCCTGAAGGCCGTGAGGAGCCTGGGCGTGGAGGTGCGCTTCCGGCAGGAGCTGACGGGCTTCACGCAGGATGCGCAGGGCGTGCGGGCCACGGTGCTCGACCGCGACACGGGGGCGGTGTCCACCGTGGAGGCGGCGTATCTCATTGGCGCGGACGGGGTGCGCAGCCCGGTGCGCGAGGCGCTGGGCATCGGTCAGAAGGGCAGGGGTTCCTTTGGCCACAACATCTCCACCCTCTTCGACGCCGACCTCTCGTCCGTGCAGCGCGAGGTGCCGCTGGGCTTCGCGGTGCTCACGCATCCGGAGGCGGGCGGCGTCCTCGTGGCCACGGACGTGAAGGACCGGTGGCTCCACGCGACCCGCATCGACATCGCCCGTGAGACGGCCGCCGACTTCACGGAAGCCCGGTGGACGCAGCGGCTGCGCACCGTCACGGGCATCCCGGACCTGAAGCCCACGTTCCACGGAACGTTCGTGTGGGAAGCGGCGGAGCGGGTCGCGGAGCGGTTCAGTTCAGGCCGGGTCTTCCTCGCGGGAGACGCCGTGCACCAGATGCCGCCCACGGGAGGCTTTGGCGCCAACACCGGCATCCACGACGCGGCGGACCTCGCCTGGAAGCTGGCCGCGGTGTTGAACGGCCACGCGGGCCCCGCGTTGCTGGACACCTACGACGCGGAGCGAAGGCCCGTGGCGGCAGCCATCGCGAGCCAGGCCGCGCTGCTCTCCCTGCAGATGATGAAGCAGGCGCTTCCGGAGGGTGAGGTGATTGTCGACGACGATGCCGTCACCCTCGGCTACCGCTATGGTGAAGGGCCGCCGCTGCCGAAGACGTTCGTCCCCACGGGGGAACCCGGCACGCGCGCGCCGCACGTCTGGCTGGAGGACCGCAAGTCGACGCTGGACCTCTTCGGCAACGGCTTCGTCCTGCTCGCGGGAAGTGAGGCGTGGCGCGGCGCGGAGCGCATGCCGCTGCGGGTCCACGTGGTCCAAGGCTGGCAGCAAGCGTATGGGGTAGGGGACGGCGGCGCCTGCCTCGTGCGCCCGGACGGCATGGTGGCGGCACGGTGGGCTGAACCCGTCGGGAACGCGGAGCAGGTACTCTCTGCCACGCTGAAAGCACTGCTGTTCCGCGAGGATTGAGCAGGGACTGTCTGGGACCCATGAAGGCATCCGCCATCACTGCGTTGGGACTGCTGCTGCTCGGGGCCTGCACCACGGCGCATCCGCCGGAGTCGCTGGCCACGCTCCCAGAGGAGGAGACGGAGTCGAGCATCGTCAAGACCGACCGCCTGGGCACCCGCACGTGCCACACCGAGAAGGGAGTGAGCTGGCCCGACCTGCTTCCTCAAGGAGCCCTCACCCAGCGCCTGACGCGGGACCCCGACAGGCGTCAGCGGGAGCAGAATGCGCGGGACCGTACGCAGTGCTGGCTCTCGTACAAGCTCCTGGCCTTGGAGGAGGCCTCGCTGCTGCCCCTGGATCCGGACAAGGAGGTCTACCGCTTCACCTGGATCCCCTCGTTCCACGGGAACAGGGTCATTCGCGTCGAGCACTGGGGGAACATCCACTCCCTGCACGTCAAGGTTGAAGGGACTGCCGACGGCGCCTTGTCCATGGACCGGCGCGTCCTGCTTACGCCCACCCAGTGGGAGGCACTCCAGCAGCGGCTAGAGCAGGCCGGCTTCTGGACGCTGGAGCGCTTCACCCTCCCTCACTCCGTGTATGCCAGCGACGGCGCCTCTTGGCTGTTCGAAGGAGGCCGACAGGGACGCTACCGGGCGCTGGACATCGGCGTTCATGGCCCTGACGGGCGTACAGGGCCCTTTCACGACCTGGGAGCGTTCCTGGTGGAGCTGTCCGGCATCCCCGTGACCGATGACACGCCGTACTGAGCGGCTTGAAGAGGAGGGGGCTTGAAGGCATCCGCCATCGCTGCCTTGGGACTGCTGCTGGGGGCCTGCACCACGGTGCGGCCGCGGGCGGATCCGCCTCTGGGTTTCATCGAAGAAGGATTCCCGAGCAGCGGACCCTGCGGCACCGCGTGGCCGGCCGACATGCCCGATGCCTTTCCGCGAGGGGCTTTTGCCCTGGCGCTGTGGCCCGGTCTGGAGGCGGAGTTCCTCGACGCGCATAGGCAGGAGTTCATGCACTGCTGGTGCTCCGGCATGCTGCGGGCCTTGAAGGAAGGGCCGCTGCTGCCCCTGGCACCCGGCAGCGAGGTCTACCGCTTCACGTGGATCCCTTCTTCCCGTGAGTCCTTCGTCATCCGCATCGAGCGCCGGGGCCCCGTCCACTCCCTGCACGTGAAGGTGTCCGGCATGGAAGAAGGGTTGCTGACCGTCGACCGGCGCATCCTGCTCACGCCCACCCAGTGGCAGGCCGTGCAACAGCATCTGGACGCAGCCCGCTTCTGGTCCCTGAATCGCTTCTTCTCGTCGAGCGGCCGCGTCTACCTGGACGGGTCGGAGTGGCTGCTCGAGGGAGGGCGGGAAGGGCACTACCGCGTGCTGAGCATCCACAGCCCCGACCCCGAGGGCCCCGAGCGCTCCATCCGTGCCCTGGGCGCGTTCCTGCTGGAGCTCTCCGGCATCACGCTGGCCAGCGGCGGGCTGTACTGAAACACCTCGTCAGCGCACGCTGGCCCAGTACGGCTTGAGCGCTTCACGGCTCGTGGCCAGCGCGGCCCTCGCGTCCGCGTTGGTGGCTCCGGACGCGAAGCTGTCATCGCGCCCCGCCAGCACCTCGATGCACGCGTGCACGGAGTTCGACAGGCCCTCCAGCGAATAGCCTCCCTCCAGCACCAGCACCAGCTTGCCGCCGGAGACCTCCTCCGCCAGCTTGCGCACCGCCGTGCACATCGCCGCGAAGCCGCGCTCGGTGACGTCCATGCCGCCAATCGGATCCGCGCGGTGCGGGTCGAACCCCGCGGACACCAGCACCAGGTCCGGCCGGTACGCCTGCGCCACCGGGAGCAGCAGCTCCTGGAAGATCATCCCGTAGTCCGCGTCCGTGTTGCCGCCCGGCAGGCCGCAGTTGACCGTGAAGCCCTGGCCCTCTCCCCGGCCCACCTCCGGCGCCGCGCCGCTGCCCGGGTAGTAGGGGAACTGGTGCACCGACTGGTACATCACGTCCCGCCGCCCCCAGAACGCCGCCTGCGTGCCGTTGCCGTGGTGCACGTCCCAGTCCAGCACCAGCACGCGCCCGGCCCCCAGCCGCCGTCCAGCCTCCGCCGCGATGGCGACGTTGTTGTAGAGGCAGAAGCCCATCGCCCGGTCCGGCTCCGCGTGGTGGCCGGGCGGACGCACCAGTGCGAACGCGTTCCTCGCGTGCCCCGCCATCACCTGCTCCACGGCCTGCACCGCCGCGCCCGCCGCCAACCGCGCCGCGTCGATGCTGTCCGGCGACACCGCCGTGTCCTCGTCGATGCGCTCGAAGCGGCCCCCCAGCCTCTCCATCGCTTCGAGGTGCGCCGGGGTGTGCACCGCGAGGATCTCCGCGTCCGTGGCGGAGCGGGGCTGCGCCATCGCCGTGCCCTCGACGGGGTTGCGCGCCAGCATCTGGAGGATGCGCCGCAGGCGGGCGGGCGACTCGGGGTGGCCCTCACCGGCTTCGTGCTGGAGGAAGAGCGGGTCGGTGAGCAGCAGCGTCGCGGTCATCCCCTGGACCTTACGCATCCTCCCTCCGGGAGCCCAGCGTCCGGCCCTGACAGGCGGGGAAGTCCGTTCCTTGCCCGGACGGGCCGCCCTCCCTACAGTGGGCCGGCCTTGCCACGTCGCCTCAAGAAACCCGGTCTCCGGGGCATCCTCCTGGGTTCGTTCGGTCTCGCGCTGGCCGTCATCCTCGGGACGCTCTACTTCGTCGTTCCCCTCCAGGTGGACAACCACCTGAGGGAGCGCATGGCGCTCCATGCCCAGAACAAGGCCAAGGAGGTCAAGGCCCTGGTCGAAAAGCAGGCGAAGACCCAACCGGTCCCCAACCTGGAAGGGCTCTACCTGGAGGATGACGACTTCAGCGTCATCGCCGTCCTGGATGCCCAGGGCGTGCCCCGTGCCACCTACCCCGCGACGCCGCCCCAGTGGTTCACCCAGGGCCTGGAGGAGCGCCTCAAGTCGCGCCCCTTGCCTCCGCTGACGGAGACGCACTTCGACTCCAAGGACTGGGCCGTGTCCGAGCCGGTGTTGCTCGCGGACGACGTGCCCGGTGAGGTCGTCGTGGTGGTGGCCGGGGCCCGGCTGGCGGGCGTGCTCGAGTCCCTGCGCCACACGGTGCTGCTGGCCTTCGTCGTGGGCCTGGTGCTCTTCCTCCTGACGGCGTTCCTCATCTCGCGCGCGTTCATCCTCCACCCGCTGGACGCGATGATGTCCATGGCGCGCAAGCTGGCGGAAGCCGACCTCACCGGCCGCGCGGAGGTGCGCAACAGCAAGGACGAGCTGGGCCAATTGGCCGAAGCCCTCAACCGCATGGCCCAGTCCTGGCGCGACACGCTGGGCCGCGTGCGCGGCGTGTCCGACGTGGTGGCCGGCGTCATCGAGCAGATCCACCGCACCGGCACCACCGTGTCCTCCGGCGCGGGCACCGTGCAGTCACGCGTGGAGGAGACGTCCTCCTCCATGGTGGAGATGATGGCCTCCTTGCGCGGCATCGCGGAGAACGTGGAGGTCCTCTACCAGAGCGCGGAGGAGAGCAGCTCCTCCATCATGGAGATGGCCGCCACCAACGACGAGGTGGCGGAGAACGTCCAGGCCATGGCCGCCAGCGTGGAGGAGACCACCAGCGCCATCGAGGAGATGACGTACTCCATCAAGGAGGTGGCGAAGAACATCGAGGACCTCTCCGCGTCCACCGAGGACACGTCCTCCGCCATCAGCCAGATGGACGCCGCCATCGGTCAGGTCGACGCCAACGCCAACGAGACGGCCCGCCTGTCCGAGCAGGTCTTCGAGGACGCGCAGACCGGCGTGGAGGCCCTGCGCAAGACGCTCTCCGGCATCGACCGCATCAAGGAGACCAGCCGCACCGCCGCGGGCGTCATCGACAGCCTGGGCCGGCGCATCAGCGAGATTGGCAACATCCTCAACGTCATCGACGACGTGGCGGAGCAGACGAACCTCCTGGCCCTCAACGCCGCCATCATCGCCGCGCAGGCGGGCGAGCACGGCAAGGGCTTCGCGGTGGTGGCCGAGGAGATCAAGGACCTGGCCGAGCGCACCGGCGCGTCCACCAAGGAGATCGCCGAGCTCATCCGCGGCGTGCAGGAGGAGAGCCGCAACGCCGTGGTGGTGATGAACCAGGGCGTCAAGAGCGTGGAGGAGGGCGTGCAGCTGGGCCGCGAGGCGGAAGGCGCCCTGCGGAAGATCAACGACAGCACCCAGAAGTCCACGCAGATGGTGAAGGCCATTGCCCGCGCCACCGTGGAGCAGGCGCGCGGCAGCAAGCAGGTGACGGCCGCCATCCACCGCATCTCCGCCACCGTGTCGATGATCAGCCAGGCCTCCAACGAGCAGGCCCGCGGCGGCGAGCAGAACATGAAGAGCGCGGAGCGGATGAAGACGCTCACCCAGCACGTGCAGCGCTCCAGCCAGGAGCAGGCGCACGGCAGCAAGCAGATCACCCGCTCCATCGAGAGCATCAACGAGATGGTCACCCACCTGAACCGCGCCCAGAAGGAGCAGACCAAGGGCAGCGAGCAGGTGCTCAAGGCGGTGGAGACCATCAAGGGCGTGTCCGAGCACCAGACGCGCTCGGTGCGCCAGCTGGAAGAGGCCATCGACAACCTCACGCGCCAGGCGGAGATCCTGCGCGCGGAGGTCCGCCGCTTCCGCGTCTGACGCACCGCGAGTCCCCGAAGGCCTCCATGCCCGAGTCGTCCGAGTCCGCCGCCCCCTCCCGTCCCGTGTCCGAGCGCGCCGTGGTGCTGCTCATCGGCGCGGTGCAGTTCGTCAACATCCTCGACTTCGTGATGGTGATGCCGCTGGGCCCGGACTTCGCGAAGGGGCTGGGCATCGAGTCCTCGCACATCGGGACCATTGGCGGCAGCTACACCGCCGCCGCGAGCGTGGCGGGGCTGCTGGGCGGCTACTTCCTGGACCGCTTCGACCGGCGCAAGGCGCTGGCCGTGTGCATGCTGGGGCTCGTCGCGGCCACCGCGGCGGGGGGCCTGGCGCTGGGGCTGTCCACGCTGCTGCTGGCGCGGGTGTGCGCGGGCATCTTCGGCGGGCCGGCGACGGCGCTGTCGCTGTCCATCATCGCGGACCTCATCCCGGTGGAGCGCCGGGGCCGGGCGCTGGGCTCGGTGATGGCGTCCTTCTCCGTGGCCTCCGTGCTGGGCGTACCCCTGGCGCTGAAGGTGGCGGAGGTGGGCGGCTGGCGGCTGCCCTTCTTCGTGGTGGCGGCGCTGGGCCTGGTGGTGGTGGGCGCCGCGCTGTGGCTGCTGCCGCCGGTGCGTGGGCACCTCAAGCCGGGAGGCAGCGCGGCGCGGGCCCCGGGCGTGCGGGAGCTGATTGGCCACTCCGACGTGCAGCTGTCCTATCTGATGACGGCGCTGGTGATGATGAGCGGCTTCATCGTCATCCCCAACATCTCCGCCTACGTGCAGCAGAACCTGGGCTACCCGCGCGACCACCTGTGGATCCTCTACTTCGCGGGCGGCATCGTGAGCTTCATCACGCTGCGGCTGACGGGGCCACTGGTGGACCGCTTCGGCTCCTTCCGCGTGGGCACGGTGGGCGTGGTGCTGGCGGCCGTCACCACGTACGCGGGCTTCGTGCACTACCCCGCGTGGCTGCCCATCCCGGTGCTCTTCATGGTCTTCATGCTGGCCATGGGCGTGCGCAACGTGGCCTACAACACGCTCACCTCGCGCGTGCCGGACAACCCGGTGCGCGCCCGCTTCATGTCGCTGCAGTCCGCCACCCAGCACATGGCCTCCGCGCTGGGGGCCTTCCTGTCGTCGCGCCTGCTGGTGGACCTGCCGGACGGGACGCTGGGCGGCATGGACACGATTGGCTGGGTGTCCATCGGGCTGTCGGTGGGGGTGCCCGTCATGCTGCGGGTGGTGGAGGCGCGGGTGCGCTCGCGTGAGCAGGCCCGGGCCCTGGCGGTGCCCCCGGCCCAGGGGATGGCGGCGCCGCTGTCGCCCCAGGCCAACCCCCACGCCTGATGGGGCAATGTGCCCCAGAGGGAGGAGGGTGCCCGGCCGCCCGCCTCCCGGACACGAGGCCGGCCGGACGCTGGACGGTCGCTGACGGTTGCGCGGGCCCGCCGTGGGCGCGATAACCCCGGGACGTTCCCTTCCAGGGGAAGACGACGACCCATGTTCAACATCGGCGCAGGCGAAATGGTGTTCATCCTGGTGGCCGCGCTGATCGTGCTCGGCCCCCAGCGGCTGCCTGAGCTGGCGCGGGCCATCGGCAAGTTCATGCGCGAGTTCCGCCGGCAGACGGACGATGTCCGCAACGTCGTGGAGCGCGAGTTCTACGCCATGGACCAGGACTTCAACGCGGAGCCCCCGCCGCGTCCAGGCACGCGCGTGCCGTCCCCGCCGCCGGAGCTGGCCGCGTCCTCGCTCCCGGACGGGTCCCCGCCCAACGTGCTGGCGGAGCCCGCCCCCGCGCTCACCGCGACGCTGGACCCCGCGAACGTGCCCGCCCCTTCGGAGGCCGCCGCCGTGGATGGCGCCGCTCCTGGCACGGAAGCCAAGGTGGATGCGGCGCCGGCGCAGGACGAGAACGGCCTTCCGCAACTCGCCCCCATCCCGGGCACGGTGGCGCGCAACGCGCCGAAACGGAGCTGAGCCCTGAACCGCCAAGGGGTTGACCTGTCGGACTTCCGCATGAGCCTGGCGGAGCACCTCACGGAGCTGCGCTCGCGGCTCGTGAAGTGCTCGCTCGCGGTGCTCGTGCTGGGCGCCGTGTCGCTCATCTTCGCCAAGCCCATCTTCGGCGTGTTGATGCGGCCGGTGCTGGACGCGCTGCCCCCGGAGGGGCGCTCGCTCGTCTACACATCCGGCATCGAAGAGATCAACGTCCTGATGAAGGTGGGCGTGTACTGCGGCATCTTCCTCACCACGCCCGTCATCCTCTGGCAGATCTGGGGCTTCGTGGCGCCGGGGCTCTACCCGGAGGAGCGCAAGTACGCGTCGCCCTTCGTGGTGCTGGGCTCCGTGGCCTTCATCGTGGGCTCGCTGTTCTGTTACTTCCTGGTGCTGCCCTCCATGTTCAAGTTCCTCCTCAACGAGGAGGAGACGCTCGCCCTGGAGCAGCGCATGGACACGGCGCGCATGGGCGCCGAGGACTCGCTGCGCTTCCTGCGCATTGGCGAGGTGGAGCGCGCCGGCCACGTGGCCAAGGAGACCAGCGCCGCGCTGACCGCCGTGGGCGAGGGCCAGGTGAAGGACCCGCAGGTGGCGACCGCGAAGAGCGTGGAGCTCACCGCGCGCCTCAAGGGCCTGGGCGACCTGCTGGACGCGGCGTCGGACGGGATGGGCGTCTCCGTGCGCGGCGTGCTGCGCCAGGCGGTGGAGAAGCGCGTGGAGGCGGTGACGGCCTTCGGCAAGAAGGACTACGTCGCGTCGGAGGCCGCCATGGACCAGGCGGCCAGCCTGCTCGCGGGCGTGGCGCCCACGCGCGCGGAGGAGATGTCCGGCCTGTGGCGGCTTCAGAAGGAGCTGGCCAAGGGCCACGCGGATGCCGAGGCCGCGCGCTGGACGCGGCCCATGCTGACGATGAACGAGCAGCTGTCGCTGGTGCTGCTGCTCATCCTCGCCTTCGGCGTCATCTTCGAGCTGCCGCTGGTGATGGCGCTCCTGGGCATCGTCGGAGTGGTGCAGTCGAAGTGGCTCTTCCGCTATCAGCGCCACGCGTTCGTGGTGTGCCTCATCGCGGCGGCGGTGCTGACGCCCACGGGTGACGTGGTGAACCTGTCGCTCATGGCCGGTCCCATGCTGCTCTGCTACGAGCTGGGCGTGCTGGCGGTGTGGCTCATCGAGAAGCGCCGTGAGAAGGCGGAAGCCTCCACGGACATCACCCCGGCGGCTTAAGCTCTCCGCGCATGAAGAGCCCCGCCGCGCGCCTGATGGTGGACCTGCGGTACCTGCGCGCGCTGTCGCGGAGGTTCCGCAGCACGCTGGTGCTGGCGGTGGTCCTCTTCGGGCTAGGGCCGGCCCTGTACCACTGGCGCTACGTGGGGCCGGGCGGGGACCGCATCTCCTACGGAGAGGCGCTGCACCACGTCTACTTCCTGCTCTTCGGCCAGCCGTCGCTGCCGTACGTGAGCGACTGGCTGGTGGAGCTGCTCAACATCCTCATCCCGCCGGTCAGCATCGCGCTGGTGGTGGATGGCGTGGTGCGCTTCGCGTACCTCTTCTTCGCGCGGCACAAGAACGACAAGGAGTGGGTCTCCGTGGTGTCCGAAACGATGAAGGGCCACGTCGTGGTGTGCGGCGCGGGCCGCGTGGGCTACCGCGTGGTGACGCAGCTGCGGGAGATGGGCAAGGACGTCGTCGTGGTGGAGAAGCGCGAGGACGCGACGTTCGTGTCCGCGCTGCGCGACGAGAACGTGCCCCTGCTCATCGACGACACGCGCAGCCCGCTGTGCCTGCCGCGCACGCACGTGAAGAAGGCGTCCGCCATCGTCTGCGCCACGGACGACGACCTGGCGAACCTGAACATCGCGCTGGACGCGCGGCGGCTGAACCCCGGCATCCGCGTGGTCATCCGCCTGTTCGACGACGACCTGGGCGCGAAGGTGCGCGACACGTTCAAGGCGGAGGCCCTGTCCAGCTCCTCGCTGGCCGCGCCCGCCATGGCGCTGGCCGCGTTGGATCCGCGGCTCATCCATTCGTTCCGCATCGGCAAGCACCTGATGGTGGTGTCGCTGTTCGTGGTGCGCGACGGCCTGACGGGGATGAACGTGTCCCAGGTGCGCGACCGCTTCGGCGGCCTGGCGCTGTCGCTCATCCGGGGTGACACGGAGACGCTGCACCCCAACGGGGACGTGGTGCTCCAGGCGGGGGACCAGGTCACCATCCAGGCGTCCTATCCGGAGTACTGCGCCCTGCGCGCCTTCACCGGCGAGTCGGACGCGCCCGCGTACGCGGACCACGACAACTTCCTCATGCCGGGGTACCGCCCCACGGGGTGAGCGGACGCTGCTTGGGTTCGCCCTCGCGCACCCGGTGGATGCGGGTGCCGGAGGCGCCCTCGCCGAGCCCGGGCTTCAGCACCTGCTGCGTGTCGTAGTGCCCGCCGTTCTGCCTGCGGAACGGGATGGGCGCGTCGGTGAACAGGCCGTCCAGCCGCGCCTTGAAGGCCTCCGCCACGGCGGGCCACTGCTCCTCCTTCATGCGGTCGGACTGGTAGACCGTGAAGGACGGCAGGACGTCCATCCCCGGATAGAAGAGCACCCCGTGCTCGATGGGGAAGAGCAGGTCGTCCAGGGCGCCGTTGACGCCCCGGTCGGTGTAGTGCGGCGCGCGTCCGCCGATGGTGAGGGAGAGCATGGCGCGGCGGCCCATGAGCGTGCCCTCGCCGTAGCGGTCCCCCCAGCGGTCGCCGCCATGCACGCCCACGCCGTACGCGAAGCCCAGGGCGAAGACCCGGTCGATCCAGCCCTTGAGGATGGCGGGCATGGAGAACCACCACAACGGGAACTGGAAGAGGACGGCGTTGGCCCAGAGCAGCTTCTGTTGCTCGGCGGTGATGTCCGCGGTCTGGGTGCCGTTGGCGTAGGCGGCCTTCGACGCGTGCTCGTAGAAGAGCCGCTCTCCGGCGGTGGAGGTGAGGAAGTCCTCGCCATCCGCGATGGCCTTCCAGCCCATGGCGTAGAGGTCCGACACCTGGACCGCATGGCCTTGCGCCGTCAGGTGTTGCACCGCCAGGTTCTTCAGTGCGCCGTTGAGCGAGCGGGGTTCCGGATGGGCGTAGACGATGAGGACGTTCATGGCCCATGAGGTACGATTGCGGTTATTTTCACGCAAGTACGCACAAGTTTGGGCAGTACGTACAAAGAGGTAACCATGAGCCGCAAACGTGACGACGACTCGAACACGAACTGCGCGGTGGAGGCGTCCCTCGGCGTCATTGGAGGACGGTGGAAGGGCGTGGTGCTGTACTGGTTGCTGAAGGGCACGCACCGCTTCGGTGAGCTGCGCAAGCGGCTGCCCAATTGCAGCCAGCGCATGCTGACGTTGCAGTTGCGCGAGCTGGAGGAAGACGGGCTGGTGAAGCGCACCGTCTACGCCCAGGTGCCGCCGCGCGTGGAGTACGAGCTCACCGCCTTCGGCCGTTCGCTGGAGCCGGTGCTCATCGGGCTGCGGGACTGGGGTGAGAAGTACAAGCGCCGGTTGCAGCGCGCGGGGTGAGGCTTGCGAGCGGGACCGCCGCCGATTAGGCAGGGCGCGCTTTCTTCCGGAGGCCGCCTTGCACCGTTCCGCCGTCGTCCTGGGTCTGCTGGCCGTTCTGTCCTCGGGGTGTGCGTCGTCCCCGCCGCGTCTGAAGGGGGCGCAGGTGACGCTGGCCTCGCACGCGGACGCGCGCGTGGGGACCTACGTGTCGTCTCCGTGGGGCTTCAGCACGTCGTCCTATTGGATTGAAGGGCCCACGGGGCTCATCCTGGTGGACACGCAGTTCCTGCCGTCCGCGGCGGAGGAGTTCGTCACCTGGGCGGAGGCGGTGACGGGCAAGAAGGCGGAGCTGGCCATCGTGCTGCACGCCAACCCGGACAAGTTCAACGGCACGGACGTGCTGCGCAAGCGCGGCATCCGCGTGGTGACGAGCGAGCAGGTGCGCGCGGCCATCCCGGCCATCCACGAGAAGCGCACGCGGGCGTTCGGCGCGCGCTATGCGCCGGACTACCCGACGTCGCTGCCGCTGCCGGACAGCTTCGGGAGCCAGACGGCGGAGCTGAGCGCGGGCGGAGTGACGGTGAAGGCGCACGTGCTGGGCGCGGGGTGCAGCGAAGCGCACGTGGTGGTGGAGTTCGACGGGCACGTGTTCCCCGGCGACCTGGTGGCGAACGACGCGCACAGCTGGCTGGAGATGGGCCGCACGGAGGAGTGGCTCCAGCGGCTGGAGGAGCTGAAGGCGCTGCGCCCGAAGTGGGTGCACCCGGGGCGGGGGCCTTCCGGCGACGCGGGGCTGCTCGCGAGCGAACGGCAGTACCTGGAGCGCGTCATCGCGGAGGTCGCGGCGGAGAAGCCCCAGGGGCCGTTCACGGACACGGCGGCGCAGCACATCCGCGCGCGCATCGAGGCGGCGTACCCGGGGCTGCGCTTCCCGGTGTTCCTCGACATCGGCCTGCCAGCGGAGTGGGAGCGGCAGTCACGGGTGGCCGCGCCCTGAGGAGCGCGGCTTCAGGGGCAGGACAGCGGCGTGTACGATGGGTCAGCCAGGAGCGTCAATGTCGACAGGTCGGACGGCGGATGGTGGATATCAGGCAGGAGTGCGGCGCTCGTACGCGGTGGGCTCGGAGATGGCCTGGGCCGCCTGGGGCGAGGAGGCAGGACTCGTGCGCTGGGTGGGCGCGTGCTCGCAGCCGCTGACGCAAGGGGAGCAGGTCTCGCTTCCGGACGGCACGCGCCTCAAGGTGGTGCGCCGGGTTCCGCCCCAGCAGCTCCGGCTGCGCCTGGAGCGTGACGAGTGGCCCCGCGCTCGCACCGTGCAGCTTCGCGTGCTGCCGTCGGTGCATGGCGTCACCGTCGCGCTCCATGCGGAAGGACTGCCGGACGCGGAGGCTCGCGAGGAGACGCTGGCCCGGTGGACGCGTGCGCTGGAGAGCTGGGATGCGTTCTCCGGAAGGGCCGTGACGGTGAACCGGGAAGGGCCTCCGAAGCGTGAGCCCGCTGGGAAGAAGGGCGCCCGGAAGCCTCCCGCGCTGGAGGCAGGCCTCGCGAAGAAGGGCGCCGCCGAGCTGAAGAAGCATGGCCCCGCGCGCGGGACGAAGAAGGCCGCGGCCACGAAGCAGCCCCGGGTGGCGAAGAAGCAGGCCGCGCCCGCGAAGAAGGCCGTGGCGAAGAAGAAGGCCCCTGCCCGGCGCCGGTGAACGCAGCGCGGGTGGTGACCGGGGTTCGTGCGCCGATGACTCCAGTCACCAGGGACGAGCCCCGGTGCGCCCCACCGTGGCTCCCGCTTCCTCAAGGACATCAACCACTTGGCTTGCGGTGGATGTCCGCCAAGGGGTTGGCATGTCCCCTGCTGTAGGTGTTCCTCGTCAGCAGCACTCAAGCTCTCGAGGAAAACCCCCATGGTCATCGCGCCCGGCGCCCCCCGCCTCCCTTCTTCCTCCCGCATCCCCTCCCAGGACCTCGGTCTCAGCCCGGAGGCCATGTCCGCTGGCCGCGTGCAGGGCGGTGGCTGCCAGAAGCCCGGGTCGGGCTTCGCGTCCCGGTTCCAGCAGGACGGCTTCAGCGCGGGCCCCGCGAAGGGCGCGCAGTTCAAGCAGTTCATGGAGGGGCTCACCGAGGTGGTGAAGGAGCTCCAGCAGGTCGTCCAGACGCTCCAGGCCACCATGGGCGGTGCCAATGCCGCCACGGGCGGCGTCGACGGCGCCCAGGGCCCGTCCGGCGTGTCCGGTGCGTCCAGCAAGGACGGCACGCCGGGCACGGGCGGCGCGTCCGGCGCGGGTGACTCGTTCCAGGCGGACTCCGCTCAGTCGGCCGGCGCCACGGGCGACATGCCGAAGGGCGAGGTGGGTGACTGGATCAAGCAGGCCATGGAGATCCTCAAGGCCGCGGGCGTCCCGGTGGACAAGATGAACCCCCAGGACATCGCGAAGATCATCGAGCACGAGTCCAGCGGCAACCCGAACGCCATCAACCTGACGGACCAGAACGCGAAGGACGGCCACCCCTCCATCGGCCTGATGCAGACCATCCAGCCGACGTTCGACGCGTTCAAGCTCCCGGGTCACGACAACATCCGCAACCCGGTGGACAACATCATCGCGGCCGTGCGCTACGCGGTGGACCGCTACGGCTCCGTGTCCAACACCCCGGGCATCCAGGCGATGAACGGCGGCAGCGGCTACGTGGGCTACTGAGCCTCACCGCCCTCGCAGGTTCTGGGCAATCTTCAGGATGTCCGCGAGGACGCCCGCCGCCGTGACGGGGCCTCCCGCCCCCGCGCCCTGCACGAGCAGCGGGTAGTCCGCGTAGCGCTCCGTGGAGAAGGCCACGAACGCCTCCGAGCCGCGCAGCCGCGTGGCCGGATGCTCCTCCGGCACGGCCACCGGACCCACGCGCAGCACCGGCCCGTCCTTCGCCGACGGGTCGATGCGCGCCAGGTAGCGCAGCACCTTGCCCTCCGCGCGCAGCCCCTCGATGCGCGAGGTGAACGTCCGGTCCAGCTTCTCCAGCCCCGCGAGGAAGCGCTCCACGTCCGCCTCCTCCAGGGACTCGCGAGGCACGAACGGCTCCACCTCCACGTCCTCCAGCGACAGGTCCAAGCCCTGCTCACGCGCGAGGATGAGCGCCTTGCGAGCCGCGTCCGTGCCCGCCAGGTCCTCGCGCGGATGCGGCTCCGTGAAGCCCTTCTCGCGCGCGGTGCGCACCGCCTTGGACAGCGGCACGCCGTCCATCAACTGCTGGCTCAGGTATCCGAGCGTCCCGGAGAACGAACCCTCCACCCCGTGCACCCGGTCCCCCGTGCGCACCAGGTCCTTCAGCGTCTGGATGACCGGGAGCCCCGCGCCCACCGTCGTCTCGTAGTGGTACGCGCGGTGGTTCAGGTGCGCCGTGCTCCGCAAGCGCTCCCAGACCTCACGCGGCTGCGTCAGCGGCTTCTTGTTCGCCGCCACCACGTGGATGCCGCTGCGGAAGGCCTCCAGGTATAGCTCCTCCATGCCCTCCGCCGCGGTGCAGTCCACCAGCACCGGCACCGGCAGCCGGCGCAGCGGCTCCAGCAGCGCGCGCACCACGGGCGGCGACGCGCCTTCAGGCACGGACCCGATGCGCTCGCGCCACTGCTTCAGCGGGATGCCCTCCGGTGAGAAGAGCACCCGCCGGCTGTCCGCGAGCCCTACAAGATTGAGCTGGATGCCGTGCTCCTGCGCCAGCGTCTCCTGCAGCGCGCGCAGTTGGTCCAGCAGGTTGCTGCCCACCACGCCGTGCCCCAGCACCAGCAGGCTCACCTCTTCGTGCGCGAAGTGGAAGGCCGCGTGCACCGTGCGCACCGTCAGCGCCGTCTCCGCCCCGTCCACGATGAACGAGATGGAGCGCGCGCTCGCCGTCTGCGCGATGGCGCGCACGTTGATGCCCAGCGCGCCCAGCGGCTGGAACAGCCGTCCCGCCACGTTGGCGCCCTGGCCCATCGCCTCCGCCACCAGCGCCACCTGCGTCACCGGCGCGCGCACCTGGGGCGGCTGCAACGCTCCGCGCTCCAGCTCCGGCGCCAGCTCCCGCCGCAGCACCTCCTCCGCGCGGGCCGCGTGCGCCCGGCGCAGCACCACCGCCACCGAGCGTCCCGGTGACGACTGCGCCGCCATCCACGCGTCGATGCCGGCGGCCTCCAGCGCCTGCAACGCGCGAGGCCCCACCGGCCGCGCCGCCTCCTCCGTGCCGCCCTCCAGGCCCAGCAGCGCCAGGTCCTCCAGCGACACCACGCACGTGGGCACGCTGCCGTTGCCTGCGCCGCGCACGTCGATGAGGGTGCCGGGCTCCTCCGGCTGTTGCAGGTGGCGCACGCGCAGCGGGATGTCCGCGTCGCGCAGCGTGGACAGCGCGCGCGGGTGCAGCGTGGGCAGGCCCAGGTACACCAGCTCCAGCGCCTCCGTGTAGCTCAGGTGCGGCACCGGTCGCGCATCCGCCACGTGCAGCGGATCCGCCGTCATCACGCCGGGCACGTCCGTCCACAGCGTCAGCGGCGTGCCCAGCAGCACGGACAGCACCGCCGCCGTCTCGTCCGCGCCCTCCACGCCCAGCGTCGTGGAGCGCCCATCCAGCGCCACGCCCCGTCCGCCCGCGTGCAGCGTCAGCCGTCCCTCCCACGAAGGCCGCAGCGTCGCCACCCGCGCGCGGGTGTGCTCGCGGTTCACGCGCGCCTGTCCGGGCTCGCCCTCCGTCACCGTCCAGTCCGCCGCGTCCACCTCCAGCGACGGCACGCCGCGCGCCCCCAAGAGCCGCGCCAGCAGTGCCGCCGTCAGCCGCTCGCCGGTGCCGCGCACCACGTCCTCCAGCGCGGGCCGCCGCTCACGCACCAGGCTGGCGCCATCCAGCGCGCGGCGTGCGGGCTCCAGCAGTGACGCCAGCGTGCGTGCGCCGTCCGCCTCCACCGACGTGGAGCCCGGGGGCGCGCCCAGCCGGCGCTCGGCCTCCTCCAGCATCAACAGGCCCCGCGCGAGCAGCCCGTCCAGCTCCTGCCGGGCCAGCGTGGAGTTGCCCTTCAACGCGATGGACAGCGCGGACTCCAGCCCCGCCGCGAGCCACGGCGGCGACGACACGATGGCGGCGCGCGTGTTGCCCGCGTCGCGGCGTGACAGGTGCGTGGCCACGGACGCGAGTCCCTGGGCGGTGTCGAGCAGGAAGGGAGCGTAACGGGTGATGCTCACTGGGGCGGTCATGAGGTCTTCCGGGCGCGGACGCCGGCAGGGGAGAAGAGGCGATCGTCGCGGCCCAGGCCCGCAGGCAGGGCGAGCGCGCGGATCAACAGGGGCGCGAGCGCGTCCCATTCGATGAGGAAGCCGTCGTGGCCGTGCACGCTGCACAGGACCGCGTGCTCGGCATGGAGTCCCTGCGCGCGCAGGCGCCGGGACAGGTTCTTCATGTGCTCGGGAGGAAAGAGGACGTCCCGGTCGATGCCAACGGTCAACGTGCTCGCGCGGATGCGGCCCACGCCGGGACCTCCGTTGGCTGTCGGCACGCGCGTGAGGTCGTGATGGTCCATGGCGCCCAGCAGCGCCAGGTAGGAGCGGGCATCGAAGCGCGCCTCCAGCTTCGCGCCCTGGTGCTCCAGGTAGCTCTCCACCGGATACAGCGTGCGCGACGACCACGCCTGCGGACGCGGCTGGAGCGCGTCCAGTCCGGCCTCCGCGCGATAGGTGAGCGTCGCCAACTGGCGCGCCAGCTCCAGGCCGCGCCGCGGAGACTCGGGGTACTCGGGGTCGAGGAGCAGGGCCTGCCGGGCCACGTGGTTCCAGCCCACCACCCACGCGGACGCGGCCTCCGCCGTCGCGATGGGCACCATGCGCTGGAAGCGCTCCGGCGCGAGCGCCGCCAGGCACAGCACCACCATGCCGCCCAGCGAGCCGCCGGTGACGAGCGCCACCTCGTCCACGCCCAGCGCGTCCAGCGCCGCGAGGATGGAGCGCGCCTGGTCCCACGGCGTGAGGGTCGCGGGCAGGCTCCGCTCGTCCAGGCGCAGGTCGCCCTTGGGCAGCACCGGCGAGGGGCCGAAGCGCGTGTCGTCGGTGCGCTGCGGGAAGCCCTCGTCGGCGGGGCCGAAGGTGCCGTAGCAGGAGCCCAGGTTGTTGAAGCACAGCAGCCGCACGCGCGATGGGTCCAACGGCCGGCCATGCCCGATGACGGGCTCCCACCAGCCGCCTTCACCACCGGCGTGCATGTCCCCGGTGAGCGCGTGCACCAGCAGCACGGTGGGCACCGCGTCCGGTGTGCGGCGGGGCCCGGTGCGGCGCGTGCCGCGCAGCTCGGAGGCCGCGTCGCGCAGTTCGGAGGCGGACCTGCGCACCACGCGCAGCCGGCCTGCCCGTGTCGCTTCGTCGGAATGCACGCGGGCGCGCGACTGCAACCACGCGAGGTCCTCCGGGGGCCCCCACCACCAGCCGCGCACGAGGTGGGGCGCCACGCGGGCACCGGCCTCCAGCGGCAGGTCCGGCAGCGACAAATCAAAGACGCGCGGGGTCTCCGCGCGCGGGGGCACTTCCTGGCCAGGCCTCACGGGTCGCATGGCGTCAGGCCGCGCTCAGGGCCTGGTCCAGGTCGGCCAGGATGTCGTCCAGGTGCTCCAGGCCCACGGACAGGCGCACCAGGTCGTCGGTGACGCCCGTGCTGGCGCGCTCCTGCGGGCTGAGCTGTTCGTGCGTGGTGGACGCGGGGTGGATGATGAGCGAGCGCGTGTCGCCGATGTTCGCGAGCAGGCTCCACAGCTTCACGCCGTCAATCACCTTGCGCCCGGCGGACAGGCCGCCCTTCACGCCGAAGGTGACGAGCCCACCGAAGCCGCCCTGGAGGTACTTCTTCGCGTTGAGGAACGAGGGGTCGTCCTCCAGGCCCGGGTAGCGCACCCACTCCACCTTCTTGTGCTGCTTGAGCCACTTCGCCACCGCGAGCGCGTTCTGCGAGTGGCGCTCCAGCCGCAGGCGCAGCGTCTCCAGGCCCAGGATGAACGCGTGCGCGTTGAAGGGGCTGAGCGCGGGACCCAGGTCGCGCAGGCCCTCCAGCCGGGCCTTGAGGATGAACGCCGCGGGGCCGAAAGCCTCTCTCAGGCGCAGGCCGTGGTAGCCGGGGTTGGGCTCGGTCAGCTCCGGGAACCTACCGTTCTCCCAGGGGAAGTTGCCGCCGTCCACGATGACGCCGCCAATGGAGGTGCCGTGGCCGCCGATGTACTTCGTCGCGCTGTGCAGCACGATGTTCGCGCCGTGGCGCAGCGGGTTGAAGAGGGCGGGGGACAGCGCGGTGTTGTCCACGAAGAGGGGCAGGCCCGCTTCACGTGCCACGGCGCCGATGGCGTCGAAGTCCGGCACGTCCAGGCGCGGGTTGCCGAGCGACTCCAGGTAGAGCGCCTTCGTCTTCGGCCCGATGGCCTGACGGAACGCGTCCGGGTTGCCCGCGTCCACGAACTTCGTGGTGATGCCCAGGCGCGCGAGCGTCACCTTGAAGAGGTTGTACGTGCCGCCGTAGAGGCTGGCGCCGGAGACGATCTCGTCCCCCGTCTTCAGGATGTTGAGGATGCCCAGCGTCTGCGCGGCCTGGCCGGACGCGACCGCGAGCGCTCCGACGCCGCCTTCGAGCGCGGCGATGCGCTTCTCGAAGACGTCCGTCGTGGGGTTCATGATGCGCGTGTAGATGTTGCCGAACTCCTTGAGGCCGAAGAGGGCGGCGGCGTGGTCCGCGTCGCGGAAGCGGTAGCTGGTGGTCTGGTAGATGGGCACCGCGCGAGCGCCAGTGGTGGGGTCGGGCGAGTAGCCGGCGTGCAGCGCGAGCGTGTCGGGGTGCAGCGGACGTTCGGTGGGCGTGCTCATGGCAAGGGACTCCTGTTCGCGTCGCTCCGGAAGGAGCGCGCGTGCGTGAGGGCGGACGGGTGGTGGGGACGTCAGGACACTGCGGGCGGCGGGGAGGGCTTCAGGACTCGGTGGGCGCTGCGACGCTTCTCGGCAGGGGTGCGAGAGCGGAGGCCCGGAACGACGAAGCCCACCGACCCTCGCGGGTGGGTGGGCTCCGGTTGGCTCGCCAGGGGCAGGCTGTGCGTCAGCCGGCCGCGGCGGGCTTGGGCCCACCCGGAACAGGCATCGAACACATGCACATGGCGGAGGTGACGAACATTCTGCGAGAAGAAGTAGACGCGATGTCGCGAGCTGTCAAGCCACCCTCCAGAACATCACCGCACGTGTCGCGCGCCCGTGACAACGATTCACCGCGTATTCCCAGAATGAAGTCCTTCCACCGTCATGTCCTGCTGGCCTGTCTGTTTCTCTCTGCGTGCTCCAAGCCCGCGCCGCCCACGTCCGTGAACCTTCGAAAGACCTTCCGCACGCAGTTGAAGGTGGAGCCCGAGCAGCGCATTCCCGCGCCCACGCCGCGAAAGGAGCTGTTCGAACTGGTGCGCTATCCCGCGCCGCTGGGCACGAACGCGGCCTACGTCACGCCCGTGCGGGAAGGCGCGAAGCGGCCCGCGGTGGTGTGGATCCACGGTGGCATGGACTTCGGGATCGGCGCCCTGGCGTGGGCGCATTCGTCCCGGAGCAATGATCAGAGCGCGCGGGCGTTTCGTGAGGCGGGGCTGGTGTTGATGCTGCCGTCCTTGCGAGGGTCGAACGACAACCCGGGCGCGCGTGAGTACTTCCTGGGCGAGGTGGATGACGTGGTGGCCGCCATCGACTTCGTGGCGCAGCGCCCTGACGTGGACCCCGCGCGCATCTACGTCGCGGGCCACAGCACGGGAGGCACGGTGGCGCTGATGGCGGCGGTGCTGTCGCCGCGCTTGAAGGGAGCCTACGTGTTCGGCCCGGTGCACGACGTGTCGGAGTACGCGCACTACGTCCCGCTGCTGGGACAGGCCCGTGGGCCGGAGCTGTGGATGCGCAACCCGGTGAGCTACGTGGAGCACCTGCGCGTGCCCACGCAGGTCATCGAGGGCTCGGACCACGGGAACATGGACGCATTCGAACCGCTGCGCGCGGCGGCGAAGGGCGCACCGCTGTCGTTCCTCGCCGTGCCGGGTGCCACGCACTTCAGCGTGCTCGCGCCCGTGACGGAGCTGCTGGCGAAGCGGCTCATGGAAGCGAAGGCGGACGCGCCCACGGTGATGCTCACGGACGCGGAGGCCCGTGAGGCCGTGGCCGCTGAGCAGGAGTAGTCAGCGCACGTTCGCGTTCGCGGAGTAGGGCGGCACTGTGCTTGACCCGCCGGGCCAAGCACACCTGAGGAGTGGGTGAAGGAACGGACAGGCGTAAGGCTGCCGGTGTCCCCGCGGCGCTGGGTGCGTCACGCAAATGGGAGCTGGCGCTGGAGCAGTTGGACGACGCGCTGAAGTGAGGCGTGCGTAAGCACGTCGTGCTGGCGGATGCGGGGTATGGCAACTGCCGTGAGTTCCGCGAAGGCCTCACGGCGCGAGCACTGCCTTACCTTGTCGGAGTGCCAGGGCAGCACAAGGAGTGGCCGCCAGGAGCTACGCCGCACCGTCCGGTGAAGAAGGCGGGCGAGTACGGCCGTCCCCGGACGCGCTTTGTCGACGGCAGCGGCGTGCAGCCTTGGACGATTGAGGAGCTTGCGCGCAAGTTGCCCGAAGAAGAGTACCGCCGTGTCAGCTGGCGCGCCGGGAGTCGTGGCAGGCAGGCGTCCACCTTCGCCGCGGTGCGAATCCAGGTCGCTAAAAGCCACGTCATCCGCAATGCACCAGGTGCACCCGAATGGCTGTTGTGTGAATGGCCGCAAGGGTAATCCGCGCCGACGAATTTCTATCTCTCGTCATTGCCGGCAGAGACGCCCCTTAAACGCCTCGTCACCCTGGCGAAGCTGCGCTGGCGCGTCGAGCGTGACTACCAGGAGATGAAAGGCGAAGTGGGGCTGGACCACTTGGGGGCACCTGGAGAGGCTTTCACCATCACGCCACGCTCTGCATTGTGGCCCATGGATTCCTCGCTCCGTCGATCGCTTTTCCCCCGGAGGAGGATTCCCTGGACGATGCCCCAGGTGCGTCGGCGGCTTCTGCAGTTGCTGCTGCGCCGCCGCGACCATTTTTCGCTGTGCCTCCGCAGACTCGGCGCTCGCGCTCCTCCTCGAGGATCGTCACGAATCTGATCAAATAGTATCAGCCCCGCGCGAGCAACTCGAGCTCGGCGAACATGCCCGTCGCGGTTGCGAGTTGCAGCCGCGTCTCTGTCGACGCCCGCCGCCACCCCAGGTGTGTTCGCGCCACGGACTGACGTACTGCTCTATCCAAGTCTCCAGCAACAACTGCATCGAAGATGTTGCGGCTCAGACCCGTCCGGATGCGAATCTCATCGAACGCCATACCATTGTCGGTGTGAAGTTCGTGAGGGTAGAAGACGGTGCGTGACTGCACGATAAAAGGCTCTTTTTGTAACTTGCCGATGCCAAGCACTGTTGAGAGTTCCCGGACACGTTCGGCAGGCGGACCTTTCATCTCATTTTCTTTAAGGGCCACCGCGTTTCCCTCTCGACGTAGACCGAGTAAGTGCAACGCCGAGGCGACATTCGCGCGAGCGGCGGCGACCGCTAGGTTATCACCCCCGTTTCCCTGATTGCGCTCGCCCTCTGCTAGCTCAATCTCCGGGTCGATGATTTGGCAGAGAGGCTTCCCGCCGCCGTGCTGAGGAATATAGACGCCAGCGACGAGGCTCTGCCCCAGGGCGTAGGGAGGGCCGACGCGCATGTTCTGCTTCTGAGGGATACCGTTGTTCAGGAGCTTGTAGAGGGTGCTCGGTGTCTGGGTGCCCTTGCATTCGATGATGTGCGCCCGGCCCTTGGTGTCGACGGCGACAAAGTCGGGACTTTTGCGCTGCCCTTTCTTCTGGGATGGCTTCAGACTGAAAGCAGGCGTGTTGAGCGTCTTCACAAGGTACTGCGTGTGGGCGAAGTAGATGGTGTCGAGCGCTTCGAAGAGCAGAAGCGTAGTGATCCCCATTCCGAAGTCGTCGCTCAGCACCGTCTTCTGGTGAGGATCGAGTTCTGTCCACTCATGCCGGAGGTGCAGGAGTGGGCCCTTGTCCAACGCAGGCAGATAGCGCGCGCATGCCCAGCTGTTGTCGAACTCGAAGCCGAGGGCAAGAGGTGGTGCCGTGAGAAGAGCAATGAGCACCAAAACCTCACGCATGTCTACAGGGACGAGCTGTTTGTGGAGCGACATTATCTTGGGGGGACCGGTTTCGCGCCCCACGAACTCACGTCCACATTGACCAACAGATGACGAGACACCGACACAGTCACCTCACGTCGCTAATGCGATCCGGTCATTTCCCAGAGGTACTACAGTATTTCGAGAGCGCTCCTTCGCGGCAGGCGCCCGAAATGATCGAGTAATATTAGCGCACCGGAAATGGCGACAGCTCTTCGAGCAGTCGCTTGGCCATCTTGAGATCCAGTTTCTTTGGTCCGTGTTGGAGCCCACCAACGAACGGTTGGAAATTACCTGGCCCGTGGATCAGGTCGACGAGATTACGCAGCAGCGGTCCAGCATTGTTTGGGGGGAAGTAGACGACTTGGCAGGGCCAGCCTATCGGCCATCTTCGCTCGCGAGTAAGAAGGTCGTTGAAGAAGTAATTGTCAACCGTCCTGTTTGCTGGCATCTGCAACAACTTTACGGCCCCCACGACTCGCCCGCGCTGGCCTTCATTTTGGTACACATCATCGGTCCCCTCAGGGATGTAGATGGCAATCATGTCATCCGTGCCGAGGAGGTCATCGACCATTTCCTTTAACTTGACTCCGGCCTTCGCGGGGACCGCAATGTGTTCCTGCTCGGGACCCAGCCCAAACATCGCTTCAAGGTAGCGAATCGTCGCCATGTTTAATCCTCCAGAGGCAGACACGGACGGGACTTAGGTGTTCGCGGCCGCGTGAAGATCCTCCTCGCTCAAGTATTCTACTGCGCCTCGCTCCGTTTCCATTAAGGGCTGTCCCTGAACACGTGCGCGTTCGCGGAGTAGGGCGGCACGGGGCCCAGGAAGCCGGGCTGGGCCTTCACGCGCTCCAGCCACGCGCGCACGGATGGGTAGGGCACGAGGTCCACGCCCGCCTCCGGCGCCAGGTGCGTGTACGCGTAAAGGCAGACGTCCGCGACGGTGTAGCGCTCCGCCACTAGGAACGGGTGTTTGCCCAGGTGCCGCTCCAGCGTGGCCAGCGCGCGCTCGCCGTTCTGGATGCGATTGCGGAGCACGTCGGACTCTGGCGGCTGCCGGCCGGTGAGGAGCCAGAAGCGTGCGGTGCCCAGGTTCGGCTCCACCGCGTTCTGTTCGAAGAACATCCACTGGTGCACCTGCGCCCGCGCGAAGCGGTCCTCCGGCAGGAACCGAGTGCCCTCCGCGAGGAACAACAGGATGGCGTTGGACTCCGCGAGGAACCGCCCGGGCTCCGGCTCCAGCACCGGGATGCGGCCGTCCGGGTTCTTCGCGTGGAAGTCCGCCGTGTGGCTCTCCCCAGCGAAGATGTCCACCGGCACCAGCTCGTACGCGACGCCCAGTTGGTTCAGCAGCGTGCGGACCTTGTAGCCATTCGCGGAGGGGAGATAGTCGTAGAGGCGCATCCGGGCTCCAGCAAGAGGATGCGCGCGACGCTATCGACCGGCCTTCTGCCCTCGCACTCCGCTTCTTGCGATGGAATCACCGCGAGAAGCGGAGCAGGGAAGACAGCCGTTACTGCGCGGTGGCCTCGTTCCACACTTCCGTGACGCGGCCCACCTGGTCGAACGCGCAGTGCGCAGCGCCCGCGATGACCTTGTCGTTCACCGGGAACTGGAGCCCGGTGAGGTACTGCTCCGCCGCCTGGATGTCCTGGAGGAGGTAATCCTGGTCGCCGTACGTGAAGTAGAACTTCGTGCCCGCGCGCAGCGCCGCGTTCGACGCGTCCCAGTTCATGCTGCCCGACCACGGCTTCTCACCGCCGCAGCTCAGCGCGTAGACGCCCGGGTAGCGGTCGCCGTAGCGCGGCAGGAAGCTGGCCGTCAGCTGGATGGAGCCACCCGACGAGCCGCCGAAGAGGATGGGGCCGTCCTGGATGTCCCAGCCCTTGCGCAGCGCCTCGATGAGCGACACCAGCTCCGCCGCGTTCTTGCCCTCCAGGTCGCGCGCCTCGATGGGCGCCTCCGTGGTGCAGTCCGTGCGCTCCGGCACCGTCCACCACGCGCACTTGTTGGGCGCGAGCGCCGTCACGTAGAGCGTGTTGTGCCCGTACGTCCAACCGCCGTGCGTGAACAGCGAGCGCGGGTTGTTGCCGTTGTACGTGGCCGCGCCGTCACCGTGCAGGTAGATGGCCAGCCGCATGGGCCCGGGCGCGATGCCCTGCTTCGGCTCGATGTACTTCACCTCCGTCGCGCCCACCTGCGCCACGCAGTACGTCAGCGTGCCCGCATCCGTGCTCACCGTGCCCGTCTTGCTGCACGCGAGCTTGCCGGAGCCGTGCGAGCTGCTTGTGCCCGCGTCCGTGCCCGTCCCAGCGTCCGTGCCCGCGTCGACGCCGGTGCCCGCGTCCGTGCCCGCGTCCACGTCGGTGCCGGCGTCCACGTCCGTGCCCGCGTCGCGGCCCGCATCCGTGGTGGAGGTGCCTGAGTCAGGCGTGACTTCATCGGGGTCGTCGGAGCACGCGGACAGACCCAGGGCGAGAACGGCGGCGAGGAGGATGCGGGACATGGTGACTCGAAGGGGGAGGAGGCAGCGCCTCTGTTCAGGAGCCAGTATACCGGGTATAGATTTCCAGTCGGGAAAGGAAATTCTTCCATGGCTGAACGAGTGAACCTGCTGGCCCCGGAGGTCCGGGCGAATCCCTACCCCGTCTACGCGGAGCTGCGCCGCACCGCGCCGGTGTGTCAGGTGGAGCCCGGCGGGCTGTGGGCCCTCACGCGCTTCGAGGACGTGGCCGCGGCCTTCAAGAACCCGCAGGTCTTCTCCTCCGCCGGCGTGCGCACCACCACCGCGCCGCCGTGGCTGGGCCACAACCCGTTCTCCGAGTCGATGATCGTCATGGACCCGCCGCACCACATGCGGCTGCGCACGCTGGTGAGCCGCGCGTGGACGCCCGCGGCGGTGAACCGGCTGGAGCCTCGCATCCGCGGCTTCGCGCAGACGCTGGCGGAGCGGCTGACCCCGGGGCGCGAGGTGGACCTCGTGGACGCCTTCGCCATGCCGCTGCCCGCCAGCGTGATTGGCGAGCTGTTCGCCTTGGACCCCACCATGACCGCTCGCTACAAGCGCTGGTCGGTGGACCTGTCCAGCGTGTCCGGCACGACGGAGAAGGACACCCACCGGCACGAGTCCATCAAGGCCACCGTGCGCGAGATGGAGGACTACCTGTCCAACGTCGTCGCCGAGCGCCGCCGCCACCCGCAGGACGACATGGTGTCGGACCTGGTGAAGACGCGCGTGGACGGGGAAGCGCTCTCCGACGCGGAGGTGATGAGCTTCCTGTTCCTGCTGGTGGTGGCGGGGCTGGAGACCACCGTGCAGCTCGTCAGCCACAGCGTGCGCCTGTTGATGGAGCAGCCGCACCTGGTGGCCCGGCTGCGCGAGAACCCGTCACAGGTGGGGCGCTTCGTGGAGGAGGTGCTTCGCTACGAGCCCTCCGTGCACGGCCTGGTGCGCGTGACGACGAAGGCCACGGAGGTGTCGGGCGTGGTGATTCCGGAGGGCGCGCGCGTGGCGCTGATGATCGGCTCCGCGTGCCGCGACGGCGAGCGCTTCAAGGACCCGGACACCTTCGACATGGACCGCGAGGGCGTGAACAACATGCCCTTCGGCCACGGCATCCACTTCTGCCTGGGCGCGCCGCTGGCCCGGCTGGAGGCGCGCGTGGGGCTGGAGGTGCTGCTGTCCCGCTTCACGCGCTTCACGCCCACGGGCCCGGTGAAGTGGAACACCTCCCTCACCGTGCGCGGCCCGCTGAGCATGCCCCTCATCCCGCACGCCTGAGGCGCTTACGCCTCGATGTCGAAGGCGAGCGACACGCGCTCGCCCGGAGCGACGTGCAGCAGCCCCTCGCCGGTGGCCAGCGCCCCGGCGGCGGCCGTCCACGGCTCCACGCAGACGAAGTCCTTCCCCGTGAGCGTCCACACGACGAGCATGCGGAACTCCCCGCTCCACGACAGCTTCACGGGGGACAGGCCCGGGCCCCGCTCCAGCACCGTGCCCGGCGCGGAGTGGTCACGCAGGTGCATGTCCACCTCCTGCGCGGTGAGGTCCAGGCCGGTGAAGGGCACCTCGTGCTTCGCGCGGTTGTCCCACGCGTGCGTGGCGTCCGTCTCCACGCGCGCCTGGGCCTTCTGCGCTTGAGGCACGCGGAAGTACGGGTGGTAGCCCAGGTGCAGCGGCAGGGGCCGCGTGTCCCGGTTCTCCAGGTCGAAGTCCAGCGTCAGCCTGCGGCCCGCGAGCGAGAACGCCAGCTGCGCGTCGAACGCCCACGGGTACTGGCGCAGCGTCTCCTCCGACGACGTGAGCCCCAGCACCAGCAGGGACTCTTCCGCCTGGCGCACCGTCCACGGCAGCTTCCGCGCGAAGCCGTGCTGCGGCAGCGAGTACGCCTTGCGGTCCGCCGGATACGTGTCCCCGGGCAGGGGACCGGCGTTGGGAAAGAGCACGGGGATGCCCCCGCGCACGCTCTTCGTGAGGTCGGCGACGGTGCCCTCGTCCAGATAGAGCACGTCCTCGCCCTCCACCACCATGCGCGTGACGAGCGCGCCGCGCGTGGGGATGACCTCCACGCGGCAGCCGCCGTCCTCCAGCGCGTAGGTGTCCAGCCCCGCGATGCCCGGGAACGGTCCGCTCATGGAACTAGATGGCCCCTTCCTTCGGGTCGCTGTCCATGAACGGGTAGGGGACCTTCACGGGCGGCGCGAAGTTCTCCTTGATGGTGCGCGGGCTGCTCCAGCGGAACAGGTTGATCATCGACCCGGACTTGTCGTTGGTGCCCGAGGCCCGGCTGCCGCCGAAGGGCTGCTGGCCCACCACCGCGCCCGTGGGCTTGTCGTTGATGTAGAAGTTGCCCGCCGCGTTGCGCAGGCCGCTCATCATCTGCTCGATGGCCTTGCGGTCGCGCGCGAAGATGGCGCCCGTCAGCGCGTAGCTCGCGGACTGGTCGCACTCCTTCAGCGTCTCCTCGAACTTCGCGTCCGGGTAGACGTACACGCCGACGAGCGGCGCGAAGATCTCCTCCGTCATGATGCGGTGGCGCGGGTTCGTGCACTGCACCAGCGTGGGCTGCACGAAGTAGCCCTCGCTCTTGTCCGTGCCGCCGCCCGCGACGATGGAGGCCTCGCCGCCGGACTTCGCCAGCTCGATGTACGAGGACACCTTCTTGAACGAGCGCTCGTCGATGACGGCGCCCATGAAGTTCCGGAAGTCCGCCACGTCGCCCATCTTGATTTCACCGATGAGCGCCTGGAGCCGCGACTTCAGCTTGGGCCACAGGGACTCCGGCACGTAGACGCGGCTGGCCGCGGAGCACTTCTGGCCCTGGTACTCGTAGCCGCCGCGCACGATGGCGACCGCGAGCGCCTCCAGGTCGTCCGCCGCGGACGGGTGCGCGAAGATGAAGTCCTTGCCGCCCGTCTCACCCACCAGCCGCGGGTACTGCTTGTAGCGGCCGACGTTCTCCCCCACCGTCTTCCACAGGTTGTTGAACGTGGGCGTGGAGCCGGTGAAGTGGATGCCGCCCAGGTGGGGGCTGGCCAGCACCGGGTTGCCCACCGTGGGGCCGTCACCGGGCAGCATGTTGATGACGCCGTCGGGCAGGCCCGCCTCGCGCAGGAGCTCCAGGCCGTACCACGCGCTCAGGGCCTGCGTGGAGGAGGGCTTCCACAGCACCACGTTGCCCATGATGGCGGGCGACACGCAGAGGTTCAGCGCGATGGACGTGAAGTTGAACGGCGCGATGGCGAAGACGAACCCGTCCAGCGGCCGGTAGTCCGTCATGTTCCACGTCTGCGGCGAGTTCTCCGGCTGGATGGCCAGGATCTGCTGCGCGAAGTGGACGTTGTAGCGAAGGAAGTCGATGAGCTCACAGGCCGCGTCGATCTCCGCCTGGTGCGCCGTCTTGGACTGGCCCAGCATGGAGGACGCGTTGAGCAGCGGGCGGTAGCGCGTGGTCAGCAACTCCGCGGCGCGCAGGAAGATGGCCGCGCGCGCGTGGAAGGGCATCCGCGCCCAGTCCTCCTTCACGCTCATGGCGTTCTGGATGGCCTGCTCCACGTGGCCCGCGTCGGCCTCGTGCAGGGTGGCCAGCACGTGCTGATGCCGGTGCGGCATGCGCACGGTGTCCGTCTTGCTGGACTTCACGTGCTTGCCGCCGATGACGACGGGGATGTCGATGCGCTCCCCGCTCATGCGCTTGAGGGTGGACTGGAGCTCCGCGCGCTCGGGGGTGCCGGGAGCGTAGGAGAGGACAGGCTCGTTCTTGGGAGCCGGGACGCGGGGAATGGCGTTGAGCACGCGGTGACCTCGGGACGAGAGGAAAGGGAAGGTTCGGGCAAGGTATAGCCCTCCCGGTGTCCCAGGTCAGTGACAGAAGCGTGGGGCGTCCGCGCCGCGACACAGGCGCGAGGCCTGGACGGCCGTCCGGCTCAGCCCTCGCCCGCGGCCTTGGCGGTTTCGCCCCGGGCACGCTGCAGCACGGCATGCAGCTGCGCGATGAGGTACGGCGGCTTCACCGGCTTGACCAGGTACGCATCCGGCTGGGGCTGCCCGGGCTCCAGGTCCGCGCGCGGTGCGTAGCCGCTGACGAACACCACCGGCAGGTGCGCCAGGGCGGGCTCGGCGCGCACGCGGCGGCACAACTCGTAGCCGTCGATGCCCTCCATGTTCACGTCCGACAGGAGCACGTCCGGCGGCTGCGTCAGCGCGTGCGCGAGCCCCGTCTCCCCATCCGCCGCCACCGTGCAGTCGAACTCACCCGACAGCAGCAGCCGGAGCGTCTCGCGCATGGTCCAGGAGTTCTCCACGATGAGGACCTTGGGCTTCACGGTGCATCGACTCCCGGGGCGGCAACGACGGACGGCAGGGGGAACGGCGTGCACAGCATCCCCCCGCCGTGCGCACCGGGCAAGAGGTCCCCCCTCACCCGTGAGAATTCACGAAAGCCTCCACCTCACGGGTTTGCCGCCAACGCCCCTAACTCTCGGGCGGCGGATTCAGGAGCCCGCGCCGGGAAACCTCGGAGTCCGGCTCCTCGTCGCCCCGCGCCTCGCGCTCGGGCACCTCTTCTTCCCGCCACTCCGCGCCGCGCTCCACCTGCGCCTCCCAGGCGGTCTCCTCCAGCGGGCCGGGGTTGACGTCCTCCCGGGCGGCGGCCCGCGAACGCTCCCGGGCGAGCTCGGCGGCGCCGCGGTCCAACGCGTCCTCCATCTGCCCCCGGTTGCGCGGCTGGAAGTTCTTGGAGTCCAGGATGTCCTTGTCCGAAGCCATGGGTGTCACCTCCGACGGGAAGGTGGGATGCGCGGCGGCGGGCGGGCAATGACGGCCCGTGCAGAGGCCGCCTGCCCGGCCGTCCAGGTGCGGAAAGGGCGGGGTGCGCCGTCTTCCCGCGTCAGCGCGGCGCGGAGGCCGGCCGCCGGGCCAGGGGCTGCGCGTCCTGCCGTGACAGGCGCTCGATCTCCGGCGCCACGTCCCCGGTGGGCGCGGCGATGCTGCACCGGGCGCCGCCATGCACCAGGCCCACCACGCGCTGCTGCTCGTCCACCAGCGGCGCGCCAGAGTCTCCGGGGACGCCGTGCATCGTGGTGAAGAGCGCGTTGGGCACGTCCGGCAGTGACGGGCAGCGGCCCCAGCGCTCCACCATCACGCGCTGCGGTTCGCCGGGCCGGTCGTGGCGTCCGGTGAAGACGAGCATGGCGCCGGGGATGGGCAGCCCCCGGGCCACCTCCAGCGGTGCGACAGGCGCCTTCGCCTCCAGCTCCAGTACCGCCATGTCCCGGCCGCGATCCACGAACACATAGCGGCCCGACAACTGCCGCCCGTCCTCGAAGTTCGTCCGCTCGTTGCCCGCGTCCGGTGCGACGCAGTGGGCCGCGGTGAGGACGTGGCGTCCCTGGCCCACCACCACGCCCGCGCAGTGGCCGTCGCCCAGCGTCACCGTCGCGGCCTCGGCCTTCGCGATGCCCTCGAGTTCATCCGTCCCGGACTGGCCGCAGGCCATCCAGGCCGTCACGGCCGCGAGGCCCACCGTGGCGCCGCCCCACTTCCATGCACGCATGCCGCTTCCCCCTCCTCCCGGGGCGACGGGCCCACGGGCTTGGAGCAAGGGTGTGCACGCGGACGGGCGCGTCGTGGGAGCGGGTGTGGAAGTGGCTCCCCAGCAGGCGTCCGGGCACGCCTGCCGCGAGCGCTTCCAGCAGGGCGGTGAAACAGGGAATGCAAGCAGCGGGAGCGCACCTGCTCGGATGTCCCGGAGGCGGTGTCACTGAAACGTGCTATTCCTCCGACGTCTGGATTCTGCAAACCGGACCCTGGCCGGAAACGGCCAGCCCTTTGGCTCGTGAGCGACGACGAGAAGACAACGGTACTGGATGAGCGCACCCGCCCTCCGAGCACGTGGGGTGAGCGGATGCGTACGCCCATCACGTTGCCGGGCTCGGGCGTGGGCGAGCGCCGCTCGCTGATTCCCGGCGTCATCGTCACCGGGCGCTACCGGGTGGACTCGCTCTTGGGCGAGGGCGGCATGGGCCGCATCTGGCTGGCGGACGACCTGCAGGAGCGCCGCCGCGTGGCGCTCAAGGAGATGCACGTCCCCTCGGAGCTGTCCGCCGCGAAGGTGGAGGAGCTGGTGCTGCTGTTCCGGCACGAGTTCTTCGCGATGAAGAAGCTCCAGCACCCGTCCACGCTCAAGGTCTTCGACTGGGGCATGACGGAGGCCGGCAACCGCTTCATCACCATGGAGGTGGTGGGCGGCAAGGACCTGAGCTCGCTGGTGCATGACGCGCCGCTGGACACGCGCACGCTGTATCGCGTGCTGATTCAAATGGCGCAGGTGCTCGCGTTCATCCACTCGCGCCTGTACGTGCACTGCGACATCAAGGCCAGCAACGTGCGCATCACCGAGTCCGGCGCGGTGAAGCTGATGGACTTCGGCGTGATGCACCAGCTGGGCACGCCCAGCCCCGGCAAGCTGAAGGGCACGCTGGAGTACCTGGCGCCGGAGTGGCAGCGGGGCGCGAGCATCGACGGCCGCGCGGACCTGTACTCGCTGGGCGTGATGGCCTGGTACCTGGCCACGCGCAAGTTGCCCTTCAAGCGCGCGAGCCCCGCGGTGCTGCTCGCGGACCACCTGACGCGCCCGGCGCCGCGCCCGTCCACCATCTGCCCGGTGGATCCGCAGCTGGAGGAGATCATCCTCCTGTTGATGGCGAAGGACCCGCGCGAGCGCTTCCAGGACGCGGGCGAGCTGCTGGAGGCGCTCTGCCAGGCCAGCGGCGAGCCCGTGCCGGAGGAGTCGCTGTCCGCGCGCGCCAGCTACCTGCACGTGCCGGAGGTGGTGGGGCGCGAGGCGGAGCTGGAAGGGCTGATGAACGGCCTGGCGGAAGCGGACTGGGGCCAGTCGCGCGCGGTGCTCGTGGGCGGGCCCGCGGGCGTGGGCAAGACGCGGCTGCTCCAGGAGTTCGAGCTGCAGGCGAAGCTGGCGGAGCTGCCCTTCGGCCGGGGCCAGTGCCGCGCGGAGGGGCTGTCCCCGCTGGCGCCCGTGGCGCAGGCCCTGCGCTGCCTGGTGCCGCACACGCCCTCGGAGCTGATGGACCGGGTGAAGGCCCCGCTCGCGCGCCTCTTGTCGTCGGACGTGTTCGACGGCGACCTGCACGAGCAGCTTCCGCGCGACAGCTCCGATGAGAAGACCGCCTTCTTCGAGGCGCTGTCGGAGTGGACGCGCACGCTGGGGGGGCGGCAGTCCTTCGTGCTGTGCTTCGAGGATCTCCAGTGGGCGGACAGCGCGTCGCTGGAGGCGCTCAACGTCCTCATCCGCGCGCTGCACGGCACGCGCGGCATGGTGGTGGGCACGTTCCGCTCGCAGGAGCTGTCGCGCCTGAGCCTCGCGTTCCAGACGGTGGATGAGAAGCTCACGTCCCGCGTGGACCTGGAGCCCCTGTCCGCCGAGCACGTGGCCACGCTGGTGGAGCTGGTGCTGCCGGGGCTGGACGTGCCGGAGGGCTTCGTGCAGCGGCTGCACGCGACCACCGGCGGCAACGCCTTCTTCGCCACGGAATGCCTGCGCATGCTGGTGGAGGCGGGCGCGCTCAAGCGCGTGGGCGGACGGTGGGAGGCGGAGGAGGGGCTGGGTACGCGCAGGCTTCCGGCGAGCATCCAGGAGGCGGTGCTGGTGCGTCTGGCCAGCGCGCCGCCGGAGCAGGTGGCGCTCCTGCGCAAGCTGGCGCCCGCGGGCCGGATGCTGGACCTGCCGCTGTTGCGCGCGCTGTCGGGCCTGCCGGAGGCGGAGCTGTTCGCCGTGCTGGACGGCATCGTGGAGCGGCAGTTCCTCCAGGACGTGGAGGGCCGCTACGTCTTCACGCACGACACCGTGCACCAGGCCGTCTACGACAGCACGCCGGAGGCGGAGCGCCGGGCCCACCACGGCCGGGTGGCGCGCACGCTCCAGTCGCTGCCCTCCGAACGCGCGGGCGTGGTGCGCGCGGTGGGCTGGCACTTCGCGCGCTCGGACGCGCCCGCGGAGGCCATCCAGCCGCTGCTGGAGGCGGGGCACGCGGCCATCGAGGCGGAGGCGCTGCTGGAGGCCACGCTGCTCCTGAAGGAGGCGGCGGCGCTGCTGGAGTCCGCGCCGGACTACCCGGGGCGCTCGGAGCAGCTTTTGCGCACGTGGGTGTCGCTGGTGGAGGTGGGCTACTCCAGCGACCCGCCGACGTCGGTGGCGTACGCGGACCGGCTCTTCGCGCACTGGGCGGCCACGGTGGACGTGGCGTCCGGACGGCGCGAGGCGCTCTCCCGGCTGGAGTCCGCGCGCACGGCCACGCCGGCGGAGCGCGAGGAGCTGTTGATTCCGCTCTTCCGCGAGGTGGCGGCGGACGCGCGGATGACGCCGGTGGATGTCTTCTGGAAGCGCTCGGAGCTTGAAATCCTCCAGGGCATGGCACTGGCCATCCTGGGGCGCACGGACGCGGTGGAGGCGCTCATCGCGCGCGTGGCCGCGGAGCACCCGGAGGACTCGCCGTACCGGGCGGGGCTGTCCGTGGCGCGCTCCACGCTGAGCGCTTACACCGGCCAGTGGGCGGGTGGGGTGGCGGACCAGCGCAGGCAGGTGCAGCGGCTGCGCGAGTTCCGCGACGCGGTGGGGCGCCCGCCCCGGCGGCTCGCGTGGGCGCTGGGCATGGGCGGCTACCTGCTCAACGTGAACCTGGCCCTGCGTGGCGAGCCGCTGGACGAAGAGCTGCACAAGGACGGGCTCCAACTGGCCGAAGCCCAGGGCTTCACGGACGTGCGCGCCTACCACCTCTTCGCGCAGGTGGCGCGCGCGGCCTTCACCGGCGACGGCGCCGCGTTCGCGTCCGCGCTCGCGCAGAAGACGGAGCTCATCCGGCGGCTGGGCAGCCCCCGGCTGATGGAGCGCAACCTGGCCCTCTTCACGCCGCCCTACTACCTGGAGCGCGGCGAGCACGAGCTCGTCGCCGCGGTGGTGTCGCGCGGCGAGGCGCTGTCGCGCGTGCTGCCCGAGGACCGCTGGCTGCGCGCGCACGTGCTCGTGTACCAGGCGTGCCGCGACGTGCTCTTCGAGGACGCGGGCGCCGCGCGCGAGTCCCTGCCCCGCGCGCTGGAGGCCGCGCGCCAGGGCGGCCTGCGCATGGAGACGCTGGTGCACGTGTACCAGTCGCGCTTCGAACGCGACCAGGGCCGGCTGCCCGCCGCGCTCGCCGCCGCCGAGGCCGCGCTCGAGCGCGCGCTGGACCCCCGCTTCGCCAACCCCTGGGACGAAATCCTGGCCCGCCGCGCCCTGGCGCCGCTGGTGTCACAAGAGGACGGGGACGCGCACCTGCGCCGCGCGCGCCTGCTGGCGGAGTCCACCGGCAACGTGCTCCAGATGGGGCTCGTGTACCTGCAGCACGCGGAGCGCTACGGCACGCCGGAAGAGGTGATGCGGGAGCTGGAGATCGCCGAGCGGGCCTTCACCACCGCCCGGGCCACGCACCTCCAATTGCTGGCCCAGTCGCTGCGCGGCCCGCTGTCGCGCCAGCACGAGGACGTGAAGCAGAGCGCCTGACGGCCGGGTCGTGCATAGGATGGGGACACCATGGCCTCCTCCCCCCTGCGCTTCTGCCTGGACTACCTGTCCCCGTACGCGTACCTCGCCTGGCTCCGCATGCCCGCCATCGCGGCCCGGCACGGCCGGGAGCTGGAGCCCGTGCCGGTGCTGCTCGCGGGGCTGCTCAACGCCGTGGGCTCCGTGGGCCCGGCGGAGATTCCCGCCAAGCGCGTCTACGTCTTCAAGCAGACGTTCCGCATCGCGCACGAGCAGGGCGCGCCCTTCACCCTGCCGCCCTCGCATCCGTTCAACCCGCTCCTGTCCTTGCGCGTGACGGCCGCGGTGGACGACGTGGCGGAGCGCACGCGGCTCACCACCGCGCTCTACTCGGCCGCGTGGGGCCAGGGCCGGGGCATCGAGACGCCGGAGCAGGTGGGCGCGGTGCTGACGGAGGCCGGCTTCGACGCGCAGGCCCTGCTCGCGCGGGCGCAGCTGCCGGAGGTGAAGGACCGCGTGCGCAAGAACACCGAGGACGCTCTGGCCCACGGAGCTTTCGGCGTGCCGTCCGTGCTGGTGGACGACGAGATGTTCTGGGGCGTGGACTCGCTGGGCCACCTGGAGCGCTACCTGGAGGGCCGCGACCCGCTCACCCCCGGCGAGCTGGCGAAGTGGACGAATCTGCCCGCCACCGCCAACCGGCGCCCGGAAGGAAAGCCCCGCCCGTGAACGTGCTCGGGCAGCTGGGGGTGGCCGTCGCGGGGCTGGTGCTGGCCGGCGTGCTCCTGTTCCTCAACTTCTGGCGCGCGCTGCTCTACCTCTTTCCCCACACCGTCCGCGTGGAGCCGGAGGCCCCGGCGGACCAGATGGACCTGCCGGACGGGCTTGGCCCCCTGGCCGGCCAGCTCCAGGCGCTGGGCTTCACGCCGCTGGGCAGCCACGAGGAGAAGCCGCTCCTCCAGAAGGCCACCCGCTCCTACGACTGGGCCCACGCGGGCGAGCGCGTCTTCGCCACCCTCTACGAGGGAGCCGACCTCTTCCCCCGGCTCTACCTGCTCACCCCCCTGGCCTCCGGGGGCTTCGTCGTCACCGCCAGCTACCGGCGCCCCGCGCTGGACGTGCCCGGCTACCGCTCCGGCTCCCTGGAGGACGCCGCACCGGAGCGCCTGTTGCGCGCGCATGTGCGACGACTCGAGGGGTTGGAGCCGGCGGGCCCCGAGGGCTTCACCTGGGAGGGGCGCGTCCAGACGGCGCGGGCCTGGTACGCCGGTTTGGGGCGCAAGGAAATCCGCCGCCAGAACCTCCAGGGGCTGTTGTGGACGGCCATCGCGCTTGCCATCGTCGCCAGCGCCTTCCTGGGACGGCGCGCGGGCTGACGGCCCCCCGGACGCTTTTTCCGTGTCACGTCGTGCGTGCACCGCGCGCCCCGGAAGAGTAGGGAGACGAGCACCATGAAGAGCGTGTCCAAGAACGAGGAAATCTACTTCCTGTCCGGCAAGCGCACCCCGTTCGGTACCTACGGCGGCAGCCTCAAGGACCTGAGCGCCACCGACCTGGCCGTGGAGTCCGCGAAGGCGGCCCTGGCCCAGGCGGGCGTCTCCCCGGAGCAGATCGAGCACGTGGTGTACGGCAACGTCGTCCAGACGAGCGCGGACGCCATCTACCTGCCGCGCCACGTGGGCCTGCGCACGGGCGTGCCGGTGCCGGTGCCCGCGCTGGGCGTCAACCGGCTGTGCGGCTCCGGCTTCCAGGCCTTCGTCACGGCCGCGGAGATGATGCTGACGGGTGGCGCGGAGAGCGTCCTCGCGGGCGGCACGGAGTCCATGAGCCAGGCGCCCCACGTCATCCGCGGCGCGCGCTGGGGCATCCCGCTGGGCAAGGGCGGCCTGGAGGACATGCTCTGGACGGCCCTCACGGACAGCTACACCGGCCAGGCCATGGCGCTCACCGCCGAGCAGCTGGCGGTGGACTACGGCCTCACCCAGGACGACGTGGACCAGTACGCCGTCCTCACCCAGAAGCGCTTCGCCGCGGCCCAGGAGTCCGGCCGGCTGGCGGATGAAATCGCGCCGGTGACGCTCAAGGGCAAGAAGGGCGACACGGTGGTTTCCAAGGACGAGCACAACCGTCCGGAGACCACGGTGGAGGGGCTGCGCAAGCTGCCCAAGGTGTTCAAGAAGGACGGCGTGGTGCACGCGGGCGCGGCCAGCGGCATCTGTGACGGCGCGGGCTCCATGGTGATGGCCACCCGGAGCTTCGTGGAGAAGCACGGCCTGAAGCCCGTGGCGCGGCTCGTCAACTGGGGCGTGTCCGGCTGCGACCCGAAAATCATGGGCATTGGCCCCGCGCCGGCCATCCGCAACCTGCTCAAGCGCGCGGACGCGAAGCTCACGGACGTGGACCTCTTCGAGGTCAACGAGGCCTTCGCGCCCCAGTACCTGGCGGTGGAGAAGGAGCTGGGCCTGCCACGCGACGCCACCAACGTCAACGGCGGCGCCATCGCCGTGGGCCACCCGCTGGGGGCCTCCGGGGCGCGCATCACCATGACGCTCGCGTACGAGCTCAAGCGCCGGGGCGCCCGCTATGGTATCGGGTCCGCCTGCATCGGTGGCGGCCAGGGCATCGCCGTGCTGATCGAGGCGCTCTAGGACGGGACGTGAGATGAGCAACGAGGTGGACGCGAAGACGGCCCGCGAGCGGGCCAAGGCCATCGCCGAGCAGCGCCGTGCCGAGCGCCGCAACCGCAAGCGCCGCTGCGTGGTGTGCGGCGTGGAGGAGAGCGACAAGACGCCCCTGACGGCCCACCCGGAGGGCATCGGTCCCGCCTGCAAGGACGAGATCACCTGTCAGACGCGCCGGGCCGCCGCCGGCCGCTGAAGCGCCGGGGCCCATGCCCACCCTCTTTCCGCCGCACTGTCGGCGGGTGGACGGTGGGCCGGGCCCCGCGCGTCACGGGCCTGCCCTCCAGGGCGAAGGCGCGCTCCCGGGCCGGATTGTCGGGCCCGTTTCTTGATGGCGCCCGCGACTCGGGGTAAACATTTGTAATCTCTGGTGACACGAGGGTTGGAATGGGCGTTATCAGCTTCACGGGAGTCAAGGTGTTCTCCACCACGCTCGCGCGCGATCGCGAGAACATGGGCGAGAACATCACCAAGTGGCTGAAGGAGAACTCCTCGGTGGAGGTCGTGGACAAGATCGTCACGCAGTCCTCGGACAAGGAGTTTCACTGTCTGACCATCACGCTCTTCTACCGCCACAAGGCGTAGGCACCGGCTCCAAGGCTGGCGAAGGCGTGGGATGCGAGGGCGCTTCTCCCGGGTGACACCTGGGTGGGGCGCCCTTCATCGTTTCTGGATTTGGGGTTGCGGACCGGGCGGTGTTCCACCACCTTTGGGCCTCTATGCGACCCATGCGGGGCTTCAACCGGGGAGGCGGCGGTTTCGGCGGCGGCTTCCCGGGCCTGGATTCGATGGCCGCCAAGCTGGCGGTGGCACTGGTGGCGTTCTCCGCGCTGTTCCTGGCGACACGGGGAGGGCAGGGTGTGCTGCTGCTGCTCAACCCCCGGGACGTGCTGGGGCTGCGCGTGTGGGAGCTGTTCACCTACGCGTTCATCGCCACGGATCCGCTGGGCATCGTCTTCGGCGGCATCATCATCTGGTCCATCGGCGGCTTCCTGGAGTCCACCTGGGGTCCCCGTCGCCTGTTGATGGCGTCGGTGGGCATCACGGTGCTCGCGGGCCTCATCACGGTGCTGCTGTCGCTCGTGATTCCCATGGCCAGCCTCTACGCCGGCGGCACGGTGATGACGACGGTGCTGTGGGTGGCGTACGGCCTGGTGATTGGCCGGGGGCAGACGAACTTCTGGGGCATCCCGCTCACGGGCAACTGGTTCGCGGCCATTGGCGCGGGCTTCACCGTGCTGCGGCTGCTCACCGCGCCGGCCTGGCAGGTGCTGGCCCCGGAGCTCATCAGCCTGGTGCTCGTCTTCGCGTACGTGCGCGGCGCGAGCCCCAAGCGGCTGATGCTCCAGTTGCAGCACTGGCGCCTGCAGCGGCAGCTGCGTGACCGCTCCAAGCACCTGCGCGTCGTGGACCGCAACCGTCCGCCGGACCGCGACCAGTACCTCAACTGACGCTAGTGCGCGGCCTCCGGGTGGCCGTACTGCTTGAGCTTCCGGTAGAGCGTGGCCACCCCGATGTCCAGCTGCTCCGCGGTGCGTGAGCGGTTGCCGCCGTTCTGCGCCAGCACCGCGAGGATGTACTCCTTCTCCATGTCCTCCAGCCGGCGCGGGTTGCCGGTGGGGACCAGCGGGGGCGGCGCGGCGCGCACCTCTTCGGGCAAATCGTCGCGCTCCACGCGCGGGCCCTCGCACAGCACCACCGCGCGCTCGATGGCGTTGCCCAGCTCGCGCACGTTGCCCGGCCACGGGTAGCGCAGGAGCTGATCCGCCGCGTCCGGGGACAGGCTCGTCACACGCCGGCCCAGGCGCTCACCGGCCTCCGCCAGCAGCAGCCGCGCCAGGGGGAGGATGTCCTCCTTGCGCTCGCGCAGGGGCGGGATGCGCAGCTCGATGACGCGCAGCCGGTAGAAGAGGTCCTGGCGGAAGCGGCCCAGGCGGACCTCCTCGGACAGCTCGCGGTTGGTGGCGGCCACCACGCGCACGTCCACCTTGCGGCTGGTGTTCTCGCCCACGCGGCGCACCTCGCGCTCCTGCAGGGCGCGCAGGAGCTTCGCCTGCATGGCGGGGGGCACCTCGCCCACCTCGTCCAGGAAGAGGGTGCCGCCGTGCGCGGCTTCGAAGAGGCCGGGCCGGTCGTGCGTGGCGCCGGTGAAGGCGCCCTTCGCGTGGCCGAACAGCTCGCTCTCCAGCAGGCCCTCCGTCACCGCGGCGCAGTTCACGGCGATGAAGGCCTTGGGCGCGCGGCCGGACTCGTCGTGGATGAGCCGGGCGATGCGCTCCTTGCCCACGCCGCTCTCGCCGGTGACGAGGATGGTGGTGTCCACCTTGGCGGAGCGCCGCGCCAGGTTGAGCACGCGCTGCATGGCCTCCGCGCGGGCCACCATGCCGGCGGGGTCCTCCGTCACGCCGGACACGCGCGCCAGCGACTGCCGCTTCGCGCGCAGCTTGCGCTCCGCCTGCCGCAGGGCTTCCGTCACCTGCCCGAGCACGCCCTCCATGCACTGCGTTTCATAGAAGCGCAGGAACTCCGTGCACTCGCTGCTCCACTCCTCCTCGGGGCGGCCCACGATGTGGCAGAGCGCGTCGCCGTGGCCCACGCACTTGAGCTCCGCGCAGTAGATGGGTTTGTTGTTGCAGTAGCTCAGGTAGCCGGACGCGAAGCCGGTGAGGCTCCAGCACACCGGCTGGTCCGCCTGTCCCAGGTGGAGCAGGTGCTGCTCGGCTTCATAGGAGTCGCGCCACTGGGCTTCCGCGAAGGGCTCCGGGCCGTCCTTGTCCGTGCGCTCGATGCGCTCCACGCGCACCTGGCCCATCAGCGTGTGCAGCCGTCCGCCCGCGCGGCGCCACTCCGCCTCGTCCGTCCACGGCACCGCGGTCTTCATCGCCTCCGCCGTGCGCCAGCCGTGCGCGTAGCCCAGCCGCGTGAAGATGCCGCGCGCGGCCGTCATCCCCAGCATCCCGATGAGCTCCTTGCGCAGGAGCCCCAGCGCCACCGGATCCATCAACAGCGCGCGCTGCCCGGCGAAGCGGATGACCCCGCCCTTGGGCTCGAACGCGAGCAGCTCCCTCAAGTCCAACCCTTCCAGACCCGCCACGGTGTCTCCCAGTGCCTTTCAGACTGATGCACCTTCCTATCAATCTGAGAGGCGTTTTTCAGGGGCGGAAAGCGATTCCCCGTCATTTCATGGGGTTATCGTGTCGGGTGCGCTGGTCCTGGGGTTGCAGTACAAGGCGCCACGATGGCTTCCGGGGTGGACAGACGCGAGGTGCTGCAGGGGGTGGCGGCCGCCGGGGTGGCGGGGGTGATGGGTCCTGGCCCCTCGGTCGCCCGGCAGGTGGCGCCGGCCCTGTTCGTCTCGCACGGCTCGCCCATGACGGCGCTGGACGCGGACGACTACCCCCAGGCGCTCAAGCGCTTCGGTGACGGCGCGGGCGCGGTGAAGGCGCTGGTGGTGGTGTCCGCGCACTGGGAGACGGACGCGCGCGTGCACGTCACCGCGATGGCCGCTCCGCCGCTCGTCTACGACTTCTACGGCTTCCCGGAAGCGATGTACCGGCTGCGCTACGCACCGCCCGGCGCGCCGGCCCTGGCGCAGGACGTGGTGGCGCGGCTGTCCGCGGCGGGCGTACCCGCGGTGGGGGACGCCGAGCGCGGGCTGGACCACGGCGTCTGGGTGCCCCTGCTGCATGCCTTCCCGGAGGCGCGCGTGCCCGTGGTGCAGGTGGCGCTGCCGGCGGACGCGACGCCCGCGCAGGTGGCGCGCATGGGCGAGGCGCTGCGTCCGCTGCGCGCGGAGGGCGTGCTGCTCATGGGCAGCGGCGGGGTGGTGCACAACCTGCGCCGGGTGAATTTCAGATCCAAGCTGGCGTCCGTGGAGCCATGGGCCGCCGAGTTCGATGCGTGGGTCGCAGGAAAACTTGCCGCACGCGACTTCATCGGGCTTCAGTCGTGGATGGACGCACCGAATTCGCGGGTCGCGCATCCATCCGCCGAGCACTGGCTGCCCATCTATTTCGTCCTCGGAGCTGCCCTCCCCGAGGACCGCATCACCCCCGTGTTCGAGGGCTTCCATCACGGAACCTTGTCCATGCGCAGCTTCGCGCTGCGCGCCTGAACCTCGCAGTCCGCAAACTCCAAGGAGTCACACCATGAAGCTGTCCCTCAAGTCCGCCGTCACGCTGCTCGCCGTCGCCGCCCCGTCGTTCGCGTTCGCGTCCGCGTGGGAGATTGACTCGTCGCACTCCAGCGCGCAGTTCGCCGTGAAGCACATGATGGTGTCCAACGTGCGCGGCACGTTCAGCAACGTGAAGGGCGCCGTGAACCTGGATGACAAGGACGTCACCAAGTCCACCATCGAGGCCACCATCGACGCGAAGACCATCAACACCAACGAGCCCAAGCGCGACGAGCACCTGAAGAGCGCGGACTTCTTCGACGTGGAGAAGTTCCCGACCATCACCTTCAAGTCCACGAAGGTGGCGAAGGCCGGCAAGGACAAGCTGAACGTCACGGGCGACCTGACCATGCACGGCGTGACCAAGCCGGTGACGCTGGCCGTGGAAGGCCCGACGGCGGAGACGAAGGACGCCTGGGGCAACGTGCGCCGCGGCGCCGTGGCGACCACGAAGATCAAGCGCAGCGACTTCGGCCTGACCTGGAACAAGGCGCTGGAGGCCGGCGGCGTGGCGGTGGGTGACGAGGTGACCATCACCCTGGACCTGGAGACCACGAAGAAGGCCGAGGCGGCGGCGCCGGCGGCCAAGGACACGAAGTAGTCCGCGTCGTCTTCACCAAGCTGAAATGAAGAGAGGGGCCTCGGGTGACCGGGGCCCCTCTTTTTTTGTCCCCGGTGGGCCGGGGACGGGCGGCGGCTGCGCTCAGCCCTCGGCGACGGCCTGCACGCTGGCGCGGTAGATGAAGATGCGCGCGGTGTTGGTGCGGGTGTCGGCGGGGACGACGAAGAAGCCCGGGGTGGGGCCCTTGAAGTCCTGGGAGAAGCCGGCCACCTGGCGGCCGTCGTTGAAGGTGACGCGAATCTTGGAGCCTTCCGCCTGCGGCTGACGCGCGCCCGCGGCGAGCATGAAGAAGATGGCCTTCACGCGCTTGCCGGGGATGCGCTCCGGGGCGAAGCCGCTCTGCTGCTCCAGGGAGATGGTGTCCTCCAGGAGGTCCGCGTCGCGGATGGTGCCGCGCTTCACCTGACCTTCGACGGTGTGGATGATGACGCGGTGCTCGCCCTCCACGAAGGAGCTGGTGGCGGAGGCGAAGCCGTCCCCGGGCACTTCGAACAGCGTGTCTTCCGTGGGGCGCAGGTGGTTGGCCGTCACGGGCGTGGCGGCCATGACCGGCGTCGCGGCGGCGACGGGCGCCGGGCCCCGGACGGTGGGAATGGCCGGGGAGGAGGGCGTCAGCCGGGCCACGGGCGTGGCGGCGAGTGACAGGGCCGGCGGGGGCGGCGGAGGAGGAGGCATGGCCGCGACGGGCAGCGCGGGGACGACGTCCTCGACGAGCTCGATGTCGGCGACGGGGTCGGACTCGGGCTCCACCTCCTCGACGTCGAGGGCGGGCGTGGCGTCGAGCTCCGCGTCCACGTCGACGGCGGGCTCCTCCCAACCGGAGGACGGAGCCTCGGCGGCGGGCTGGGCGGCCCAGGTGGGGGCGGTGATGTCGGTGAGGGAGACCTCTTCCTCGGCGACGGGCTCGCTCCACCCGGCGGCGGGGGCCGCGGGCGCGGAGTCGGCCATCCAGTCGGGCTGGGCCTCCTTGGGCGCGCCCCACGTCGAGCGTGCGGCGGGGGCTTCAGGGGCGGCCCACTCCGGCGTGGTGGGCGGCGCCTCCCACTCGGAGGCGGCCTCCTCGACGGGGGCGTCCCACGGCTGCTGGGCGCCGGAAGGCTGGGCCCAGGCGGCTCCGGCATTGGGGTCCTCGGAGGCGGCCCATTCCGGCTGAGCGGCGGGAGCCGAAGCGTCCGTGGCGGACCAAGGCTGATCCGCGCCCGGAGTCACATCCTCCGTGGACGCCCATTCCGGTTCGGCTTCGATGGGGGCTTCCTCGGAGGCGGCCCACTCCGGCTGAGCGGCGACAGGCGCGGCGTCCGTGGAGGCCCACTCGGACTGAGCGGCGACGGGCGCGGCCTCTTCCGTGGCCCATTCAGGCTGGGCTTCGATGGGCGCGGCCTCTTCCGTGGCCCACTCAGGCTGAGCCTCGATGGGCGCGGCCTCTTCAGACGCGGTCCATGCCGGCTGAGTGGCGACGGGAGCAGCTTCTTCCGTGGCCCACTCAGGCTGGGCTTCGATGGGCGCTTCCTCGGAGGCGGCCCACTCCGGCTGAGCGGCGACAGGAGCGGCTTCTTCCGTGGCCCACTCGGGCTGAGCCTCAATGGGCGCGGCCTCTTCGGACGCGTTCCACGCCGGCTGAGCGGCGACGGGTGCAGCCTCTTCCGTGGCCCACTCAGGCTGAGCCTCGATGGGCGCGGCTTCCTCAGAGGCAGTCCACGGCGGCTGTGCTGCGACGGGCGCAGCCTCTTCCGTGGCCCACTCGGGCTGAGCCTCGATGGGCGCGGCTTCCTCGGAGGCGGTCCACGTTGGCTGTGCTGCGACGGGCGCGGCTTCTTCCGTGGCCCACTCGGGCTGCGCCTCAATCGGTGCGGCTTCCTCGGTGGCCCATTCGGGCTGAGCCTCGATCGGCGCGGCTTCTTCAGACGCGCTCCACGCCGGTTGTGCGGCGACGGGCGCGGCTTCCTCGGTGGCCCATTCAGGCTGAGCCTCGATGGGCGCGGCCTCTTCCGTAGCCCACTCGGACTGCGCTACGGCAGGCGTAGCGGCCTCTTCGGTCGCCCATTCAGGCTGGGCTTCGATAGGGGCGGCCTCTTCCGTCGAGGTCCACTCGGACTGAGCCGTGGCCGGCGTCGTGCCTTCAGCGGTGGCCCATGCGGACTGATCAGCAACCAGTGCAGTGCCTTCAGCAGCCGCCGATTCGGACTGATCCGTAGCCGACGTGGTGTCTTCAGCGGTCGCCCACTCGGACTGCGTGGCGACCGGCGCGGAGCCTTCAGCAGTGGCCCATTCGGACTGATCAGCGACCGGCGCAGCGTCCGTGGTGGCCCACGCGGACTGCGCAGAAACGGGAGCAGCTTCCGTGGCCCACTCGGGCTGAGCCTCGATGGGCGCGGCTTCTTCAGCGGCGGTCCACGCCGGCTGAGCGGCGACGGGTGCAGCCTCTTCCGTGGCCCACTCAGGCTGAGCCTCGATGGGCGCGGCTTCTTCCACGGTGGCCCATTCAGGCTGGGCCTCGATCGGCGCGGCCTCTTCAGGCTGAGCCTCGATGGGCGCGGCTTCTTCCACGGTGGCCCATTCAGGCTGGGCCTCGATCGGCGCGGCCTCTTCTGGCTGGACCTCAATGGGCGCGGCTTCTTCGGACGCGGTCCACTCCGGCTGGGCGGCGACCGGTGCGGCGGCTTCTTCCGTGGCCCACTCCGGCTGGGCCTCAATCAGCGCTGCGTCTTCCGTGGCGCTCCACTCGGACTGCGCGGCGACCGGTGCGGTGGCATCGGTCGTGGCCCACTCAGGCTGGGCCTCAATCGGTGCCGCCTCTTCCGTCGAGGCCCACTCGGACTGCGCGGCAACCGGTGCGGCGGCTTCTTCCGTGGCCCACTCGGACTGCACTGCAACCGGTGCGGCGGCTTCTTCCGTGGCCCACTCGGGCTGTGCCTCGATCGGCGCAGCCTCTTCCGTGGCGCTCCACTCAGACTGCGTGGCAACCGGTGAGGCAGCTTCGGTCGTGGCCCACTCGGGCTGTGCCTCGATCGGCGCGGCCGCTTCCTCAGTGGCCCACTCGGGCTGGGCCTCAATCGGCGCGGCTTCTTCGGAGGCGGTCCACGCCGGCTGTGCGGCGACGGGCGCGGCTTCTTCCGTGGCCCACTCGGGCTGGGCCTCAATCGGTGCGGCTTCTTCCGCAGTGGCCCAGGTGGACTGATCAGCGACCGGTGCAGCGGCCTCTTCGGTCGCCCACTCAGGCTGTGCCTCGATCGGCGCGGCTTCTTCCGTGGCCCACCCTGCCTGCGCGGCGTCAGGCGTGGTGCCTTCCGCGGCGGTCAACTCAGGCTGGGCAGCGACAGGTGCGGTCTCTTCCGTGGCCCACTCAGGCTGAGCGGCGACGGGCGCGGTCTCTTCCGCCGTGGCCCATTCAGACTGCGCGGCGGCGACGGGTGCGGTCTCTTCCGTGGCCCATTCCGGCTGCGCTTCGATGGGAGCGTCGTCGGTGGTGGCCCACTCGGGCTGGGCCTCGATCGGCGCGGCTTCCGTGGTCGCCCACTGCGGCTGCGTGGGAATGGCGGCTGCGCTTCCGTTGGTGGCCCACTCGGACTGCGCCTCGGCCGTACCCCAGCCGGTCTGCTCAGCGTCAGGCGTGGCGCCTTCCTCCGTGGCCCATTCAGGCTGGGCCTCGATGAGAGCGGCTTCTTCGGACGCCTGGGCGATAGGGGCGGCTTCTTCCGTGGCCCACTCGGACCGGGCTTCGATCAGCGGGGCTTCTTCGACCTGCGACGTCGCTCCGCCCTGGGCCTCAGGGGTCGACGCCGACGTCGATGCGGCCCACGCGGATTCCGCGGCCGGGGCATCCCAGGCGGGCGTGGCGTTCGCGGTGGGCTGCGCAGACGTGTCAGCGGTGGACGCCCACTCGGGCTGCAGCTCGATGGCGGCGGGCTCCGCGGCATCGGCGGCCCACTCGGGCTGCAGCTCGATGGCGGCGGACGCGTCCTGCAAGCCCACGGTATCGGTCGCGTCGGAGGGCGTGCCCTCGGCGGACCACTGCTGCGCATCCTCACCCGAGGCATTCCACGCGGATGGCTCGGTGGACTGCGCTTCGGCGAGCGACTCGGCCGCGGTGGCCAGCGGCACGGCTTCGTCGGCGCTGCCGCTCAGCTCGCCCCACTGCTCCGAGACCTGGACGGCTCCGGCCGCGGGCTCGACGTCATCCGCGCCAAGCTCCAGCGTGTCGGCTTCGATGTCCGGACCGACAGGGATGCTGCGGATCCGCAGCGACGGAACACCCGTCTCGTTCGCGAACGGGGAGGGCGGCGGAGTGAGCTGCTGCTCCTCCTCTGCGCCCAGGTCGGCCACGTCGAAGGTCTGGGCCTCCACACCGGCCGCGACCGCCGAGGCCGCGCCGCCATCGGACCAGTCCGCGTCGCCTTCGTGGGCAACGTCGTTCGCGTCGAGCGCGATCTCTTCGGCAGGGGCCGCATCGGACGCGACGCCCGCCGGATCTTCGCCGGACGCCTGCCACTCCGTCGCGACGTCGCCCGTGCCCAGGGCGATCTCCTCCGCGATGTCACCCGCGCCGAGCGCGATCTCCCCACCGGACTCCGGCGCTTCAGCGACAGGGGACGCATCCGCGCCCCACGCTCCCGCAGTCTCCGTGGCGACAGGCTGCGCCTCCACGGCCACTTCCGTGGACGCTGCGGGCTCCGCCGTCGCGACGTCGCTCCAATCCCACTCCGCGCTCCCACCCTCGGCGGACGCCGTCGGCTCCACCGCGAGCGGCGCCGTGTCGAGCGCGCTGGCCCCGGACTCCTCGGACTCCACCGCGAGCGGCGCCGCATCCCACGCCGCGTCCATGGGCGCCGGCGCCAGGTCCTCGGCCAGCACCGCCTCGGCCTCGGGCTCCGCCTCCAGCAGCTCCGCGTCTCCCGCCGCCTGCTCCGCGGAGGCCAGCGCCTCCGCCATCGGATCCAGCCCGGACGTCACCGGGGCCTGGGCCTCCGCCTCGACCTCCATCGACAGGTCCGCGAACGAATCCTCCAGCGAAGGCTCCGGCGCGGCGGCCGCCACCGGGGGCGGCGTCTCCACCGACAACCCGGAGAAGTCATCCTCCGCGCCCGTCCCCCACGACTCCGCCGGCGCCGCAGCGGGCGCTGCCGCCACCGGTGCCTGCGGCATCCACGGCGCGGGCTCGCTCAACGACGGGATGTCGATGTCATCCGTGCTGAGGCTCAGGCTGTCCTGTTCGGAGGGCGCCTGCGGGACGTACCCGTCGGCCTGCGGATCCACCGGGGCCGCGTAGCCCGCGGCGTTCGGGTCATACGCGGCGTTCGGGTCATACGCGGCGTTCGGGTCATAGCCCTGCTGCGCCCACGCCGCGTTCGGATCATACGCCGCCGCGTTCGGGTCGTAGCCGGCGGGGTACGCGTACCACTGGCCGTCCTCGCCGTAGTAGCCCTGCGCGTTCGGGTCGTAGCCGGCGGGGTACGCGTACCACTGGCCGTCCTCGCCGTAGTAGCCCTGCGCGTTCGGGTCGTAGCCGGCGGGGTAGGCGTACCACTGGCCATCCTCGCCGTAGTACCCCTGGGGCTGCTGCTCGGGCTGGGCGTACGCCTGGGCCGCCGCCGCGGTGTCCGCCGCGTCCTGGATGCCCAAGAGGCCGCGCAACTCGACCCAGCGAGCCTCCTCGACAGCGGACAGGCTTCCCAGCTTCCGCTTCTCATCCAGGAAGCGGAACTCTCTCATCGCGGCGCGCGTATCGGACATCCGTCACCTTGCTGCGCCAGCGTCCAACAGGGGGACCGCCGCAGCGAAAATCTTGGAGGCCCGCGAGTGTAGGGGACTCCCGCCAGGGGGTAAACCAATCCGCCACGCCCGACCGGCCGCTACCTCCCCGAGAGGGCGGCATGCACCGCCGCGTCCAGGCCCGCGAAGTCCTTCTCGTAGGTGGCCTTCAGGACCTCCTGGAAGGAGTCGGCCTGGCCCGCCTTCTCGATGAAGGCCAGCAGCTTGTCCGGGCCGCCCAGCCGCACCAGCTCCCGCACCGCCATGGCGGAGGTGCCGTAGGCGATCTCCGGCTGGGACAGGGTGATGGGCGCCCGCGAGTCCATGTCCGACAGCTTCGGCAGGGCCCCCTGCTTCGAGCGGGCGCGCATCACGTCCCGCAGGTTGCGCGGCGGGCCGTCCAGCCCCAGGTAGCGCCACTCGATGTACTCGGCCAGGCCCTCGTTGAACCAGCGGGGCAGGGCGCCGCCGCCGCGCGGGGAGATTTCATCCACCGCCGCGTGCACGTACTCGTGGACCAGCGTGGCCTTCGTCGCCTGCGTCAGCTCCGCCGCGTCGTTCATGCGGATGGCGTCCTCGGAGTACAGGCCGGCCACCCGGGCCGCGAACGTGGCGCCCATGTGCGTGGCGAACTCGTCGCGGGTGTAGAGCACCACGTTCAGCTGCCGCGCGCGGGCCCGCCCCAGCGTGCGCTGGGTGAAGTCATAGGCCTCGTCCAGCGCGGACACGACCTTGCCCTCGTACTCCGCGCGCTGGCCGAAGTCCCGGTCGCTGTTGAAGTAGCGGATGGCGAAGCGGCTGTTCTGGCGCACGCGCATGCCGTCCTTGCCCACGCCGGACTCGTAGCTCAGGCCCGCGGGCCGGACGTCTCCGCCCGAAGTCGCCCGCGCCTGGCGCGTGTCCCCGGTCGCGGGCTCGCCGTTCATCCGCTGCTCCAGGCGCTCCGCCTCGCGCCGCGCGGAGCCCTCCTCCGACGCCTGCGAGCGCGCCTGCTGCATCAGCTTGCGCGCCTCCGCGGCCTCCTTGGACTTCGGGGGCACCTGCTGCAGCGTGGCCAGCGCCCCCGCCGGGTCCTTGTCCAGGAGCTGCAGCCGTCCCAGCTCCAGCGCGAACGCGCCGTCCTTGGGGAAGGCCGCCAGGCCCTTCTTCAGCGCCTCCTCCGCGGCGGCCCGCTGATCCGTCTTCAGCGCGGAGCGCGCCAGGCAGCGCAGCCCGCCCGCCGTCTCCTGGAAGGCCACGGCGCGCTCGCCCAGCGAGTACGCCATCACCGCGTCGTCCGCGAGCAGCGCCTCGCAGCCCTTGAGCAGCGGGGCCGCCACGGACGGCCGCTGCGCCTCCGGATACGAGGCGGGGTCCGCGGCCGCGAAGGCGAGGTACAGCTCCTCCCACTCCTTGTGGGCCGCCAGCTCCTTCGCCTTCTGCGCGGGAGGAGCGGCGGCAAGGAGCAGCAGGGCGATGAGGGGCGTGTTCATGGGTTTCCGGAGTATCGCCGAACCCCGGAGCGCCCGCGCAAGCCTCCCTGCCCTACGTCCGGGCGACCTGCCAGCCCTGAGACTCCAGCGCGGTCATCAGCTCCTGGATGTGGGCGTGGCCGGTGGTCTCCAGCATCACCTCCACCGTGGCCTCGCCCAGGCCCGCCTTGGAGAAGGCGCGGTCGTGGTGCAGGTCCACCACGTTGGCGCGCAGCTCGGCGATCTGCGTGGTGAGCCGCGCGAGCATGCCGGGGCGGTCCGGCAGGCGGACCTCCAGCTGCACCAGGCGGCCCGCCTTCACGAGGCCCCGCTCGATGATGCGGCTGATGACGTTCATGTCGATGTTGCCGCCCCCGATGATGATGGCGACGCGCTTGCCCTTCGCCTGGGGGATCCGGCCGTTGACGAGCGCCGCCAGCCCCGTCGCGCCCGCGCCCTCCGCCACCGACTTCTCCTGCTCCAGCAGCATGAGGATGGCGGCGGCGATCTCCTCCTCGTCCACCGTCACCACCGCGTCCACGTACTTGCGCACGTGCTCGAAGGTGAGCTCGCCCGGAATCTTCACCGCGATGCCGTCCGCGATGGTGGTGCCCGCGGAGGTGAGCTCCGTGCGCTTCCCCGCATCCAGCGACGCCTTCATGCTGGCGATGGTGGAGGCCTGCACGCCCACCACCTGGATGCGCGGGTTCGTCTGCTTCAGCGCCACGGCCACGCCGGAGATGAGCCCGCCGCCGCCCACCGGCACCACCACCAGCTCCAGGTCCGGGCACTGCTCCAGCAGCTCCAGGCCGAGGGTGCCCTGGCCCGCGATGACGTGCGGGTCGTTGAACGGGTGCACGAAGACCAGGCTCTCCGCGGCCTGGATGCGCAGCGCCTCCGCGTAGGCCTCGTCGAAGTTGGCGCCCTTGAGCACCACGCGCGCGCCGTAGTCGTCCCGCGTGCGCGTGACCTTGATGAGCGGCGTGCGCTCCGGCATCACGATGGTGGCGCGGATGCCCAGCCGCCGCGCGTGGTACGCGACGCCCTGGGCGTGGTTGCCGGCGGAGGCCGCGATGACGCCGCGGCGCTTCTCGTCTTCCGTCAGCGTCAGCAGCTTGTTGAGGGCGCCGCGCTCCTTGAAGGCGCCGGTGCGCTGGAGGTTCTCCAGCTTGAAGTACACCACCGCGCAGTCGGTCTTCTCCGTGAAGTAGTCCGACGCGGGGCACGGCGTGGGGCGCAGCGCGGTGCGGAGCCGCTCGCGCGCCGCCTGGATGTCCTGCAAGGTGACCATCATGGCCGGGCGTGTAGCGGAAGCCGGGCCCGTACGGAAGGGACCCGGAGCCCACGCCTGCCTGTCCGCGATGTGGCGGAGCGCGTCAGATGCCGCGCAGCACCGTGGCCTTGCCCACCCGGCCAATGGCCAGGATGTAGGCGGCCGTCCGCATGGAGACCTTCCGGGAGCGGGCAATCTGCGCCACCCGGTCGTAGGCCTCCTTCATCGTCTTCTCCAGCTCCGCGTTGACGCGGTCCTCCTCCCAGGAGACGTGCTGGAGGTTCTGCACCCACTCCAGGTAGCTCACCGTCACGCCGCCCGCGCTGGCCAGGATGTCCGGCACCACGAAGATGCCGCGCTTCTCCAGGATGTCGTCCGCCTCCGGCTGGGTGGGGCCGTTGGCGCCCTCCACCACCAGGCGCGCGCGCACGCTGTTGGCGTTGTCGCGGGTGAGCACGTGGCCCAGCGCCGCGGGGATGAGCACCTCACAGTCCGCCGCGAGCACGTCCTCGTTGGTGCAGGGCGTGCCGCCGGAGAAGCCCGTCACGGTGCCGGTGCGCTTCACGTGCTCGAAGAGCGAGGGCACGTCCAGGCCCAGCGGGTTGTACATGCCGCCCAGCACGTCGGACGCGGCCACCACCACGCCGCCGTCGCCCCAGATGAGCTGCGCGATGTGGCTGCCCACGTTGCCGAAGCCCTGGATGGCGAAGCGCGTGCCCTTCACCGGCATGCCCAGATCCCGCAGGATTTCGCGGCACACGTAGAGCAGCCCGCGCCCGGTGGCGGCCTCACGGCCCTTGGAGCCGTAGAGCTCCAGCGGCTTGCCCGTCACCACCGCGGGGGAGTGCCCGTGGTAGCGCGAGTACTGGTCCATCACCCAGGCCATCACCTGGGGGTTGGTGTTGACGTCCGGCGCGGGGATGTCGCGCGTGGGCCCGATGACGTCCTGAATCTGATCCACGAACTTGCGCGTGAGCCGCTCCACTTCCTTGAGGCTCATCTGCGCGGGGTCGCACGCCACGCCGCCCTTGGCGCCGCCGTAGGGCACGTTCACCACGGCGGTCTTCCACGTCATCAGCGACGCGAGCGACACGCACTCGTCCTGGTCCAGGGCGGGGTGGTAGCGCAGGCCGCCCTTCATGGGGCCGCGGCTGTTGTCGTGCTGGATGCGGTAGCCCAGGAACGTGCGGATTTCGCCGGAGTCCATCTCGATGGACACCTGCACCTTCACCTCGCGCAGGGGCGTGGCCAGGAGCGTCTCGATGGGCGTGCCCACGTCCATCACCCGCGCGGCCTTGCGGAAGTAGTAGTTGGTGCCGTCGACGGCGTTCATGGCGGGCTTCACTCCTGGGGACAGACGGAAAACCTTAACAGAAGGGGTGCGCTACGATGCGCGCGTCCATGCGCTCCCACCCCCCGGACGACAGCGACGCCGGCCCGTCCCTGCAGGGGCTGGCCCGCCGCATCCGCACGCTGCGCGAGCGCCGGGGCCTCACCCAGGAGGACTTCGCCGCCCGGTGTGACATCTCCGTGAGCTTCGTGTCCCTGCTGGAGCGCGGCGAGCGCAACCCCAGCTACGACACGCTCCTGCAGGTCGCGGCCGCGCTGGAGCTGCCGCTGTGGGAGCTGTTCCGGCTGGAGGACGCGGAGGACGCGGGGGCTCATCGGCTGGTGGACTGGGTGCGGCTTCGGAAGCTGGGCCGGGAGGACGTGGACCGCCTCCTGGCCGTGGCGGAGGCGATGTTCAGCGGCGGGCCGGGCGCTCCAGGCCTTGGGGCCAGGGAAGTCAGCGCGGCCTGTACTTCACCGGAGTGCGGCCGGCCCGTGCTGGCCCGGGGGTTGTGCGTCGCGCACTACCACCGGGCCCGCAGGAAGAAGGCGCCCTCCGGACCTCCGGAAGGCGCTCCGTAGGCGAAGCGCTACTTGCGCTTCGCGCGCTCCACCTTGAGCGTCTTGCCCTCGCCGTGGGGCTTGCCGTGGGTGGCCTCGAAGCCCGCCACGTCCTCCTCCGCGACGAAGACGTACGCGTACGTGGGGCGCAGGTCCGTGCGCAGCACCTTGCCCGCCGGAGCGCCCGCGGCCTCCAGCGCGGCGGTGACGCCCGCCTCGTCCAGGCCCTCCTGCCGACCCAGGCCCACCCACAGCCGCGCCTGGCCGGGGACATCCGGCAGGGCCTCGTGGCGGGGGCGGCGCTCCTCACGCTGGCCGCGCGGACGGTGCCGCTCCAGCTTCAGCGGCTTGTCGTTGTGCGCCTTGCCGTTGAGGGCCTCGAAGCCCGGGGCGTCACCTTCCGGCACGTAGACGTAGCCGTAGGTGGGGCGGGTGAGGGCCTTGATGACCTTGCCGCCCGGGGCGCCCAGCGACTCCAGCGTGGCGGGCAGCTTCGCCTCGTCCATGCCGTCATCCGAGCCCAGGTTCACCCAGAGCTTCACCTCGCCGGGGCCCGCGTCCGGGGACGGGGGCGGGCGGGTGCCGGGCACGTCGCGCTCGCTGCGCGGCTTGCTCTTCTCCACGCGCAGCGTCTTGCCGCCGTGCTGCTTGCCGTTGAGCGCCTCGAAGCCCGCGGAGTCCTCCTCCGCCACGAAGACGTACGCGAACGTGGGGCGCAGTTCCGCGCGCACCAGCTTGCCCACCGGCGCGCCCGCTTCCTCCATGGCCGTGGCGATGCTGCCCGGCCCCAGGCCGTCCGCGGTGCCCAGGTTCACCCAGAGCTTCGTCTCACCGGGGCCCGGCTCCAGCGCGGCGGAAGTCCCGCCACCCCGGCGCTCGCCCCGGTCCTCGCGGCGCGGCTCGTCGCGGCGCGGACGGCGCTCGCGGTCCGGGTGCTCGTCGCGGCGGGGGGGGCGCTCGGTGCGCTCGCCGCGCTCCTCGCGGCGGGGACGCTCGCGGTCGCGCTCCCGGTCGCGGTCCTTGCCCCGGCGCTCCGGCGGCTTGCGCTGCTCCACCGGCTCGCGCTTCTCCGCCTCGCCCGCGGCCTGCGCCTTCTCCATGCGCAGGTGGCTGAAGTAGTACTTGATGAGGAAGGCGATGAGGTCGTCCGCGTCCTGGCGCTGCTTGAGCTGCGAGGCCAGCGGCAGGAAGCCCTCGAAGATGCTGGAGCCCATGCCCTCGCGCAGCTCGCGCACGTGGCGCTCGGTCCACAGGCGCATGGCCTCTTCGGGGGCGGGCATCTCGCGCATCTCGAACTTGATGCCGAACTTCTTCTCCAGCACGGTGAACGTCGCCAGCTCGCGCCCGGAGAAGAGGTTGATGGCCGTGCCCTTGTTGCCGATGCGGCCCGTGCGGCCCACGCGGTGCAGGTAGACGGCGGGGTCCTCCGGCAGGGAGTAGTTGATGACGTACTCCAGCCCGGAGATGTCGATGCCGCGCGCCGCGATGTCCGTGGCGACCATGAAGGCCACCTCGCCGCGCTTCACCTTGCCCATCACCCGCTCGCGCTCCTTCTGCGGCAGGTCTCCGTTGAGCAGCTCCGCGTCGAAGCCGTTGCGGTTGAGCACCGCGGTCACCAGCGCCGTGTCATCCCGCGTGTTGCAGAAGATGATGGCGTTGGAGGGCTCCTCCTTCTCCAGCACGTAGATGAGGTTGCGCGGCTTGGGGAACTGATCCGACACGTCGTAGCGGATGTGGTGGATGTGCTCCACCGTGAAGACGTCGCCGGACAAGAGCAGCGTCTCCGCGTTCGTCGTGTAGCGCGCGATGAGGTTCTGGATGTCCGTGGGGACGGTGGCGCTGAAGAGCAGCACCTGGCGCGTCTTCGGAAGACGGTCGAGGATGCGGGTGACCTCCTCGTAGAAGCCCTGGTTCAGCATCTCGTCGGCTTCGTCCAGCACGGCGTGGTCGCAGCCGTCCAGCTTGAGGTTGCCGCGGTTGATGTGGTCGAAGACGCGGCCCGGGGTGCCCACGATGATGGGCGTGCCCTCTTCCAGCGCGTCCTCCTGCTGCTTCATGGAGGCGCCGCCGTAGATGGCCGCCACCTTCACGCCCTTGTGCTTGGCCAGCATCGTGAGCTCCTCCGCCACCTGGAGCGCCAATTCGCGCGTGGGGCAGAGGATGAGGGCGCGCACGCGCTTCTCGTCCGCGGGGATCTTCTCCAGCAGGGGCAGGCCGAACGCGGCCGTCTTGCCCGTGCCCGTCTTGCTGCGGACGATGAGGTCCTTGCCCGCCATCGCGGGACCGAAGGCCTTGGCCTGGACAGGGGTGGGGCGGGTGTAGCCGCGCTCCGCCAGCGCGCGGCGGAGGGGCTCGGAGAGGTTCATTTCGTCGAAGCTGATGTCCGCGATGTATTCGGCGGGACGCGTCGTGGCTTCGTCAGGCGCCGGGGCTCCCGGCGTGGGCTCTTGGATGTCGCTCATCGGGCATGGGCATAGCCCCTGCATTACCCTCTGGCAACAATCGCGGCACTTTGGGGTATGGAGCGCGCATGGCGAATGGGAGGAAGAGAACCAATGGTCCGGCCGCCCCCCGGCCCCGCGCGAAGCGGCCCGCGGCCTCCGCCCGTCCGGAGACCGCCCCGGAAGGCGTCGAGGAGGAGGTGGAGGAATTCCCCCAGGACCCGGACGCCCTGGAGCCGGACCTGGCGGAACTGAACGAAGCGGAGGCGGAAATCGAGGAGGTGGCCACCCCGGCCCGCCCCGTACGGCCTGCCGCCCTGGTGAAGGCCGAGGGCGCCGCCCTCACCAACCGGGACCCCCTCCAGGCCTACATGGCCGAGGTGACGAAGCACCCCCTGCTCACCCGGGAGGAGGAGCACCGGCTGGCCAAGGAGTACCAGTCCACGGGGGACGTGCGGGCTGCCTACCGCCTGGTGGCGTCCAACCTGAGACTCGTGGTGAAGCTGGCCCACGAGTACCACCGCAACCCCCTGTCGCTGCTGGACCTGGTGCAGGAGGGAAACATCGGGCTGATGCAGGCGGTGAAGAAGTACGACCCGGACCGGGGCGTGAAGCTCAGCTCCTATGCCGCCTGGTGGATCCGCGCCTACATCCTCCGCTACATCATGGACAACTGGAAGATGGTGAAGCTGGGGACCACCGAGGCCCAGCGGAAGCTCTTCTTCAAGCTGCGCCAGGAGCAGGAGAAGCTCGTCGCCCAGGGCTTCGAGGCCAGCCCGCGCCTGTTGGCGGAGCGGCTCAACGTCTCCGAGCAGGACGTGGTGGAGATGGACCAGCGGCTGGGGCACGACGAGATGTCGCTCGACGCGCCGCTGGGCAACGACGGGGACTCGGGCGCCACGCGGGCGGACCGCTACCTGCCGTCCAGCGCGGTGCCCGCCGACGAGCGGCTGGGCAGTGAACAGTTGAAGGCCCTCTTCCGGGAGAACCTCAACGCCTTCGCCCAGACGCTGGAGGGCAAGGAGCGCTACATCTTCGAGCACCGCCTCACCGCGGACGAACCGCTCACGCTCCAGGACATCGGCGACAAGTACGGCGTCAGCCGCGAGCGCGCCCGGCAGATTGAAGCGGCCCTCATCAACCGGATGCGCGAGTTCATGCGCGAACGCATCCCGGACTTCGACATGGTGGCGGTGCCCAAGGGCTGACGGACGCCGGGGGCCCCCCGAGCAGGGCAGGGGAGGGCCGCGCTAGGATGGGCGGCCTCCACACCCCGCTGCTTCCCGTCCGGGAGGTCGTCCCCCATGCGCCACCTGCTTCGCGCGGCCCCGTTGTGGGCCCTGACCCTGTCCGCCGTCCTCTTCACCGGCTGCGCCGGCCACCAGCGCGACAACTACATCCGCGACCGCGCGGCCACCGTCGCCTACGAGCAGCCGCTCGCGCAGTTGTGGCCGGAGGTGAAGACCCTCATGGACGCGCGCGGCTATTCGTGGCGCGAGCTGCCCAACCAGTACGTGCTGGAGACGGAGTGGCTGGACTCCGGCGGCGGCACGCTGGGGCCCACGTCCTCCACGCGCTACCTCATTGAAGGCGTCACGCTGGCGGATGGCCGGGTGGTGCTGCGCGCGCTGCGCACGGACCGCGTGCAGCAGTCCGTGGGCGTCAGCTACGCCACCGACAAGGGCACCGGCAGCCCGTCCACCGGCGGCCTGGCGGACGCCAACGGCGTGGGGCGCAGCGCCAGCGGCCTGGCCCCGGAGCAGAAGGCCAGCTACCGCGACCTGGAGCTGGAGCTGGAGTTCTTCCGCAAGCTCAACCCGAAGGGCGCCTCGGCCCTGGAGGCCGAGGCATCCGCGAAGTACCCCTGAGCCCGGCCTACTTCCAGGGCCGGGAGATGACGCAGGCGTTGATGCCGCCCACGCCCATGGACAGCTTGCCCGAGCACCCCTCGGGCGCCGCCACTTCCTGGTTGAAGACGAAGCGGCCGTGCACCTTGGCGATCTGCTTGTTGAGCTCCGGCGCGGCCAGCGGCGTGGGGAACACCTTGCCCGCTTGCGCGCCCAGGTACTGCGCCGTGAGCTCCCAGCCGCCGCCCGCGGACATGCCGTGGCCGAAGGTGCCCTTGCGCGCCGTAATCAGCACGGACTCCGGCAGCACGTCGCGCAGGTTCTGCACCTCCAGGAAGTCGCCCGGGGTGGCGGTGGCGTGCAGGTCCCAGCTGCCCACGTCCTGGGGCTGACAGCCCGCGGCGCCCAGCGCCTCGCGGATGGCCAGGGTGGGGCCTTCCTTGGACGGGGTGATGATGTGGTCCGCGTCCGCGGTGACGCCCACGGCGACGGGCTCCAGGCCCAGCGCCTTGAAGCCCTTCTGCGTGAAGTGCTCGTAGTCGCCCACCACCCACACCACCGCGCCACCCGCGATGTGCGTGCCGCGCAGGGCGGTGAGGGGCTTGGACACGGCGGCGTCCGCGGAGATGACGCGCGCGTTGTAGAAGCCGCCCACCACCAGCGGGTTGGGCGCCGCGTCCGTCATGCCCAGCACGACGGCCTTCGCCTCGCCCAGGCGGATGGCGTTCATGGCCAGCTTCAGGCCGTAGCCGAAGGACGAGCACGCGGCCACCGGCGCGAACGTCATGCCGGTGATTTGACCCAGCATGGACACCTGGGACGCGGGCGTGTTGTGGATGTTCCACAGCACGTTGGAGGACACGGCGTTCCACGGCGGCTCGGGCGCGTTCCACTTCTTCTGCAGCCGGCCGTTGCGCGTGCGCTTCTCCTTGATGACGGCCAGCTTGGCGGACTCCACGTCGCCCTCGTCGGGCACGCCAATGGCTTCAATCTCGCGCAGCTCCTCCAGGTACTCGCGCAGCTCCGGCGAGCGGCCGGCCCAGAAGTGCCACCAGTCGTCCTCCGCCTTGTCGCGCTCCACCTCTTCGATGGTGGAGGGCTCCGGCGGCAGGCCGGGCAGCGGCTCGCGCGTCTCGCGCCACGCGCGCAGGGCGCCGTTGCGCTCCGGGGAGGCCCAGAAGCGGTCCCAGCGGCGCTGGGCGCGGTAGAGGTCCAGGGAGATGTTCTGGATGGTGGGCAGGTCGCCCAGGCCGGTGCCCACGTAGACGTGGGCCTTCGTGCCCAGCGCCTGGAGCTCTTTTTCAATGCCCGGGTTCTGCGCGAGCGACTGGATGAAGGCGCCGATGGCGTACTGCGTGGGCTGCCCCATCTTCCGCTCCAACTGGGAGAAGCGGTTGGCGGGGAAGCGCTCGTCGATCCACGGCTTGTAGGCCGCCAGGTCGAACTCGGGCGTGCCGACGAGGAAGTTGTCCGGACCGAAGCCGTTGAAGGGGGTCAGCCAGGTCTCGGATGATTCGAGGTTCTTCGCGAAGGCCTCGATGTTGGGGGAACGCGGGGCGACCACGCCCCAGCCGAAGATTCCGACTCTGCGCACGGGTGTTTCCTCCGCCGCCCGGGGGAAGGCTACAGCGGCTGGATCTTGAGGTTGTCGAAGTGGACGCGCGTCTGCCAGCCGGAGAAACCGAAGTACTGGTTCCGGGGGCCGTAGAGGGGGGACGCGTCCTGGAGGGTGAGGAAGGGCTTGCCGTCGACTTCCCACGTCAGGAGGCCGTCCCGGCGGGTGATGCGGAAGTGGTAGCGCTGGCCGGGCACCACCGCGGCGCCGTCGCGCACGGCGCGGTCGTTGGTGTGCTCGTTCTGGCGCGCGATGACGGACTGGGTGTTGCGCCAGCCGCCGAAGATGAAGACGTAGCCGGTGGCGGTGTACTGCAGGCGCGGGTCGCCCGCGTAGAAGGAGCGGCCGTCGCCCCACGCCTCGATCTTCATGTCGCCGTCCGGGCTGTCACCCCAGGCGTCGAACTCGATGACGGCGTTCTCCGGGATGGGCTTCTTGAGCCACACCGGGCGGTTGCCCACGTTCTGCACCACGAGCGCCCCGTCCTCCAGCTTCACCGCGGCGGGGTTCGTCACGTTCCACGCGTCACCCAGCGTGTCGCGGTTGAAGTCGTCCTCGGAGGGGCCCGGGGGCAGGGTGGGCTCCTGCTTCGTCGCGATGGTGGCGGGCAGGGAGTCCGGCGTGCCGACGCGCAGGTTGTCGAAGAACAGCTGCGACTCCCAGCCGGACAGGCCCAGCCGGTCGTGGCCCTTGCCCTTGAAGGGGAACGGGTCGTCCAGCTCCGCCACCAGCGTGCCGTCGATGGCCCACCTGAGCACGTTGCCGCGCCGCTCGATGCGCCAGTGGTACGTGCGGCCGGACTGGATGGGGGCGCCCACGCGGGACTCCACGCGCACCGCCGTGTCCCGCTTGAAGACGCCGGTGGCCACGAGGTCCGCGCCCTGGCCGCCGCCCTTCTCCGCGATGCGCGCGGCCCGGCGCTGGAGCGCGTCCATCGCGGGGGCGTTGATGTCGCGCCGGGCGATGACGGACAGGCTGTTGTTCCACCCGCCCTGCACCAGCACGTAGCCGGAGGCCGGGTCGCGCCCGTTGCCGAACAGCTCCACGCGGATGTCGCCCTCGGGGTACTCGGGGCGCACGTCGAACTCCACCGCCACGTCGTCCGGCAGCACGGCCTGGAGCCACAGCGGGTTGTTCTTGGGCGCGGGGCCCAACAGCTCCCCGTTCGTCACACGCCAGTAGGCGCCGGTGGAGAAGAAGTCGCGAGAGACGACGCCCGGGTCGTTGAAGGCCTGCTGGTAGGGCACCGTCGCGGTGACGTCCGCCTGGCCACGGAAGAGCGCGTAGTGGATGAGCGGGAGCTGGATGAAGGCGACGGCGCCAGCGAGGACGGCCCAGCCCTTGCGGCCCATGCCGGCGGGCTTGCGCCACCCTTCATGGGGCACGGCGGGCTGGGGGGCCTCCGGGGAAGACGGGACGGTGGCCGCCGGGGGCGACCCTTCCTGCTTCTGCGTGTCCTTGTCCTTGCGGCTGGCCTGGCCCATCGATGCTCGAGGAAGGGGAGGGGGAAAGCCGGCGGAATCTACGCCCCGGCCCCCCCGGCGTAAAGGATTGCCGGGACAGGGGTTACTTGACACCCCAGCGCTTCTCGAGCGCCTGCTGCTCCGCCAGCCGCTGCTTCAGCCGCTGCTTCTCCGCCTTCTGTTGATCCGACTCCTCCGGCGAGGGGCGCACGGCGAGCTGGTACACGCTGCCCGCCAGGGCGAAGAGGAGCGCGGCGATGATGACGCCCCAGGGCCGGCTGGCCACCGCCTCCACCACGCCGCCAAACTGGTGCAGCGCCGCCAGCGCGCCAATCACCAGCAGCCACGCGCCCACCACCGACGCGACGATGCCGCTCACCTGCCGGTGGAGGAAGGCGCCCACCAGACCGCCGATGATGAAGCCCGGCCCGAAGCCGAGCAGGAAGTCCGCGGGGCCGGCGATCTGCCCCGCCACCAGCCCCAGCGGCACGCCCACGCCCACGAAGGTGATGGCGGGCGGGAAGAGGAAGCCCAGCGCCATCAGCGCCGCGGCCACCAGGGTGGGCAGGCGCGGATCCAGCTCCGCGCCCAGGTTGAGCCGCTGGGTGACGGCGCCCGTCCACACCAGGCCCAGCACCGCGCCCACCGGGCCCGCCACGGCGCGGAACAGCTTGCCGCCGCCCGCGAGCAGCAGCACCAGCCCCACGAGCGCCACCACCACGCCGACCCACATGGGCAGCAGCCGGTAGATGCCCACCCAGCCGGAGGGGTTGAAGGTCTGGTACGACTTGAGCGCCTGGAGGAAGCCTTCCATGACGCGCCATCCTAGCGGCTGTGGCCGTCAGGAATAGCGGGTCAAGGCGAGCCCCAGGAGCACCGCCAGGATGACGGCGCCCAGGAGCGCGTACCCGTACAGGGCGCGGGGCGTGGCGGTGGCGCGCAGCAGGTCTTCCGCCCGTTCACGGTCTTCCGGGGACGGGGTGCCCGCGAGGATGCGCTCGGCGTCCTTCCGGGCACCGGCCACGTCACCGGCGTCCTTGCGGGCCCAGGCGGCGCGCACGGCGTCGGAGCCCTGGGGGCTTGGAGCCCTGGGAGGCTGGCCGGGAGCGCCGGGCTCCGTCTGTCCGCCTTTCGCCATGGCGCGCGTCTATACCAGGGAATGCAGGCACCCGCCGACGGTATAAGCGGGTCCCCATGCCCGTGCGGTCCCTGTCCCGTCGAAACCTGCTGCTCGCCACGTCCGCGCTCGTCCCGCTGCTGTCCCGGCGTGCGGCCGCCTTCGGTGAGAAGAGCCGCTTCATCCCCGCCGTGGCCCGGCACGGAGGCCGCTGGGACGGCCGGCTGTCGGGCCTGCGCCGGCTCGCGTGGGAGCTGCAGCGGCGCACGTCCGTGGAGGTGGTGCCGGACGCGCGCCCGTTCGCGCTGAGCAGCCCGGACCTCTTCGAGTACCCGTTCCTCTACTTCGGGGGCGACGGCGCCTTCCCCGCGCTCAGTGACGCGGAGGTGTCCAACCTGCGCCGCTACCTCACGTACGGCGGCTTCGTGTTCGGGGACGCCAACGACGGCAGCGACGGGGACGGCTTCGACGCCAGCTTCCGCCGGGAGATGGCGCGCGTGCTGCCGCAGAGCCCGCTGAAGGAGGCGCCGGGGACGCACGTCGTCTTCAAGTCCTTCTTCCTGCTGGACGCGGCGCCGGGGCGCCTGTTGCACAAGCCGCTGCCGCTGGTGGCGAGCGTGGGCAAGCGCGCGGCGGTCATCTATTCGCAGAACGACGTGGCGGGCGCGTGGAGCCGCAGCGAGTCCGGCGACTACGAGTTCGACGTGTCCCCCGGCGGCGAGCCGCAGCGCGAGCTGGCCATCCGCCTGGGCATCAACCTGTGCATGTACGCGCTCTGCCTGGACTACAAGGACGACGCGGTGCACCTGCCCCTCATCCTCAACAAGCGGCGCTGAAGGCACTCCTCGAGCGCACGACCGAATGAACTCCCCGTCCTTCAACGCGTGGAAGCTCGTCAGCCTGTCGCCCCTGCCCGTCTGGGCGCTGGTGCTCTTGGGCGTGGGGCTGTTGCTGGGCATCGCGCTGGCGGCGTGGGGCGTGCGCCGCGAGCCGTCCCGGGGCCGCAAGCTGCTCTTGTGGGGCCTGCGCCTGGGCGCGGGCGTGGCGGCGTTCTTCTTCCTCCTGGAGCCCGGCATCCGGCACCTGCAGGTGGCGCGGATGAAGAACCGGGTGGCGGTGCTGGTGGACCGCAGCGCGTCCATGAACTTCCCGTCGGAGCCGGGCGGGCCCACGCGCAGCGCGCAGGTGGCGGCGTTCCTGGAGAAGGCGGCGCCCACGTTCGCGTCCTGGCAGGACCGCTTCACGGTGGAGGTGTACGGCGTGGATCCGGAGCTGGCTCCGGTGACGGCCGCGCAGCTTGGGCAGGAGCCCGCGCGCGCGGGCACGACGGACCTGCTCGCGGCGCTGCGGTCCGCGGCGTCCGGCGGGCAGGGGTCGCGCAAGCTGTCTGGCGTGCTGTTGTTCAGCGACGGCGCGGACAACACGGAGCTGAAGGCCGGCGCGGTGGGCCGGGCCCGCGCGGCGCTCACGGACCTGGGCGTGCCGGTGTCCACGTTCCTGGTGGGCCAGGAGGCGCTGAAGGATTTGTCGGTGGAGGGGCTGAAGGTGGATGACTTCGCCTTCGTGCGCAACTCGCTCACGGTGGAGGTGGAGATCCACGGGCGCGGCTTCTCCGGGCAGGACATCCCCGTCGTCCTGAGCCAGGAGGGCAAGACGGTGGCGAGCAAGCTGGTGCGGATGACCACCGGCGACGACGTGAAGCCGGTGTCCTTCACCTTCACGCCGGACCAGACGGGGCGCTTCGTCTACACGGTCACGGTGCCCACGTTCCCGGATGAGGCGGTGAGCGACAACAACAGCCGCTCGTTCACGCTGAAGGTCATCCGCGACCGCGTGCGCGTGCTGCTGGTGGTGGGGCGGCCGTCGTGGGACGAGCGCTTCCTGCGCGGGCTGCTCAAGCAGGACGCGAACGTGGACCTGGTGTCGTTCTACATCCTGCGCACGCTGTCGGACGACCCGGGCGTGTCGAACGAGCGGGAGCTGTCGCTCATCCCGTTCCCCATGGAGGAGATCTTCGACACGAAGCTGCACACGTTCGACGTCGTCATCTTCCAGAACTTCGGTTACTCGGACCCGTCGCTGTCCATCGCGGAGTACGAGCGCAACCTGGAGCGCTACATCCACGAGGGTGGCGCGTTCGTGATGATTGGCGGCGACAGCGTGCTGGGCGAAGGCCGCGCGGCGATGCCCACGCTGATGGAGGCGCTGCCGGTGGAGGCGGCGGGGCCCGCGAACGCGGATCCGTTCAAGCCGCGGCTCACGCCGGAGGGCCTGCGGCACCCGGTGACGTCCATTGGCACGGGCGCGGCGAGCACGGAGGGCACGTGGGGGGAGCTTGCGCCCATTCCGGGGGCGAACCTGACGCGGGCGCGGCCGGGGGCGACGGTGCTGATGGACCACCCGTTCATGACGGTGGACGGGAAGAACGCGCCGCTCGTGTCCGTGTGGGACTACGGGCGCGGCCGGGCGATGGTGGTGGCGACGGACGCGACGTGGTCGTGGGCGTTCACGGCGCACCGGGACGGCTCGCCGAACCGGGCGTATGACCGCTTCTGGGGCAATGCGCTGCGGTGGCTGGTGCGGGACCCGGACCTGACGACGCTGAAGGTGACGGCGGATCCGCCGTCGGTGGAGCCGGGGCGTCCGGTGGGCGTGGTGGTGCAGGCGCGGATGGCGGACTACCAGCCGGCGGAGGGTGCGCAGGTGCGGGTGGAGCTGCTCTCCGTGGCGACGCAGAAGCCGGTGGCGGTGCAGACGGGCACGGCGGGGGCGGACGGCGTGGTGCGGCTGGAGTTCGCGCCGCCGGCGCCGGGGCCGTACAAGCTGCTCGCGTCCGCGAAGAAGGGCGAGACGGACCTGGGCAAGGGCGAGGACGCGGTGGCGGTGCGCGCGGTGGGCCCGGAGCTGTCGGACGCGTCGGTGCGGCCGGAGCTGATGGAGCAGATCGCCAGCGTCACGGAGGGCAAGGCGTACAAGCTGCCGCGTGACGGCATGCCGGACGTGCCGCTGTTGGATCCGCCGGTGGTGGAGGTGGGGCGCGCGAAGGACCAGCCGCTGTGGGACCGCTGGTACTACCTCGTGGCGCTCATCGCGCTGCTGGGCGCGGAGTGGTTCGCGCGGCGGCGCTTCGGGTACGTGTAGCGGGAAGGTGCGGCCCGGTCCCCTCGTGAGGACCGGGCGCGTTCTTGCCGTGAAGCGGGTGACTACTCCGACTTCTCCACCACGCCGCAGGCGATGCGGCCGCCGGCGTCGCCGGTGGGGTCGGTGTGGTAGTCGTCCAGCTTGGCGTGCACCATGAGGGCGGAGCCGTCCTTGTCGAGCAGCGACTTCACCTTCAGGTCCGCGATGAAGACGTCGAACTTCACCTTGCCGTCCTGGGGGACGTAGAGGTTCGGCATGTCACCCGCGTGCTGGCCCTTGGGCGACAGCGCGCCGTGCTGCTTCTTCGTCGGGTTGAAGTGGCCGCCCGCCGTCTTGAACTCCGGCGCCTCGCACTTGCCCGTCTCGTGGATGTGGAAGGCGTGCTCGCCCGCGGGCAGGTTCATCAGCGTGCCCTTCACCAGCACGCCCTTGGGCGCCTGCTCCAGCGTGACCTCGCCCACGTCCTTGCCCTGCGCGTCCTTCAGCATCGCCTTCACCGTCTCGCCCTTCTTGGGCGCGGGCTTCGTGCCGGCGTCCGCGGGGGCCGGCGTCCCGGCGTCCTGGGCCAGGGCGGGCGTGGAGAGGAGGGCGGCGGCGACCAGCAGGGGACGGATCATCATGTCTCGGAGACTCCAGGGATGGGGTTACCCAGCAGCGCCGGACACTACCCGCCGCACGCCCCGCTCGCTGGAGAATGTCCACCGCCGCGCGTGGCCGGTGATGGGGAGTCATCACTCCGGCAGCGGCCCGTCCAGCGGCACCGGCACCACCCGTGAGGCCCCGAACGCGGGCGCCCACACCCGCTGCACCGGCGTCCCGTTCAGGAAGCGCATCACCGCGCGGAACGCCGCCTCCGGACCGCCCAGCCCTTCCGCCCACGCGCTGCCCCTCGGCGACAGGTTCGGCACCAGCGGGCCCAGGGACGCGCGGGACGTCGCGCCCCGCGTGATGCCCAGGCCTTCGTCGCGGAGGCGCTGGGGCACGTACAGCGGCGCGAAGCGCGCGTGGCGGTGGTCGTGCACGCAGCCGGGCTCTTCCAGGAGCGCGGCGGACAGGGGCAGCTCGCGCACGTTGAACAGGAGCTTCACGGCTTCCTGGTGCGGATCATACGGACCGCGCAGCCGGTGGTCGCCTCGCGGAATCAGCCGCCGGTCCAGGTAGCAGAAGGCCTTCGCCTCGGGGGGCAGCGCGCCGCGGTGCCTCGCGCCGCCGTAGCGGAAGAACGGCCGCACGTGGCTTGCGTCCACCTCCAGCGCGGGCCCCTGCTTCAGCGCGCGCAGCTTGGGCAGCAGCGCGGGCTCCAGGCTGAACTCGCGCGCGAAGTCCTCCAGCGTGTCCTCCGTCGCGGCACAGAAGGCGTGCAGGCGCGCGAGCAGCCGCTCCGGGTCCGCGTCCACCAGCAGCTCGTCGAAGCGCGTCTTCACCCCGGGCAGACTCACCGGGATGAGCGTGGTGAGCAGCTCGCCCCGCGCGCGCCAGTCCGCGTCCAGCGCGGCGGCCTCCTGGGCGATGGGGGACAGCCGCCACTCGGGGGGCTCGGGGGTGAAGCACTGGCCCACGCCCTTGTGCTCGTAGCGGGGCGCGGAGGTGTCTGCGCCGGACCGCGACGTCCACACCGTGATGCACGTGCGCACCTGCGTGCCGGTGAAGATGCCCGGGCCCAGGTCCACCACCTCGCGCAGGTGGAGCGCCTCCAGCAGCGCGTGGCGCAGCGGCGCGTAGATGAACGACTCCAGCAGGCTCGCGGGCGTGATGAAGGCCAGCACGCCGGGGCGGGCCGTCAGCCGCTTCATGGCGACGAGGAGGAAGAACGCGAAGTCGTCGCGGAGGCTCGTGCCCGGCGGCATCGCCAGCGGCACCAGGGCGCGCAGCCGCGCGTAGCAGGCCGCGTCCTTCAGCACGGCGGACGTGCCGTTGTAGGGCGGGTTGCCCACCCACAACTCCGCGTGCCCCTCCGGCGTCCCCGCGAGCAGCGGCTCCAACCCGTCCCGGAGCGCGTCCCCCACGCGCACGTCCGCGCCGGGCACGCGGGCCTGGCAGAGGCTGGCCACGCCGGCATCCAGCTCCAGGCCGCACAGCCTCGCGTCCGGGCGGTGGCGCGCGGCGGCGGCGAGGAAGGCCCCCGCGCCACAGGCCGGGTCCACCACCGTGAGCGGGCCGTCACCCAGGTGTGACAGCGCGAGCGCGAGCGTGCGCTCCACGATGGGCGCGGGCGTATAGAACGCGCCCACCGCCTTGCGGTCGATGCCGGGGAACTGGTGGACCAGCCGTTCCTCGTCCAGCTCGGGCGTGTCGATGGCGCGGGCCATGCGCGGCCATCCTAGACAGATTCACCCGGTGGGCCGCGAGGGGGCCCAGTCCAATGCCGTGCCGCAGCGTTTGCAATAGCGCGCATCCAGGTCATGACCCTGTGCGCCACAGCCCGGGCACGCCTGGGTATTCAGGGGTGGACGCGTTGCGGCAGCGAGCTCCACCGACACGATGCCCGTGGGCACCGCGATGATGCCGTAGCCCATCACCATCAGGATGGACGCGAGGAACTGGCCCGTCACCGTCTTGGGCGTGATGTCCCCGAAGCCCACCGTCGTCATCGTCACGATGGCCCAGTACATGGAGCGGGGGATGCTGTCGAAGCCGTGCTCCTCGCCCTCCACCAGGTACATGACCGCGCCCATGATGACGTCGATGCTCAGCACGGTGCCCAGGAAGACGATGATCTTCGGGCGGCTCGCGCGCAGCGCCGTGAGCAGCACCTCCGCCTGACCCAGCAGGTGCCCCAGCTTGAGGATGCGGAAGACGCGCAAGAGGCGCAGCACGCGGATGACCAGCAGCGTCTGCGCGCCGGGGAACAGCACGCTCAGGAACGACGGCAACAGCGCCATCAGGTCCACGATGCCGAAGAAGCTGCGCGCGTAGTGCAGCGGCTGGCGCACGGCGATGAGGCGCAGCACGTACTCCAGCGCGAAGAGCACCGTGAAGATCCACTCGGCGGTGTGCAGCCAGTGGCCGTAGCCCGCGCGCACCTGCGAGACGCTCTCCAGCATCACCGCGACGACGCTGAACACGATGGCCCACAGGAGCGCCACGTCGAACGCCTTCCCCGCGGGTGTGTCCGCTTCGAAGATGATGGTGTGCAGGCGGGCGCGGAAGCCGCTCGGGGGGCTCTGTTCGGACGGGCGGTTCACAGGCCGCGCAGCTTAGGCGCAATCCCCCGCGCTCCCGCCCTGGAACGTTCAGCATCTTCCCCGGCCCTGGACCCCGGGGCCGCGTTGCCCGCGTCCGTTTCCGGACCCAGCTTCCCGGGCTGCCTCTTCCGGGGCGCGGAGTCCTTCCGGCGCATGTTCCGAGTCCTCGACGTCGTGCCTGTGTGGCTGCTCGCCCTGGGGGTGATGGCCCTGCTCTTCGCGAGCCTGGAGGTCGGCTTCCGGTTCAGCCACCGCAAGCCGGGGCTCGTTGACGCCTCGGCGCTCCAGGCCTCGGTGCTGGGGCTGGTGGCGCTGCTGCTCGCCTTCTCCTTCTCCATGGCCGCGGACCGCTACAGCCTGCGCCGCGCCCTCGTCGTCCAGGAGGCGAACGCCATTGGCACGCTCTACCTGCGCGCGGGCTTCCTGCCTGAACCGGCGCGCGGCGAGATGCGGGCCCGCCTGCGCCGCTACACCGACCTGCGGCTCGAAGGCTACGAGGCTGCGGGGTCGACGGAGCTCTTCGAGGAGCGGCTGCGGGAGTCGGATGCGCTCGGGACCGAGCTCTGGTCCGGCCTGGAGGCCGTGGCCCCCCAGCTTCCGCCCGCGGTCCTGCTGCTCACCACGGAAGCCCTCAACGAGGTGCTGGACACCTCCGACGAGCGCCTGGCGGCGGCCCGCAACCTCATCCCGACCTCCATCTTCTTCCTGCTGCTCATCGGGACGCTCGGCTCCGGAGTGCTCCTGGGGTACCGGCCGGAGGCGCGCCTGCGCGGGGTCCTCACCTGGACCCTGTTCGTGGTCGTCCTGACCGCCGTCATCTTCACCCTCATGGACCTGGACCTGCCCACGCGCGGGCGCATCCGCGTGGATCAACAGCCGCTGCGGTCGCTCCAGGAGAAGCTGCGCGCCCGGCCCTGACGCACCTCCCCAGGCAATCGAGGTGGAGCCCGTCCGTTCAGGGGGCATGCGGACCCTGAAAGACACCTTGAAGCGCGGCCCCCTGTCCCTGCTGGGCCTGGGCGTGTCGCTGACGGCCTTGCCCGCCCTCGCGGCGGACGCCCCTCCCACGCCGCAGGCGGTCATGCGGGAGGCCCGCCGCAGTGTGCTCACGGACGGCATCGAGAAGGCGGAGGCCGTGCGCATCGGCGGCATCGACCAGTGGATTTCGGTGCGCGGGCGCCACAAGGACAACCCGCTGCTGCTCTTCCTGCACGGCGGGCCGGGCTTCACCGCGCTGCCCACCGCGTACTTCTACCAGGGCGAATGGGAGGAGTACTTCACCGTCGCGCACTGGGACCAGCGCGGCGCGGGCAAGACGTACGCCCTCAACCCGCCGGACAAGGTGCGCCCCACCATGACCGTGGACCGCATGATCGCGGACGCGGAGGAGGTGGCCGCGTACCTGCGCAAGACCTACGGCAAGAAGCGCATCGTGCTCGTGGGCCACAGTTGGGGCACGGTGCTGGGCGTGCGGCTCGCGCAGAAGCACCCGGACTGGTTCTACGCCTACGTGGGCATCGGCCAGGGGGTGGACGTCCCCAGGAACGAGGTCCTGGGCTACGAGGCCACGCTCGCCGCGGCGAAGGCGGACGGCAACGCGAAGGCCATCGCGGACCTGGAGTCCATCGCGCCGTTCCCGGACCCCAAGGACCCCTCGCGCACGCTGGCCAACCTGCACAAGGAACGCCGCTGGCGCTCGCACTATGAGACGCACGGCTGGCGCGCGCCGGACTGGCACGGCGCGGAGGTCTGGCGCTACAGCCCGGACGTCACCGACAAGGACATGCAGGCGCGCGACGAGGGCCTGGACCTGAGCCTCGCGGCGTTCTGGGGACCCATCACCCAGCTCAACCTCACCCAGGCCCACCGCTTCGCCGTGCCCGTCGTCTTCTTCCACGGCCGGCATGACCGCACCACGTCCGCGCAGCTGCTGGAGGCCTGGTACCCCACGGTCCAGGCCCCGTCGAAGAAGCTCGTCTGGTTCGAGGACTCCGCGCACATGGTGCACGAGGAGGAGCCCGGCAAGGTGCTCGTCCACCTGGTGCAGGACGTGCTCCCGCTCACGCGCAGGAAGTAGTCCCTGGGGGAAAAAGAAAGGCGGAACCCGAGCCCCTTTGGAAACTCCCGGGTTCCGCCCCGGCCGAGCAGCCTCAAACCTTTTGCGGTGCCTCCGGGATGCCCGGAGGCACCCGTCCCGCCACCCCTGTGGGGACCGTCACGGGCGGCGTCACCACCGCGCCCACGTGCATGCGGTGCTCCACCTCCGCGAACCGCCGCGACGCCTCGTCCTCCGGCGACAGCAGCGACACCACCCAGCCGACGATGAAGGACAGCGGGATGGTGACGATGCCGGGGTTCTTCAGCGGGAAGAGGGCGGACGCGTTGCCCAACAGCTCCACCTGCACCGTGGGCGACAGGAAGATGAGCAGCACCGCGCTGATGGACCCGGTGAGCATGCTGGCCACCGCGCCCTTCGTGGTGAAGCCCTTCCACAGTATGGACAGGAGCAGCGCGGGGAAGTTCGCGCTCGCGGCGATGGCGAACGCCAGCCCCACCATGAAGGCCACGTTCTGGTTCTTGAAGAGGACGCCCAGGATGATGGCCAGGATGCCCAGCAGCAGGCTGGAGATGCGCGCCACCTTGAGCTGCTCCGCTTCTGGCGCGTGCCCCTTGCGCACCACGCTGGACCACAGGTCGTGGGACAGCGCCGCCGCGCCCGACAGCGTCAGGCCCGCCACCACCGCGAGGATGGTGGCGAAGGACACCGCGGAGATGAAGCCCAGGAAGCCCGTGCCGCCCACGGCTTCCGCCAGCATGGGCGCGGCCATGTTGCCGCCCTTGTCCACGCCGACGATGGCCTGACGGCCCACCAGCACGGACGCGCCGAAGCCCAGGATGAACGTCACCAGGTAGAAGAAGCCGATGAGGCCCGTGGCGTAGAAGACGCTGGTGCGCGCCGCCTTCGCGTCCGGCACCGTGTAGAAGCGCATCAGGATGTGCGGCAGGCCCGCCGTGCCGAACATCAGCGCCACGCCCAGGGAGATGGTCTCCAGCGGGTTGGACACCAGCTTGCCCGGCGCCAGCGCCTCCGGACCGTAGCGGTTCACCGCCTCGCTGAAGAGGGCCGTGGGGCTGAAGCCGAACTTGTAGAGCACCGCGCCCGCCAGCGCCGTCGCGCCGCCCAGCAGCAGCACCGCCTTGACGATTTGAACCCACGTCGTGGCGATCATCCCGCCGAACAGCACGTAGAGGATCATCACCGCGCCCACGATGACGACGGCCGTCTCGTAGGAAAGGCCGAACAGCAGGCGGATGAGGTTGCCGGCGCCCACCATCTGGGCAATCAGGTAGAAGACGACGACGGTGAGCGTGCCCACCGCGGCGGACAGGCGCACCGGGGTCTGCTTCAGCCGGTAGGCCACCACGTCCGCGAAGGTGTACTTGCCCAGGTTGCGCAGGGGCTCCGCGATGAGGAAGGTCACCACCGGCCAGCCCACCAGCCAGCCCACGGAGTAGATGAGCCCGTCGAAGCCGGACGTGGCGACGAGCCCCGCGATGCCCAGGAAGCTGGCGGCGCTCATGAAGTCACCGGCCAGCGCGAAGCCGTTCTGCGCCGCGCTGATGCCGCCACCCGCGGCGAAGAACTCGGAGGTCGTCTTCGTCTTGCGCGCGGCCCAGTAGGTGATGGCCAGCGTGATGCCGACGAAGAGGAGGAAGAAGAAGATGGCCGTGGTGTTGGGCTGGCCAATCTGCGTGCCCGCGGTCGAGGAATTCATGGGGGGCCTCTTTCAGCGGCGCAGTTCGTCGAGCGCGCGGTCGTATTTGCGGTTCGCCCACAGCATGTAGACACCCGTCAGCACCCAGGCGAGCAGGATGGTGAGCGCCCCCAGCACGATGCCGACGGACAGCCCCGGCACGAACTGGTGCCCCATCAGCGGCCGGTTGAACGCCACGAGCAGGATGAAGCCCAGGTAGGCGACGAGCATCGCCACCGTCAGCGCGCCGGCCACGCGCCAGCGCCTCGCGGCCAGCGCCTTCAGCAGGTCGTCCTTCGAATTGCCATACATCGGTGCGCTCCGGAGTGAGGGGTTCAGCGTCGCGAGGCCGGCGGCAGCCCCTTGGTCAACAGCTCATCCAGCACGGCGGGGTCCGCCAGCGTGCTCGCGTCGCCCAGGTTCTCCGTCTCGCCGCCGGCGATCTTCCGGAGCATGCGGCGGAGGATCTTTCCGGAGCGCGTCTTGGGCAGGCCCGACACCAGCACCACCCGGTCCGGCGTGGCGATGGGGCCAATCACGTGGCGCACCTGCTCGCGCAGCGTGCCCACCATCTTCTCGTCCGGGGTGCGAAGGAAGTCCGGCTTCACCGTGACGAAGGCGCACACGCCCGTGCCCTTCAGGTCGTGCGGATAGCCCACCACCGCGGCCTCCGCGACGGCCTCGTGCGCGACGAGCGCGCTCTCCACCTCCGCGGTGCCCAGGCGGTGGCCGGACACGTTGAGCACGTCGTCCACGCGGCCGGTGATCCAGTAGTAGCCGTCCTCGTCGCGGCGGCAGCCGTCACCCGTGAAGTACAGCGGCAGGAAGCGCGCGTAGTACGTCTCCACGAAGCGCTCGTGGTGGCCGTACAGCGTGCGCGCCTGGCCCGGCCACGAGCGCGCGAGACACAGGTTGCCGCTGACGCCGTTGCCTTCCAGCTTCCGGCCTTCTTCATCCACCAGCACCGGCTCCACGCCGAAGAAGGGCAGGGTGGCGCTGCCGGGCTTGCAGGGCGTCGCGCCGGGCAGCGGCGCGATGAGGATGCCGCCCGTCTCCGTCTGCCACCAGGTGTCCACCACGGGGCAGCGGCCCTCGCCCACCACGTCGTGGAACCAGCGCCAGACCTCCGGGTTGATGGGCTCGCCCACGCTGCCCAGGAGGCGCAGCGACTTGCGGGAGGACTTCGTGACGAACGCGTCGCCCTCCTTGATCAGCGAGCGCAGCGCGGTGGGCGCGGTGTAGAGCGTGGTGGCCTTCAGGTCGTCCACCACCTGCCAGAGGCGGCTCGCGTCGGGCCACGTCGGAGTGGACTCGAAGAGGACCGTGGTGGTGCCGGTGGAGAGCGGGCCGTAGACGAGGTACGAGTGGCCCGTCACCCAGCCCACGTCCGCGGTGCAGAAGTGCACGTCGTCCGGCTGCGTGTCGAAGATGTAGCGGAAGGTCGTGTTCGCGTAGACGAGGTAGCCCGCCGTCGTGTGCAGCACGCCCTTGGGCTTCCCGGTGGAGCCGGAGGTGTAGAGGATGAAGAGCGGATCCTCCGCGTCCATCCACTCGGCGGGGCAGACGCCCCGGTGCTTCTTCAGCTCCACGTCCAGCCAGTGGTCGCGCCCCTCGCGCAGGGGCACTTCCCTGGGCGTCCGGCGCGCGACGAGCACCGACGTCACCTGGGACAGCCCCTCCAGGGCCTCGTCGGTGATGGCCTTGGTGGCCACGCTCTTGGGGCCGCGCGGGCCCTCGTTGGCGGTGATGACGACCTTCGCGCCGGAGTCCAGCACGCGCTCGCGCAGCGAGTCCGCGGAGAAGCCCGCGAACACCACCGAGTGCACCGCGCCGATGCGCGCGCACGCGAGCAGCGAGTACACCAGCTCCGGAATCATGGGCAGGTAGACGATGACGCGGTCGCCCTTCCGCACGCCGTGCGCCTTGAGCACGTTGGCCAGGCGGTTCACGTGGTGAGCGAGGTCGCGGAAGGTGATGGTCTCGTACTCGCCGGGCGTGTTCTTCGCCCAGAGGATGGCGGCCTTGTCCGGACGCGCCTTCGCGTGGCGGTCCACGCAGTTGACGGTGACGTTGAGCTTGCCGCCCACGAACCACGCGAAGTCCGCGGCCTGTTCGTTCACCTCGCGGATGGACTCCGGCGGGTGGAACCAGGTGAGCTGCCGGGCCTGTTCGCCCCAGAAGGCGTCCGGGGCGTCCAGGCTCTGGCGGTAGAGGCGCTGGTACTCCTCCAGGCTTTGCACGTGCGCGGTGCGGCGGAAGGCTTCCTTGGGCGGGACGAGCGAATCCGGTTCGATGGCCATGGGGTGCGTCCTCAGTAGAAGAGCTGGAGCTGGGCGGTGCCGGTGATGCCCGTGGTCGCGTGGGCGATGTCCCCGACGCGCGCCACGGCCACCTCCGTCTTCAGGTTGAAGGTGTGCTTCTGGAACCAGATGTTGAAGCCGGGCCGGAACGTGAGCAGGTCCTGCGCGGCCACGCGTCCGTTGAAGTACTCGGTGGTGAAGACGGGCTCGATGATGCCGATGCGGTAGCCCAGCTCCACGAAGAAGCCCGTGCCGCTGCGCACGTTGTCGTGGCCCTGCTGCCAGGAGAAGACGTTGCTCTGGAAGACGAACTCCTGGTCGTCGCCCACGGGTACGTCCAGGAACACGTCCGCGGCCAGGGCGACCGCGTCGTGCACGCCGGAGGCGGTGGCGATGGCGGAGTACTGGTAGTCACCGGCCACTCCGAACGACAGCAGGGGCTCTTCCGTGAAGTAGATGCCCCGGAGGAACTGGTCGTACTCGTGGCCCCAGACGTTGTAGCGCACCGTGCCCACCGCGCGTGGCAGGTCGTCCGGGTTGACCACCTGCCCGTTCTCCAGCTTCGCGCCCTCCACGCCGTTGAGGATGGCGGCGCGGTACGTCCACGGGCCCGCGAAGCCGCGCACCTGCACGCCCATGTCGCGCCACACCTTGCCCACGCCCAGCGGGTAGCGGATGAGGTCGGAGTGGTAGTCCACCGTGTGCAGCGCGATGGCGCCCTGCAGCGCGTGGTGCGACAGCGGCGCGAGGATGAAGCCCGCCTCCACCCACATCTTGTCGGCGACCTCGTATGCGATGGTCGCGTCCTGGATGTAGAAGGACGGGTTCCAGTCGCCGTTCTTGCCCAGGTTCGGCTGGTCCGTGTCGATGAAGAACGACAGCTTCTTCGTGATGGAGCCGAAGACGAGCAGGCGCACGCGGCGCAGGAAGAAGTCCGTGCCCACGCCGCCCGTGGGCGCGCCGTCCTTGATGAGCTGCATCTGCGGATGCAGCAGCACGTCGACGTTGAGGACCGCGTCCTCGCCGAGCTGGATCTTCCCCGCGGCCGCCGGCAGCGCGGTCAGCAGGGTCGTGAGCACCAACAACCGCGACAGGGGGGCGAGGGCGGGGCGCATGGGTCCCCATCCCCAGAGCAACCCGCGTTCCACCCGCGCGCACTCCGGGTTTCAGGACCTTGGGGGTTGGCTCGCCGCGTCAGGATGTGGCGGAAGGTGACAGGACGTTACCCCCCGTAACGATTCGTGCAGCGCGTCGTAACAACTGGGCCGCGTCAGGCGCGGGTGCGGGGGATGCCCAGCCGCTGGCGCTTCTCCCAGAGTGTCTTGCGGCTGATGCCCAACCTGCGCGCCAGTTCGGTTTCGCCCATGCGATCCTGGTGCTCCAGCACGAAGCGGCGGAAGTACTCCTCCATGGAGTCGGGGGAGTCCGGGGCTTCGCTGGTGGGCACGGGCGGGAAGTCGGTCTCCTCCAGTGGGGGCGGGCTGCCGTCCACGTTGGGGCCTCCCGGCGACTCCAGCGCGAGCAGGTCGGCGGTGATGAGCGGCCCGTCCGCGAGGATGACCGCGCGCTCGATGGCGTTCTCCAGCTCGCGCACGTTGCCGGGCCACGGGTGCTGGGCGATGGCCGCCAGCGCGTCCGGAGACAGCGACGCGGGCGGGCGTCCCATCCGCTTGCTGGCGCGCTCCAGCAGGTGCCTGGCCAGCGCGGGAACATCTTCGCCGCGCTCGCGCAGTGGGGGCAGACGGATTTCCACGACGCGCAGGCGGAAGTAAAGGTCCTGGCGGAACAGTCCTTCCTGCACGCGACGGGGCAGGTCGCGGTGCGTGGCCGCGAGGATGCGCACGTCCACCTTGCGCGAGCGCGTGGCGCCCACCCGCCGCACCTCTCCGTCCTGGAGCATGCGCAACAGGCGCGCCTGCGCGGGCGCGGGCAGTTCACCAATCTCATCCAGGAACAGCGTGCCGCCGTGCGCGGCTTCCACGAGTCCCGCGTGCGCGGCCTGCGCGCCGGTGAAGGCGCCCTTCTCGTGGCCGAACAGCTCGCTCTCCAGCAGGCCTTCCGGGATGGCGGCGCAGTTGACCGCGATGAGCGGCCCTTCCGCGCGCGGGCTCTGGGCGTGGACGGCGCGGGCGACCAGCTCCTTGCCGGTGCCGGACTCGCCCAGCACCAGCACGGTGGCGGCGGAGGGGGCCACCTTGCGCACGCGCTCGAACACGTCGCGCATGGCGGGGGAGTTGCCCACCATGCCGCCGGGGGACCAGGTCTGTTCCACTTCGCGCTTGAGCGCGGCGTTCTGGCGGCTGAGGCGGCCCTCGCGCAGCACGCGCTCGACCTGGAGCAGCAGCTCGTCATGGTCGAAGGGCTTCGCGATGTAGTCCACCGCGCCCAGCTTCATCGCGTCCACGGCGGACTTCACCGTGGCGAAGCTGGTCATGATGAGCACCGGTACGCCCGGACATAGCGCGATGATGTCCGTGCCCGGCGGCCCGGGCAGGCGCAAATCCGAGATGACCAGATCGAAGGCATCCAACGCGTGTTCAGCCGCGGCCTCCGGCACTGCGCCAGCCTCCGCCACGTCATGGCCCGCGCGGGTGAGCAGACGGCGCAGCTCCGTGCGGATGATGGGCTCGTCCTCGATGACCAGGATGCGGCTCAAGCGGAGGCCTCCTGCTTCTGCGTGTCCGCGCGGGGCAGGCTCAGCGTCACGCGGGTGCCACCTTCGGGACGGCCTTCGATGCGCAGCGTGCCGCCGTGCTCGCGCACGATGCCCTCCACCAGCGCGAGGCCCAGGCCGGTGCCTTCGCCGGGCTGCTTGGTGGTGAAGAACGGCTCGAAGATGCGTTGCGACAGCTCCGGGGCGATGCCGTGCCCCCGGTCCTCCACCTGGATTCGCACCTGATCTCCAGCGGCTTCCGCCATGAGGTCCACGCGCGAGCCCGCGGGCGACGCGTCGATGGCGTTCGTCAAGAGGTTCACCAGCACCTGCTCCAGCCGCTGCGCGTCGCCGCGCACGTTCAGCCCGTCCGGACTCTGATGCGTGCACGTCACGTCGCGCGCCTTGCGTGACAGCCGCGCAAGCTGCGCGGCCTCCGCGAGCAGCGGGCCCACCGCCACGCGCGTGAATGGCCGGGACTCGCCGCCCACCGTGCCCGCGTGCCCGAAGCCCACGAGCGCCCGGACGATGGCGTCGATGCGGCGGCACTGCTGGAGGATGAGCCCCACGCGCTCGCGCACGGCCTCCGGATCCTCCAGCTCGTACTTGAGGTTCTGGCTGATGCTGGCGATGGCCGTGAGCGGGTTTCCAATCTCATGCGCCACGCCCGCCGCCACCCGGCCCAGCGACGCCAGCCGGTCCTGGTGCGCGAGCCGCGCGTCCACCGCCTTGCGCTCCGTCCAGTCCTCCACCAGGAACGTGATGCCCGTCTCCCCACCGCCCTCCCCATCCGAAAGCGCGAGCCGCGACCGGTGCAGGCGCAACAGCCTCGGCCCGCCGCGCACCGTGACGCGCACCTCGTCGTCGCCGCCCGGCGCCCGCGCGAGCTCCGCGAACAGCGGGCCCCACGGCTCCGGCAGTCGCGCGAGCGGCTGCCCCCGCGCCGAGTCCATGGGCACGCCTGACAAGTCCTCCAGCGCCGCGTTCCAGATGACGACCTCTCCGTCCGGGCCCATGGCACAGACACCCAGCGGCAGGTCCTCCAGGATGCGGTAGAGGTAGCGGCGCACGACCTCCAGCTCGCGCAGCGGTCCGCGCATGTCGCGCGCGTCCCGAAGCCGCTCCTCCACGAAGCGCAGCTGATCCGCCAGGGCCGTGCGCGCACCGGGGTCCAGCCGCAGCGCTTCTCCCACCGCGAGCCGCGCCAGCACCGGACCGATGAGGCCGGAGAGGTTGCGCTCCACGCCATCGCGCAAGCGGCGCAGCTCCGCCGGGCGGCGCTCGTCCGGAGCCAGGTCCAGCGCCTCGCGCGCGCGGTCCACCTCCGCCGCGGCCACCTGCGCGCCCAGCACCGGCTCCAGCTGCCGGCGGAACTCATCGGGAGAGCTGGCCGCGACGCTGCCCTCCGCGAGCCCCGGCGCCTCGCGCGCGCACACCCGCGCGGCCTCCTTCTCCTCCACGGACTGGCGCGTGACGAGCGACACCGCCACGAAGCACAGCGCGTTGAGGGCCAGCGACGTGAAGGTGGCGAAGCCCCAGGGCTCCTCCGTGCCGAAGCCCAGCTTCGCGGAGACCTGGTTGGTCCACGCCACCAGCGAGGGCGGCTCCCACAGCGGAGCCACCAGGGTGACTGCCCACGTCGCCGCGCCCGCGCCCAGCCCCGCGAGCAGCCCCGCGCGCGTGGCCTTGGGCCAGATGAGCAGCCCCAGCACGCCCGGCGCGAACTGCGCGGTGGCCACGAAGGACACGAGCCCCAGGTCCACCAGTCCCGTCGCTCGCGCGTTCAGCAGCCGGTAGAAGCCGTATCCCGCCAGGATGACCGCGGCGATGATCACACGCCGGGCCCACAAGAGCCACCCGTAGAGGTCGTCGCGTCCGCGCGTGCTGCTCAAGGGCAGCACCAGGTGCGTCAGGCACATGGGCGCGAGCGCGAGCGTGGTGACGATGACCATGGCGCTCGCCGCGGACACGCCGCCCAGGAAGGCGATGAGCGCGAGCAGCGGCGCCCCCTTCGCGATGGGCACGGAGAGCACGTGGAAGTCCGCGGGCCAGGGCAGGCCCAGCGCCTCTCCGGACCACAGCAGCACGGGGATGGCCGCGTTGATGAGCAGCATCAACAGCGGGAAGGCCCACGCGACGGTGGCCAGCCCGTCGCGCTCCGGCGCCTCCGTGAAGGCCACGTGGTACTGCCGGGGCGTGAGGAACGCGGCGATGGTGGAGAGCACCAGCAGCGGCGCCCAGGACGCGTCGCGCGCGGGGCGCTGGAGGGCCTCCACCGCCTCCGGGTGGTGGGTGAGCCAGTCGTTGAGCCCGCCCACGCCGCCGAAGACGGACAGCACGCACCAGCCCGCGACGATGAGCAGCGCCAGCAGCTTCACGCCCGACTCGAAGGCGATGGCCAGCATCAGCCCTTCATGCCGCTCGCGCGGAGCGGGGTGGCGGGCACCGAAGAGGAGCGCGAAGACGATGAGCACGGCGCAGAAGCCGGGCCCCACCAGCGCGGGAGACGCCGCGGGACTCAGGAGGCGCGCGGACTCCACGACGGCGCGAATCTGGAGCGCCAGGTAGGGCAGGCTGCCGGCCAGCGCGAACAGCGTCACCGCCGTGCCCGTGACCTGACCGGGGTAGCGGAAGGCGAGCAGGTCCGCGAGCGACGTGAGCTGCAGCTCGCGCGTCAGCCGCAGGAGGGGCCGCCACAGCACCGGGGCCAGCAGGCACGCGAGCGTGAGCCCCAGGTAGATGCCCAGGTAGCGGAAGCCGTGGCGGGCCGCGTAGCCCACGCTGCCGAAGTAGGACCAGGACGTGGCGTACACGCCCAGGGCCAGCGCATACGTCAGCGGGTGCTGGGTGATGCGCGGGGAGATGCGGCCCCGCTCCGCCGCGTACGCCACCAGGAACAGCACGCCCAGGTAGGCCACGGACGCGACGACGAGCGGGCCCGGCCCCAGCGTCATGGGCGCAGGCTCCGGTGCGCCACCCACCCGCCCAGGGCGATGACGCCCAGCCACACGAGGAAGGGCAGCGAGGCGGGAGCGCCTTCCGCCAGCCACAGCCTGCGCAGCGGCGAGCCGAACAGCAGCACCGCCACGGCGAACACCAGCAGCGACGGCATGGCGGGAGGATCCGCGGGGGGCCGCGACATGGGGTGCGAGGATAGCAGCCCTGGCGGGTCACGCGGGGGGCCGTGATAAGCCGGCGGGCCATGGCTCCCCCGGACGTGCCCCCGTTCTCCGAACTGCCCCAGTTCACGCTCGACCGCGACTCGCTGCGGCTGCTCCCCGAGTCCTTCTGCCGGCGGCTGGGCGTCGCGGTGATGGGGAAGGTGGACGCGGCCAACGACACGGAGCCCGTGACGGTGGCCATGCTGGATCCGCAGGACGACTCCGTGCGCTACCGCATCGCGGACTTCCTGCGCCGGCCCGTGCGGCCCGTGCGGCTCAACCGCTACGAAATCGACTCCGCGCTGGAGGTGGGCTTCGGCGCGGGCGTGCACGCGTCGGTGGACGTGGTGCTGAAGGCCGGCACGCCGCTGTCGCATCAGCCCACGGCGGTGGAGCTGGTGAACCACGTGCTCGCGGTAGCGGTGGCGCAGAACGCGTCCGACATCCACCTGGAGAGCTACACGGACGACGTGGACCTGCGCTATCGCGTCGACGGCATCCTCCACCAGACGTACACGGACATCTCGCCGGACTCGCTGCCAGAGGTGGTCAGCCGCATCAAGGTGATGGCGGGGCTGGACATCGCGGAGAAGCGCCGGCCCCAGGACGGCCGCCTGCGCGCGCTGTACGAGAGCGAGGCGGGGCGGAAGTTCGTGGACTTCCGCGTGAGCGTGGTGCCCTCCCCGGCGGGCGAGGACGTGGTCATCCGCCTGCTCGACGCCACGGTGGGCCTGGTGCCGGTGGAGAAGCTGGGGATGACGCCGGAGATCCAGGCCACGGTACTGCGGCTGTTGAGCAACCCGGAGGGGCTGGTGCTGGTGACGGGGCCCACGGGCAGCGGCAAGACGACGACGCTGTACGCGGCGCTGGCGCGGCTCAACGACGGGCGCAAGAAGATCATCACCGCGGAGGACCCCATCGAGTACGTGGTCCCCAAGGTGAACCAGAAGCAGGTGTCGCCGCAGATGCCGCACCTGACGCTGCTGCGCGCGCTGCTGCGGCAGGACCCCAACGTGATGCTGGTGGGGGAGATCCGCGACCTGGAGACGGGCAACACCGCGCTGATGGCCGCGTCCACGGGCCACGTGGTGCTGGGCACGTTGCACACGGCGGATGCCATTGGCGCGGTGAGCCGCCTGCGCGGACTGAAGCTGGAGGACGGGGACATCGCGGAGGCGCTGCTCGCGGTGCTGGCGCAGCGGCTGGTGCGGCGCATCTGCCCGGCATGCTCCGCGCCCACGACGCCGACGGCGGACCAGCTGTCACTGCTGGGGCCGCTGCTGGACGGCGTGCAGCCCCGGGCGGGGCAGGGCTGCGAGGCGTGCCGCCACACCGGCTTCAAGGGGCGCGTGGGCCTCTATGAGTTGCTGGTGGTGGACCCGGAGCTGCAGTTGCTCATCGCCACCGGGGCGCCGGGCGTCCAACTGCGCCAGCACGCCCGGAAGTGGGGCTTCCGCACGCTGGTGGAGGACGCGCTGGCGAAGGTGGCGGATGGCATCACCACGCTGCACGAGCTGACGCGCGTGGTGCCCTACCGCTACATCCTCACGGCTCGGGAGGAGCGTCAGGGGGCGGCTCCACGTCCGGACCCATCGGCAGCATCACGGTGAAGGTCGCGCCCTCGCCGGGCGTGCTGCGCACCTGGACGATGCCGCCGTGCGCTTCGACGATCTGCTGGGTGATGAAGAGGCCCAGCCCCAGGCCGCCGTAGTTGCGCTCGGACACCGCGCGCACGAAGCGCTCGAAGACGCGCGGCTGGTCCTCGAGCGGGATGCCGATGCCCTCGTCGCGCACGCTCACGACGGCCAGCCCCGCCTCCTGGCGCACGCGGATGTGGATGGGCTTGCCGGCGCCGTACTTGAGCGCGTTGGTGAGCAGGTTGGTGATGACCTGATCCACCCGGGCGCGGTCCCAGTACCCCTCGATGGGGTTCGGCGCCTCCAGCGTGACGGCGCACCCGACCTGCGCGGATTGGGGGGCGTAGCGGACCACCACCTCCCGTGCGAGCGCGGCCATGTCCATGGGCGCCCGGTCCAGCCGCAGCTGGCCCATGCTGATGCGCGAGACGTCCAGCAGGTCCTCGATGAGGTCCGACAGCTTGCGCACCTGCCGGCGGGCCACCTCCAGGTCGCGGGAGATGCGCTCCACGGGCAGGGTGGCGGAAGGGTTGTTCTCCACGGCGCGCAGCAGGGCGGTCAGCTTCAGCTGCAGCGGGGTGAGCGGCGTCTTCAGCTCGTGCGAGGCGACGGAGAGGAACTCGTCCCGGGCGCGCACGGCGTCGCGCAGCATCTCCAGCTCGCGCCGCTCCTGGTTCTGTTTGCGCTGGGTGATGTCGCGCGTCACCTTGGCGTAGCCCACGAGCTTGCCGTCGGTGTCATGCAGCGCGGTGATGACGACGCTGGCCCAGAAGAGGCTGCCGTCCTTGCGGACGCGCCAGGCCTCCTCCTCGAAGCGGCCCTCGCTGGCAGCCACCTGGAGGGCGTGCCAGGGCTTGCCGCGCGCCACGTCCTCCGGGGGGAAGAAGCGGCTGAAGTGCTGGCCGATGATCTCCTCGGCCTTGTACTGCTTGAAGCGCTCCGCGCCGGCGTTCCAGGTGGAGACCCGGCCGTCCGCGTCCAGCATGTAGATGGCGTAGTCCTGGACGTGCTCGACGAGCAGGCGGAAGCGCTCCTCGCTCTCCCGCAGGCGCTCCTGGGTCTGCTTGCGCTCGGTGAAGTCGCGCGTCACCTTGCCGTAGCCGATGAGCTGGCCCTTCGAGTCGCGCATCGCGGTGATGACGACGTTGGCCCAGAAGAGGCTGCCGTCCTTGCGCACGCGCCAGCCCTCCTCCTCGAAGCGGCCCTCGCGGTTGACGATCTCCAGCTCCATCTGGGGCTTGCCGCTGGCGATGTCCTCGGGCGGGTAGAAGCGGCTGAAGTGCTGGCCGAGGATCTCCTCGGCCTTGTAGCCCTTGATGCGTTCCGCGCCGGTGTTCCAGCTCACGATGTAGCCAGCGGGGTCCAACGTCAGGATGGCGTAGTCCTTCACGCTGTCGATGAACAGGCGCAGCTGCGCGCCCATGTCGCGAGCGGACTGGGGGCTGACGTACGCGATGTCGCCACCACTGGAGGAGGAGGGTGGCTGACCTTCGTCCAGAGGACTCCTCATAGGTTGAGAGCGTATTGCACCGGGCGGGCATTTCGGGATCGAACGATGTTTTGGATCCATCCACCAGCCAACCCTGCCGGGGGCCAAGCTTACGAGCAGGGCGGAAGCTCACACCCTGCGTGGATGCCGCGCTGCTCCGCCCATTGTCCCCAGGTTCAATGCGGGGGCCCGGCGGCGGGCCTGGCTAGGGCTCGCGAGGGACGTAGCTCAGGAAGACGACGCCGCTGTCGACGGTGCGCGTTCCGGTGAGCCGCAGGCGGTGGGGCGCGAAGCCCGCGTCGACGAGCCGGATGCCGGCCCCGGCGATGACGGGATTGAGCTTGATGATGTACGCGTCGATTTCAGGGAGGAGCTCGGCCGCGAGCTTGCCGCCGCCGCACAGCCAGATGCCCAGGCCGTCGCGGGCCTTCAGCTCGCGCACGGTGGCGAGCGGCGTGCTGGAGAGGTTGACGCCGGGGTCGGGGCTCTGGGTGAGGGAGCGGGAGAAAACGTAGTGCGTGAGGTGCGGGTACGCGTTGGTGACGCCCGCGTCCAGGCCGACTTGATAGGTGTGACGGCCTTCCAGGACCGTGTCGAAGTGCTTTCCCGGGCCGGTGATGCCTTTGAAGGCGCGGTAGCCGGCGGGGAGCGTCTCCGGGTACTCGGCGGCGATGGCGTCCAGGTAGTCCTGCTCCATGGTGAAGAAGTCGAACGCCCCGGTGGGCGAGGCGATGAATCCATCGAGCGAGCTGGCGATGTAATAGGTCAGTTTCCGCATGGGCGTGCTTCCTCCTGACGCCAGGGCTTAGCACCGCGTGGGAGAACGCACCTGTTAGAACGGCGCTCCTGTCTCCAGTGAACGTGGAGGGCGCATGAGGCTCTGGGCAATGGCCGTGCTGCTGTGGCTGGCGGCGGGCTGCGCGACGACGCGCGTGGTGAACCTGGACACGGGCCGACGCTTATTGCTCGCGTCCGCGGGCGGCATCGTCGACGGGGCTCAGGGGCGGCGGTCGCTGCGCTTGCGTGAGGATTTCCCGTTGGAGCCCATGGCGCGGTGGAGGCTGGCGCTCTCCTTCGCGCTCGACACGGTCTGGGAAGGAGTGGCGGAGGCGATGGGGGAGTTGATGGATCCGGCCGCGCTGCGGGCCATGGTGACGACGATGATTGGCACCGCGATGGTGATGCTGGTCGCACCGGAGCCCATCACGAAGCTGGTCGCGGTGGCGCTGACGGCCGCGCTCATCGCGTACCTGGGCACGGGGCCGGTGTGGAACCTGGGACAAGGCTTCCTGCGGCTCATGGATGAATCGCGGGATGCAGGGGACGTGGTTGGGCTGAAGGATGCGGGGCATCGCTTCGGGCGGGTGCTCGGGAGCAATGGCGCACGGGTGCTGGTCATCATCGCGATGACGGCGCTCGGTGGCAGGAGCGCGATGGCCGCGCACGGGCCCCGGATGCCGGGCTTCCCGCAAGCGGCCTTGAGGGCGGAGGCGGAGGCTGGATTCCAACTGTCGCGAGCACTGTCCGGTGAGGTGCGGTCCATCTCCGTGTCATCCGCGGGAGTGCTCAACGTCACGTTGGCGCCCACCGCGGTGGCTGCCGTCGCCATGGGGCCTGGAGGCGGAGGGATTCAGGGCGACCCGGAAGGAGAGGTCCATCACATCTGCACGGACAAGAACGAGGTGTCGGAGCTGTCAGGTGGACCGTGGACGCCCATCTTCGAGCAGTTCTTCGAGTAGGCGGGAATGAGCTTCAGTGACAGGGCGAACCTGGTGCGGATCAACGGACATCGCGGACCGCATCCTGCGGAGTACCATCGAGAGGTGCTCGCTCGGCTCACCGATGCCATGGCAGAATGTCAGGGCATCGCACAATGCCGGATTGCTTTGGTGGATGTCCTGACAGCCATCGCGAAAGAACTGACGACCGCAGGCACCGGCTTGCGCAAGCTCATCACCCGGAATCCAGATGCCTGAGACGATGGAACGGCGGTTCTTCCAACTGGACATCGATGTGTATGTGCCGGGGCGTTGGTACTTCAAGACGCCGGTTCAGCTCGATGGTCAGCCACTTGAGAACCCTTGGGTGTTCACGCGGGGCGCACCCATTCCCGACCCAGGAACGCTGCGGATTCCGCTCTCCCGTCCTGGGATTCCCCTGGACTTCACGTCCGCGGGCGTAGGGCTGACGCCTGTTCTCAATGCCAGGACCGCCGAGGTGTTTCGCACGCTGGCCCCCAACGACGTGTAACTCTTCCCGGTGCAGGTCGAGGGACAGGTGGAGCCCTATTTCCTCATGGTCGCTGCGCGCACGGTCCGCTGTGTGGATGAGGCCGCGAGTGAAGAGTTCAAGCACTGGATGCCCGAGGACGGACAGCCCGCGAAGGTGGGGCAGTATCGGTACGTCGCCGGGCTGCGTATCGACAAGGCGAGGGTGGGTGACGAGCGCGTGTTCCGCCCATGGGGACTTCGCTCCGCGCTCATCGTCGATGGAGAACTGAAGGACGCCCTGGAACGGAGTGGCATCGTGGGAGGCCAGTTCGTTGAGGTGTAGAACCCGGGTCCATGGAACTTCGTCCCGCATTCCTCCTGGGCCTGCTCTGCGTCCTCCCAATCCCTGGCACCGCGCGTCCCCGGTCCAGTGACCTGGCCATCCCCTTTGGCGGACGGCCGGGTGCGCTCAATGCCATCACGGACGTCAAGGGCGTGGAGGTGGGCCACACCACGCTGATCACCGGCTCCCAGGTCCGGACCGGTGTCACCGCCGTGCTGCCCCGGGGCCGGGACGCGGTCGCCCAGCCTGTCTTCGCGGCCACCCATGACCTCAACGGCAGCGGGGAGATGACCGGCACCCACTGGGTGAAGGAGTCCGGCCTGCTCTCCGGCCCCGTGATGATCAGCGACACCCACGCCGTGGGCGCCGTGCACGAGGGCGTCATCTCCTGGGCCCAGAAGCGCGACCTCACCTGGGAGCTGGGCCTGCCCGTCGTCGCGGAGACCTGGGACGGCCTCCTGCACGACATCGACGGCTTCCACGTCCGGCCCCCGCACGCGATGCAGGCGCTCGACGCCGCCCGCTCCGGCCCCGTCGCGGAGGGCTCCGTGGGCGGTGGCACCGGCATGGTGTGCCATGGCTTCAAGGGCGGCATCGGCACGTCCTCCCGCAAGCTCCCCGCGGAGCAGGGCGGCTACACCATCGGCGTGCTCGTGCAGTGCAACTACGGCAGCCGCCGCCTCTTCTCCGTCGCGGGCGCTCCCGTGGGCGAGGAGATTCCCGACCTGCGCGCCTGCTACTCCGGCGACACCGCTCCGAAAGGTCCCTTCTTCTCCCAGATGCCCCCGTGCTCGCAGCGCGCCAGCACCGGCCCCACCCACCCGGAGGGGCTGGGCTCCATCATCGTCGTCGTGGCCACCGACGCGCCGCTGCTTCCACACCAGCTCGACCGCGTGGCCCGGCGGGTGCCGCTCGCGATCGGGAAGATGGGCGGCCTGGGGGAGAACTCCTCCGGCGACATCTTCCTCGCGTTCTCCACCCAGCCCGTGGCCAACCCGGAGAACGCCTCCGTCGCTCCGGTGGCCATGCTCGACAACGAGCGGATCAACCCCGTCTTCGAAGCCACCGTGCAGGCCACCCAGGAGGCCATCCTGAACTCGATGCTCGCCTCCGACACGATGACGGGACACCAGGGCGCCCGCGTCCATGGCCTGCCACCGGAGCGGCTGGTGAAGGCCCTGCGCAAATCCGGCCGCCTGCCGCCGGCCCCGAAGCCGGTGAAGTAGCGCGTCCCTCCGGCCTTCCCCGCGCTCCACCCGCTGCGCCATGCTGCGCCGCCGAAACGCCAGCCAAAGGGGATGCGGGATGGAGACGGAAGCGTACGGACCTCCGAGGGACGAGCAGGAACTGGCCGCCATCGCGGACATCACCGCGCAGGCGTTCGCCATGTCGCTCGCGGACTCCGAAACCGTGGTGCGCAAGAACTTCTCCGAGTCCTCGCTGCGCATCCTGCGCTCGGACCGCGAGGTCGCCGCCACCCTCACCCTCATCCGCATGGGGCAGTTCCTGGGCGGCCGCTCCGTGCCGCTCATCGGCGTGGGCGGCGTGGGCGTCGCTCCCGCGCACCGGGGCGCCGGCGCCGCCACGCGCCTCTTCCACCGCTTCCTGCGGGAGATGCGCGACGAGGGCGCTCCGCTCTCCGTCCTCTACCCCGCGACGCAGCCGCTCTACCGGCGCGTGGGCTACGAGGTCTCCGGCGCGCGCTATGAAATCCACGTCGACGCGGCCTCGCTGGAGCTGGGGGAACGCTCCCTGTCCCTGCGCCCCATGCGCCCGTCCGACGACGCGGCGGTGGAGGCCTGCTACCGGCGCTTCGCGGCCCAGCACCACGGCTGGCTGGACCGGGGCCCCTACATCTGGCGGCGCGTGCGCACGCCCCGCGGCGACACCGCCTACGGCTACGTCGTGGAGGGCACCTCCGGCGTGGAGGGCTACGTGTACCTCGTGCGCAGCCTGGCACCCCAGGGCGCCGTGCCGAAACAGGCCCTGAAGCTCACCGACCTCACCGCCACCACGCCCGCCGCCGCGCGCCGGCTGCTGCGCTTCCTGGGCGACCACCGGTCGCTGGCCCAGGACGTGATGTGGTTCGGCGGCGCGGACGAGCCGCTCCTCACTCTGCTGCGGGAACAGACCTACCAGTTGAAGCTCTCCATGCACTGGATGACGCGCCTCTTGGACGTCCCCCGGGCCCTGGAGTCGCGCGGCTTCACCCCCGGCCTGTCCGGCGCGCTCCACCTGGCCGTGGAGGACGACCTCTTCCCGGAGAACCAGGGGCGCTTCGTGCTGGAGGTGGAGGGCGGCGCCGCCCGCGTCCGCCCGGGGGGCGAGGGCCATCTCCAGTTGCACGTGCGCGCCCTGGCGCCGCTCTACACCGGCTTCCTCTCACCCCGCGCGCTCCAGCTCGCCGGCATGCTGAGCGCGGACGAAAAGACGCTCGACGCCGCCAGCGCCCTGTTCGCGGGGCCAGCCCCCGCGATGCGCGACATGTTCTGACGCACGGGCGCGGGCTACCCCGCGCCCCGCCGGGAGTGGTAGGAGCGGCGTCCTCTGGCGGAAGGAGGCTTCACACGTGCGCGCGTTCGTCACCGGTGGCTCGGGGTTCGTCGGGAAGCACCTGCTCACGGCGCTCGCGAAGCGCGGGGAGCCGACGCGCGCGCTGGCCCGCTCGCCCGGCGCCATGGACGCCGTCCGGGCCGCGGGCGGTGAGCCGTGGGAGGGCGACCTCTCCGACCCGGAGCGCCTGCGCCTGGGCATGGAGGGCTGTGACACCGTCTTCCACTCCGCCGCGCACGTGAAGCTGTCCGGCCCCCGCGCGGACTTCCATGAGACCAACGTGCGCGGCACGGAGGCCGTGCTGGAGGCGGCGCGCGCGGCGGGCGTGAAGCGCTTCGTGCACGTGAGCACGGAGGCCGTGCTGGTGGATGGCGGCCCCATGGCGAACCTGAACGAAACGCACCCGCTGCCCGCGCGTCCCGTGGGCCCGTACCCGTCCACCAAGGCGGAGGCCGAGTGGCGCGTGCTCCAGGTCAACTCGCCGGAGTTCACCACCGTCGCCGTGCGGCCCCGGATGGTCTGGGGACCGGGGGACACCACGCTCCTGCCCACGCTGGTCGCCGCGGTGAAGTCCGGCCGCTTCCGCTGGATTGGTGGCGGGCACTACCTCACGTCCACCTGCCACGTGGCCAACGTCGTGGAGGGGATGCTGCTGGCCGCGGAGAAGGGGCACGGCGGTCAGGCGTACTTCCTCACCGACGGCCCGCCCGTGGAGTTCCGCACCTTCATCAGCGCGCTCCTGAAGACACAGGGCGTGGATCCCGGGCACAAGACGATGCCCACCGCGCTGGCCGCGACCGTGGCCGTGGTCAGCGACTTCGTCTGGGACCTGTTGGGCCTCAAGGGCACGCCGCCCCTGTCGCGCACGGAGCTGCTGCTCGCGGGCCAGGAGGTGACGGTGAGCGACGAGAAGGCCCGGCTGGAGCTGGGCTACACGGGCAGCGTGTCGCGCGAGGAGGGACTGCGCGCACTGGCCGCGAAGGTGGAGTAGCCTGCCTGCCATGCGCAGGTTCGAGTTCGTCGACGGCAACAGCTCCAAGTTCTGGATGCCCGAGGTGCAGGGCGCCACGTTCATCGTCACCTACGGCCGCATCGGCACCGCGGGGCAGCGCAAGGAGAAGGTCTTCCCGGACGAAGACGCCGCCCTGAAGGAGTACAACAAGAAGGTCGCGGAGAAGGTGCGCGAGGGCTACGCCGAAGTGGGCGCCGAGGCTGGCGCCGCCCCCGCCGCCCCGCCCCCGAAGGCCGCCGCCGCCCCGCCCCCCGCGCTGGTGCTGCCGCGCCGCGTGGCCCCCGCCTCACCCGGCCCGGAGGCCGTGACCGCCGCCGCCGCCGCGCTCACGCTGCTCCAGTCCCGCCTCAAGGGCCCCAGTTGGCGGGTGACGCGGCTGGCGCGCAAGGCCCGTCAGGCGCTCCGGGCGCTGGGCGGCGTGGACCCCGCGGCGCACCCGGCCCTGGCCGCGCCCTTCGCCGCGCTGATGGCGCACGTGGTGGGGCCCAAGGCGGAGGGCCGGCTGCCGGTGCGCCACGCGCTGGGGCTCCTGTCCCAGGTGGACGTGGCGGCCTTCCAGCGCGCGGCGGAGATGTGGAAGGCGGCGCCCGCGGGCTCGGTGCCGCCGGGCGTGGCCGCGGCGCGGACGCTCAGCGACCCGGAGCTGGCGCTGCGCGTGACGGCGCTGCTCTCCGAGCGCCCCGACCTGCGCGACGGCTCCGAGGACGCGTGGACGAAGCGCTGGACGACGCTCAAGCCGCACGTGGAGGCCCACCTGTCCGGCGCGGGCCAGTCGCTGTCCGCCTTCGTGTCCAGCGTGGACGCGGGCGGCGACGCGCACCTGTCCAAGCGGCTCGCCCGGCTGGGAGCGTGACGCCGGGCGCCCGCGCGTCACGCCCGGGCCTACGGTGCGCCTTCCGCCGCGCTGCCACCCTCGGGCGCGGCGGGCTTCCGGAGGCTGGCGGCCGTGGGCTCGCGGTCCACCTCCTCCGCGGGATAGGCCAGCGCCGCGTCCAGGTACTTCTTCGCCTGCACCCGCCGCCGCTCCGCCTTCGACAGCCCCTCGGGGCTGAGCAGCGAGGGCTCCGCGTCGCCGGACTTCTCCACGACGTGACCGTCGCAGAAGAACCACTCGGTGCGCCCCTCGGGCGACAGCCGCGCGAAGTAGAGGTCCGGCTGGCCCACCTTGGAGGGCTTCGGGCACCACGTCTCGCGCGCCTTCGCCTCGCGCGCTGGGCCCTGCTCGCGCCACTGCTTCTGGGCCTCCTGCAGCGCCGAGGCCGCCTGAATCTGGGGCCCCAGCGCCATCAGGTCCCGCGCCTCCGTCAGCAGCGTCGCGCCGCGCTGGGCCAGGTCCGGGAACGCGCCCGTGCGCCGGAAGTCGCAGGCCTTCAGCGCCTGGAGGTTGGCCTCGTGCACCTTCAGCACCGGAGGCAGCGTGCGCAGGCCCTCCTCCAGCAGCGTCAGGTGCTTCGGGTGGTCCGGCCCCTTCGGGTCCAGGGCCTGGTCCGTCTCCTTGATGAAGCGCGCCAGCAGGCCGTTCACCGCGGTCAGCTCGTCCTGGAACCAGCGCGGCTCCGCGTCACAGGGGCTCGCCTTCGCGCCCGCGTAGTCCCGATACTCCGCCCGGGACATGCCCAGCGCGTAGCGCTGGACGGGAGGGGCCTGCTTCGCCGCGCAACCCCCGAACACCGCTCCCAGTCCCAGGAGCGCCATGGTTCGTGCCAGTGTCTTCATCCGGGCCATTCTGCCAGCCCTATGAGGGCAAACAACCGGCGTGGACCCCTCTTGGAAGGGGAGCGGCCGGGGGAGAAGTCGTGAGTGACAGGGTTGTGACAAAAGCGCCCCCGGGCTTTCCGGGAATGCGGCCTGGAGTACGAGGGGGGACATGAAGCCCCGGATCCTCCTCCTCATTGGGATGCTGGCCGCGGCGCTGGGGGTGTTCTACCTGCTGGCGGCCCCGGAGGCGCCCCGCGCGCTGACGTCGGAGCCCGAGTCCGTCTCCGCGCCGCTGCCGTCGCGCCGGCGGGTGACGGACATCACGTTCCTCTACAGCACGGAGAAGCGCGCGTGGGTGGAGGCGGCGCTCGCGGACTTCCAGCGCACGCACCCGCACGTGCGGGTGACGCTGGTGGGGCGGGGCTCGCTGGAGGCGGCGCAGGCCATCCTGGAGGGGCGGGAGAAGCCCACGGTGTGGAGCCCGGCGGACAGCGCGGAGCTGCGCATGCTCGCGGCGGACTGGGCGACGGAGCCCTCGCACGGGCCGCTGTTCGCCACGCAGGGTGAGGCCGTGCCGCATCCGCTGGTCATCACCCCGCTGGTCTTCGTGGGCTGGCAGGACCGGATGGACGTGCTGCGCAAGGCGGGCGGCGGCGCGGCCCTGTCGTGGAAGACGCTCCAGCGCGCGGTGGCGAGCGACCGGGGCTGGCCCGCGGTGGGCGGCCCGCCGGAGTGGGGCTTCGTGAAGCTGGGCCACACGGACCCCACGAAGTCCAACTCGGGCCTGCAGGCGCTCCTGTCCGCGACGCTGGAGTACCTGGGCCGGCGCGCGAGCGTGAAGGAGGCGGACCTGCTGGACCCGGGCTATCAGGCGTGGCTCCAGGGGCTGGAGCGGGGCGTGACGCGCTTCGAGCCGTCCACGGGCACGTTCATGACGGACCTGGTGCGCTACGGGCCGTCCCGCTACGACCTGGCGCTCGTGTACGAGAGCCTGGCCATCGCGCAGCTGGACCACGCGCAGGGGCGCTGGGGGCAGCTGCGGGTGGACTATCCGCCGGTGACGCTGTGGAGCGACCACCCGGCGGCGGTGCTCCAGGCGGACTGGGTCACACCTGAGCAGCGCGAGGCAGCGCTGGAGTGGGTGGCCTTCCTGCGCAGCCCGGCGGTGCAGGCCCGGGCGCTGGCGTTCGGCTTCCGGCCGGCGGACCCCACCGTGCCGCTGAAGACGCCGGACGCGGACAACCCGTTCACCCGGTTGGCGGCGCAGGGCATCCGCGTGGACGTGCCGCCCGCGGCGGACGTGCCGGACGCGTCCGTGCTGCGCACGCTGCTGGAGCTGTGGACGCGCATGGGTGTGGGGCGCTGAGCCGGACATCCTGCCCCTTCCAAAGGCCCGTTCACCCCATTTCCAGCCCGTCTGGCCGGCTCGGGGCGTATTGGTTCCATGAAGGGGAGGAAGCGCATGGCCATGCGAAGCGCACGTGGGGCCCTGGGGCTGGTGCTGCTCGGGCTGGGGTTGAGCCATTGCAAGGGGGACCCGGACGGGGCGGGGGACGCCGGCGTGGATGCGAGCGTGCCTCCTCTAGAACAGACGGTGATGCGGGACGTGCACCTGCTGGACGTGGATGCCCGGCAGCAGCGGCTCATCGCGGTGGAGCTGGATGGCGGCACGCTGGCCCACGAGCTGGCGAGTGGTGAGACGCGGCGCATCGCGCCCGGCGCCTGGAGTGGACGCTTCACGCAAGATGGCGGCGCCGTCGTCCTTTCGAGCTTCCCCCAGGATGGCATCAGCACGGCCTGGCTGTGGCGGCCCGGTGACGCGGAGGCGCGGACGCTGGGGACGCAGGTCTGGGGCGGCGTGGTGCTGAAGGAAGGCGCCGAGCCCTACGTGGCCTTCGCGGAGCGCACCGACGGGGGCGGGGCCGCCCTGCGCAGGGTGCTGCTGCGGGAGTGCGATGCGCAGGCCTGCACGGTCCAGACGCTGGCCCAGCTCGACGGGGGACTTCCCCTGGAGCCCGTCCTCCTCGCGGGGGAGCGCTTCCTCTGGATTTCGCGGGACAAGCGCGGGTGGGCCTTCGACACGGTGTCGGGCACGCTCGTCGAGGCGGGCGGGGACGTCTCCCACGTGCTGCGCATCTCCCCCAGCGGGAACCGCTTCGCGCGCGTCACGCCGGACCGGCATGTCCAGGTGCATGAGACCGGCACGGGGACCCTGCTCTGGGACGTGGTCGTGCCCCCGGACGACAAGAGCATCACCCAGTCCGCGTTCTTCGGGGAGGACACCTTCATCGTCAACACGTGGCGAGCGGGAAGCCCCGCGCCGTCGCCCCCGGAGCTGGCGTCCCATGCGTGCACCGCGCAGGGGTGCACCTGGTTCGCCGACTCGACGTGTGAGCCCAGGCAGGTGCGGGGGGGAACCGTCCTCTCCTGCTACGCCACGGACTGCTTCGGCGTCCGCTGCTCGCCGCGCTACGCGTTGATGCGCGAGCCGGGCGTGGTGTTCTCCGGGCGGAACTCCTCCTACGACCAGCAGCCCGCCGTGAGCGACGACCTGACGAGCGCGGTGTGGATGACCTACGAGCTTCGCAACCAGCCGGGGACCCGGACCCTGAGCTGGGACCGCGACCCGCCCGTGCAATCGCTCACGTTCCCGACGCAGATCAACCTGAACGTCTTCGACTTCGTGCCGGGGCAGCAGCGGTTCGTCTTCGTCAATCCCAAGCATGTGGCGGACGGCGGCGTGGAGAACGTCCTCTCCGTCTGGGACGAGACGGGCGTGGAGGAACGGGGCGTCGTCGAAGGCTATCCGGGCGGAGCCCTCATCCGGATGGATCCGCCCGTGCTCTACATGACCGGGTACGAACTGGGACCGGACGGTCCGCCCGTGGCGTCGGTCCTCCAGCGCTTCGCGCTCTGACACCGGAAGGTAGACTCCCGGGGGTGCCCTTCCTGTCCATGTTGGCTGTGGGGGCTGGAGGAACGGATGTCATTGCGACGCGGATGCAGGGTCCTGGGGCTGGTGCTGTTTGGAATGGGCTTGAGCCACTGCAAGGGGGACCCGGACGTGGGGGATGCCGGCGTCGATGCGGGCGTGCCTCCAATCCAGACGGTGCTGCGGGACGCGTACCTGCTGGACGTGGATGCCCGGCAGCAGTGGCTCGTCGCGATGAAGTCGAATGGCGGCGGCACGGTGGTCCAGGACCTGGCGACCGGGGCGACCCGGCGCATCGCTCCCACGGCCGCGAGCGGGCGCTTCACGAGCGACGGTAACGCCCTGGTCCTCACCTTCCCTTCACAGGAGGGACTCTCCACCGCGTGGCTGTGGCGGCCCGGTGACGCGGAGGCGTCCGTGATGGGTACCCGCATCTGGGGGCGCGTGGCGGTGAAGGAGGGCGCCACCCCGTACGTTGCCTTCGTCGAGCGGACCGCCGACGGCGGGGCGGACCTGAGCAGGGTCTTCCCCCCGGAGTGTGATGGGCGGGCGTGCCAGGTCGAGACGGTGGCGCAGGTCGAGGCGGGCCTGGCCACCGAACCGGTCCTCCTCGCGGGCGAGCGCTTCCTGTGGACGACGCTGGACACGCGCGGGTGGGCCTTCGACACGGAGCTGGGCATGCTCGCGGAGGCCGGAGGGGACCCGGCCTACAGTCTGCACATCTCCCCGAGCGGAAATCGCTTCGCGCGGCTCACGCCGGAGCGGCACGTGCAGGTGTACGACACCCGCACGCAGGCCCTGCTCTGGGAGGTGGCCGCGCCGCAGGGGAACGGAAGCGTCACGCGGGCCGCGTTCTTCGACGACGACACCTTCCTCATCGGTACGTCAACCCCCAGCTATCCGCCGCCCCCGGAGCAGAACTCCTATTCCTGCACTTCGCAGGGGTGCACCTGGATGGGCTCCACGGTCTGCGAGCCCCGGACGGTGCGCGGTGGGACGGTGATCTCCTGCGCGGCCCTGGACTGCTTCGGTAACCGCTGCACGATGGTCTACAGGTTGATGAGACGGCCAGGCGAGGAGTTCTCCTCCGTGGGCGAGCTCATCGAGCGCGCGCCCGCCGTGAGCGATGACCTGACGAGCGCGGTGTGGATGACCTACGCGCTGCGGGACAGCTCGAGTGGCCCCCGGAACCTGCGCTGGAACCGCGCATCGCGATCGCTCACCTTCCCAGCCGGGACCGACATGACGGTCTTCGACTTCGTGCCGGGAGAGCAGCGGTTCGTCTTCGTCAATCCGATCGCGGGCGCGGACGGAGGCGTGGAGAAGGTCCTCTCCGTGTGGGACGGGGAGACCGTGGAGGGAGTGGGCGTGGTCGAAGGCCGACCCAGCCACCCTCTCACCCGAGCCCACCCGCCCGCGATCTATCTGAACGACACCCAGCGGCAGTCGGATGGGGGCGCCACCTCGCCGGTCATCCGGCGCTTCGCGCTCTGACGCCTAGCGCGCCTGCGCCACGAACTCCGCGACGCGCAGCGCCCAGGCCTCCGCGGAGTCCAGCTCCGAGCGGGCGTCGGCGTAGCGGTCGAACGACGCCTCCGAGCCGTCCCGAGCGAAGAGCGCGGTGTTGAAGTCCTGCTGCGCCTTCATGAGCCACTGGCTCGCGCGCATGCGCAGCCAGTTCATCACCTGTGGCGTGGGCTCGATCTGGTTCAGATCCAGCGCCGCGGGGTGCATCTCCACCGACTCTCCAGCCTTCTCAAATTCTGGCGTCACGTTCATGGACCGGATGGTTGGCATGCACCCAAGAGCATGCACCCGGCCCGCATGGACGAGACAAACGTCGATGGTGAGCAGTTGGTCGCGCTGAAATCTTCGCTGCTTGACGGAACGTCGGACTGACGGGCTGCGTCAGATGACGCCTTCCCAACCCTGCCCCTGGCGGTGGAAGGCATCCCGGATGCCCTGAAAGGTGGACTCGGGAAGGGGGCCCTGCTCCAGGGTGCGAGCATTGGCGCGGAGGTTGTCCAGCCGCGTCGTGCCCACGATGCAGGTGGCGACGCCCGGCGCGAACGCGGTGAAGCGCAGCGCCAGCTCCGGCCAGTCCAGGCCGTCCGTCTGGAGGGCCATGCGCTGCATGCGGTCCCAGTACTCGCCCACGTCGTGCGCGTGGGGGCGGCCCGGGAAGCGCCAGGGCGCGTTGGCCAGGGGCCGCTTGGCGATGACGCCCACGCCGCGCTCGCGGGCCTTCGCCACGCCGTGGTCCAGCGCGCGCTGGTCGAAGAGGTTCACGGACGTCTGCACCACGGCGAACGCGCCCGTCTCCAGCGCGGCGTCCAGCCCGGCGTTGTCGCCGGAGTACGCGGCGGCGCGCACCTTGCCCGCCTGCACCGCGCGCGTCAGCGCTTCAATGAGCCCCGGGCGGTGCAGCACGTCCGGCGGGCACGAGTGGAAGTGCAGCACGTCAATCACCTCCGTGCGCAGCCGCTGGAGGGCCAGGTCCACGCCGCGCGTGATGCACTCGGGCGTCCAGTCCTCCACGCCGGGCACGCCGTAGCCGCACTTGGTGGACAGCACGAACTCCCGGCGGCGCGCGCCGAGGAACCTGCCGATGCGCTCCTCGGACACGCCATAGCTGGGCGCGGTGTCGATGAGCGTGATGCCCGCGTCCAGCACGCCGTGGAGCAGGGCCTCCGCGCCGGCGTCGCTCAATGCCTCACTGCCCACGGGCCCCGCGCCGAAGCCGAGCGCGGACACCGTGAGGCCGCTGTTGCCCAGGGGACGTTGAATCATCGGGTGGGGCCCTCGCCCCGCGCGGCCAGGTCGATGAAGCCGCGGATCCAGATGAGGTTCACCGCGTCGCACGCGTCCTGCGTCGTGGGCGTGGTGGTCTCCAGCGCGGCGGCATAGGGCACGCCCTGGCGCATGTACCAGTCGGTGACGCTGCCGTCGTGGAAGTAGATGAGGCCGTTCTCGTCGGCGTAGGCGTTGTCATCCACCTTGCGGCTCTTCACGACCGTGGCGTGCGCGGCGGCGGCCTCCATCAGCGGGCGGTAGGCGGCCTTGTCTCCAAACGTGTACGCGTACGTGGCGACGCCGCCCAGGTAGTTGTCCTGGTGGATGTCGAGCGCCGCGTCCGGAGCGGGGAAGCGGGCCAGGTCGCTTCTCACCGCGCGCGTCTCCTTGGGGCCGCCGTCGTACAGGGCCCAGCGGAGGATGGGCGGGTCGCCCACCAGCTCGCCGCGCCACTCGCCGGGGGCGATCTCGTAGCGCATGAAGTCGTTGTTGGGCTTCTCGCCGCTGCGGTTGTAGCGCGTGCCGTCCTCGAAGCCGGAGGGGTTGATGCACGGGTAGACGCGCAGCCCCACGCCCTTCGACTTCGCGTACGCGACGATGTCCGGCAGATGCTTCGCGAGCGTCAGCGGACCGGCGGGTTCCTCCCCATGGAAGCCGGACGTGATGACGAGCCAGCGGTCGCCAGGGACGATGAGGCGGAAGAGGGGATAGTCGCGCCCCCCTTCGTTCACCTGGCCGTATTCAGAGAGTTCACCCAGCGAAGCGTGGGCACGGATGCGTCGAGCGTAGTCGGTGTAATCCACCGTCCGACCATAACCGCGCGCGTCATCCCTGCCCACGAAGGTTCAGGGTGAGACACGGAATGTGTCTACTTCGCGCCGGTGCGCTCGCGGATCTCGCTGGCCAGTTCCTGCCGCTGGGCCGGGGTGAGGGTGCGGTGGACCTCCAGCACGGCATCCACCGCCTTGTGGGCGAAGGCGCGGGCGGCGTCGATGCGCGCGTCCACCAGGGCGTGGAGCTTCGTGGCGTCGGGCGTGGCGGACTCCAACTGGGTGACGGCCTCGGCGCGGGCGGCCTGCTGGCCTTCCATGAGCGCCTGGCCTTCGTTGAGGAGGCGGTCCTTCACGGCGTGGATGGAGGTGCGCTGGGCCTCGGTGGCGTCCAGGTCATCCAGCGTGTCGTTGACCTTCCAGGTGACCATCTGGTGGATGCGCTCCGGGTCGGGCGTGCCGCGGTGATGGCGGCCCCAGCCGAAGCCGGTGAGCAGGGTGACGGCGACGACGGCGGTACCAGCGATGGCGAGCGTCTTCTTCATGGCGTGTGGCTCCAGAGGCGTGGGGTGTCTTTCCCGCTGCGTGACTGGACCCAAGATGCAAGGCGCCGGTTGCGGTGGTTTGAGCTGGGGGTGAAGAAGTGTGAAGGGCGGGCTTCAACGGCGACAGGGGGGCGAACTAACGTCGCGCGCCATGGAATCCCAGTCTGAGTCTGTCGTTTCCACACCCGTGCGGCGCCCGCGCGTGTGGACGGTGTTTGTCGCGTTCGCGGTGATGTTCGGGCTGCTCGTCACGGGGAGCGTCCTCGTGAACCACGTCGCCACGGGCATCGAGGCGGCGAAAGCCGGCGTGGACCCGAGCGACAGCGGATTGACGGAGCGGGTCGAGTCCCTGCCATGGCCGACCGTGGCGGTGGTGATGATGGTCGGCGTGGTGGCGCTGAGCCTCGCGCTCCTGGGTGGCAGGCTGTCCCCGCAGCCCCTGCGCGACCGGCTGCGCCTGCGGGCCGGCGTGCCGCTGCCGGCCTGGGCCTGGGTCACGGCGGCGGTGGGCTGCTTCGCGGTGGGACAGGTCCTGGAGAGCCTGGCGGTGCTCACGGGAGCGTGGAGCTGGACGGGGTCGTTGAAGGGATTCCAGGCCGCGAGCCAGGGGCCGCTCGGGACCTTCGCGCTGCTGTTGTTCTTCGGCTCGCCGGTGGCGGGCACGGCGGAGGAGCTCTTCTTCCGGGGCTACGTGCAGACGCGGCTGGTGGAGCGCTGGGGTCCCAGGGCGGGCGTCGTGGTGGCCGCAACGCTCTTCGGCCTGCTGCACCTGGATCCGGTCCACGGGCCCATCACCCTGATGGTGGCCTTGTTCCTGGGCTGGCTCGCGGTGCACACGGGAAGCGTGCGGCTGCCCATCTTCGTCCACATCGTCAACAACGGAGCGTCCTTCCTCCTCGGCCGCTACGCGCCGCCATCGTCCGAGTACCCGACGTCCGTGCACACGGCGCTGCTCTGCGTGAGCACGCTGGTGGTGGTGGGTGCCGTGACGTTGCTGCGGCGAATCCCTGGGGCCCCGAAGACAGAAGCACCCGCGATGCTCGTGGGCGCGTGAGCTTTCAGCGGCCGTCCCAGAACGCCATGTCGCCGTACTCCCAATCCCAGGGGACGCCGGCCTCGCCCAGCACGAAGCGGACGAGGTGGGGATAGGCGGGTTCAGCGCGGACGTCGTTGCTCAGGATGAGCACGCAGCGGCGTCCGCGCGGCAGGCATACGAGGGTGTTGGCGGTGCTGTCGTTGTGGCCGTTCTTGAAGAACCCGCGACCCTGGGGACCATCGAACACCACCACGCCCAGGCCCGCGGCCAGGTCCTTGCGCCGAGCCTCCGGAGGCAGTTCATCCTGAAGAGTAGGGAACTGGCTCCGCGTGGTGATGGGCAGTTGCGGCGAGGTCATCCGGGCGAAGCTGTCCGGTGACAGCCCCTCGCCACGCACCAGCGCCGCGGCGAAGCGAGACAGGTCATCGAGGGTCGTATCCATGGAACCCGCCGCGCGAACCCGGCTGCGTTCGTCGTGCGGCTCCACGCCGCCGTCCAGCTTCCAGCCGTCGGCCAGGTTGTTCGCGAAGTCCGGCCGCCACGTCATGCTGGTGGTGCGCATGCCGAAGCGGTCGAACACGCGCCGTTGCAGCTCCGAGCCCACGTCCAGCCCGAGCCCGCGCTCGAGCACGAACTGCATCAGGATGATGCCGTCACCAGAGTACGCGAAGCGGCTGCCGGGAGCGAAGTGGATGCGCAGCCGCTCGTCAGGTTCGAGGAACCCGAAGTTGGCGAATCCCGCGCTGTGGGTGAGCAGGACGCGAGGCGTGATGTCCCGCCAGCGTTCGTCACCGGTCAGGTGCGACCAGGTCGAGTAACGGTCCTCGTCCGGATACGCCGGCAGCGGCTTCTCCAGGTACTTGGAGATGGAGGTGTCCAGGTCGATGCGCTTCTCATCCGAGAGCTGCATCACGAGGTAAGCGAAGACCGTCTTGGTGATGGAAGCGCCATACATCACCGTGTCCGTGCGCAGCGGTTCGCCCTGAGCATTGCGAGCGCCATAGGCCCGGGTCGCCACCACGCGTCCGTCGTCAATGACAGCAATGGCCAGCCCCTTCGTGCCAGTCGCGGCCATCGCGCGAGCCGCTTCCGCATCCAGCGCGGCGATGTCCGGAACGGGCGGCACCTCGCGGCGAGCGGACGTCGTGGCACAGCCGCAGACGAGCATCAGACCCAGGCTCCAGGCACGCAGCCGCTTCATGCAATGGGCTCCCATCCGCGAAACATGAAGCAGACCCTATCGTCCGTACAACGCGCGCGCCTACGGCGCGATTGCTCCGCAGCGGTGGATTCGCGGCGTGGCCCGCATGGGCGATACCCTCGTCCGCTTTGGAATTTCCAAGGAGAAGACGTGCATGCCGCACGTCAACACGGAGCGCGAGGCCCGCTATGGCACATCGGACCCGACGTACCTGATGTACGCGCTGGGCAAGAAGATGCTGATAGACCTGTGCGAGGAGACGAAGGTGAAATGAGCCGGGGCTTCACCTTCCAGCGCTTCCTCGACGCCGTCGCTTCCCACAGCTACCGGCCGTGCCACGGCACCTTCGAGCCCGCGGCCCTGCGTCGAGCCGTAGCTGTCAGTGCTGCGCCTTGAACCAGCGCACCCATGCGTCCGCGACTTCCTTGGACGGGTTGTTGATGGAGTGGGGGTCCAGGACGAGGGAGAAGGCATAAGCGTCGCGGGCCAGCAGGTCGCGTTTCACCGCGTAGTCGCCTTGTGCGTCGCGCTGGGGCGTGCCTTGGGCGTCGCGCTGGATGTAGCGGCTGTGGGTGGCGAACTCGTCCATGCGGCGCTGGTACTGGCCGGTGCCGTAATAGTCGGTGAGCGCCTGGGTGATGCTCAGGGCTGGTTTCTGCCGCAGGCGGTTGGCGAGGTTGAGCCCATCAATGTCGCCGTACCAGTCTTCATTGCCCTCGCGGCTGATGGCGAGGTCCGCGCGGTGAGCTGCGTTGTTCCCCTTGGCGGTGTTGCGCACCGCCGAGGCCACGTCCCCTGTCAGCGTCACGGTATCGAGAGTGAAGGGGTTCGGGATGGCGACTGGCGGAACCGTCGGGACCAAATAGGACTTGGGGACGCGGGCCGAATTCACCTGCCAGTCGAGCGCGGCGGTCACATGGCCCATGTCGACCTCACTGCCGTCCGGGGAACGCATTCGACCGCCGTAGCCGCCCACCGCCTGGCCGCCGCTGTAATCCGGGGCATGCGGCAGGCCCGCCGCGAGGACCTTCCCCTCGGAGGCAGGCAGTGAACCGCGACCCACATTCCACGTCACGCTGTTGTAATAGGTCTGACGGGCGATGGTGGCCGCGCCGCTCTTGCCCAGCTCCAGCTCCAGCTTGGGCATACGCTCGTTGAAGACGGTGAATCGCGCGCGCTCCACGGCGTCTTGCGGTTGGCCTCGCTCCACGTTTTCCAGCGCGGCGATGTTCTGCTTCAGCCGGACGATCTCCGCCTCCGTCGCCTCAGCCTTGCCGGTGAAGGCATCACGGCCCTTCTGAATGATGCTGCGGTTGTCCAGCCCCAGTTGCAGCCGCCCCGCCGTCTGGCGCAGGTCGGACAGCCGTCGCTGAGTGCCCAGCGCCTGTGCGTATGCGGCGTCGCTCACCTTTCTGACGCCCTGGGCTGCATGGGGGCCGCGGCTGCGGTCCGGTCCAAAGCCATCCTTCACCTGTTGCTGCGGCTGCGGTGTAGGAAGGAGGGACGTGGCTAACCCCTTCTTGGTCTCGCGGAGTGGGGCCGCCAACATTGCGGATGTCCGGGCTCCTGCGGGAGGCGTGGACGCGCGATAGCTTTTGACGGTCACGGGCAGCCTTTCGCGAAGCCTTGAGGGCGCCCACAGTATCGACGGTCGTCGCTTGCGATTGCTATGTGGGTTCCTGTCGTTCCCCTGGCCGAGGGATGGAAATTCGACTAGCACCCAGACAGTCATGTCTGAGAACCCTGCCATTCGCACGGATGCCGCCAACCTGCTTGCCTCGCTCATGCCCGGGGGGCTGTTCGGTGTGGCACTTGTGTTTCTTGCCGGGCAGCCTGGCTTTGGCTGGCTCATCAACCCTTCCCGGTACCCCTGGGAACTGTGGGTGATAGCGCTGGCGGGCACGGTGGCGACGACGGCGGGCGTGTTGGACTGGCGCTATCACCGCACGGCAGGCATCCGCGTAGGGCCTAACGAGCACCGCGCCGAACTACTCGCCCTGGCGGGAGGGGGGCTGCCCCTGTTCCTCCTGATGTGCGCCGCCTCGGTGGCTCGGCAATCACGGGCGTTTCTATTGCCCGTCCTCGTCGTGCTGCTGTGGACGGTGGTTCTCATCTGCTACGACGAGTTCGTCTTCCACCGGCGGCGGTGTGACGGGCACGAGGCGCTGCTACACCGCACGCTGCTGGCGGGGCATTGCGCGGCCTTCCTGGCCTGGGCGCACTTCTGCTTTGTCCGCGAGGTCTTCCATGGTTGAGGCCCTCGCCGCTGTCCTGCCCGACTCGCTGCGGCGGGGCGCGAGGCTGCTGGAGCGCGCAGCGCGGCTGTATGACGCTCCCAACTCGCCCCTGCCCCGGCGGGCCAGGGGGGCCTGGCGGGGAGGCTTCCAGGGGGGCGCGGCGTGGATGGCCGGGGCGATGGCGCTTGTGCGGGGCCAGGCTGTGCGCGCACCGCCCCAGGGTGCCTGGACATGGGGATTGGCGAAGTATTCCGCCTCGTTCCTTGCCGCGCTTGGCACCTGGGCCCTGGCGGTGGGCATGGGGGGACCGCACGCGCTGGGACTGGTGCTCGCCCTGCCCGCCTTCTATGCCGTGGAGGTACAGGGACTGTTCCTCTTTCCGGTAGCCATCGACGGCGCTCCGCATCCCTGGCGAACCGCGCGCGCGATGCTGCGGGACGTGGGCGGCACGCCAGGCGCGATGGGCACGGTGGGGGTGCTGGCATCGGTGATGCTGCTGGGCGGGCTGGCTGGACGCGGGCAGGTGCGATGCTGGTGCTTGGGCTGCCTCGCGGTGGTGCTCTGGTACGAGGACCTGCGGACATGAGTTTCGCCGGGCTCTTCGCGCTCGCGGTGGACGCCGTGAGCGTCCACGCGGTGGGGCAGGAACAGGGCTTGTGGGTGAAGCGTCGCCGCGCCGGGATGGGGGCGGTGATTGCCATTGGCAATGTCTTTCTATACCAGTCACGCAGCCGCATCCGCATGTTCTCCTCATGTGCTCGTTGGCAGGAGCGGGAGCTGGCATCCTTCAAGCTCCTGCATCCGGGCCGGTTCGCCGAGCCCCGCGGAAAGGGGGCGGTCGCGCTGGAGGCGCTTCCTGGGGAAGGACTGGACCAACTCGCGACGCGGGGGGAGTTCACCCCCGAAGTGGCCGAGGCCGCCGCCCGGGAACTGCGCCGGGCTCATGCGCTGGTCTATCCCGGCACCGCAGAGCCGTGGTCGCACGGGGACGCGCACCTGAAGAACTTCCTCTACGAAGCGGCCGGCGCGCGCGCGTGGCTCATCGACTTCGAGACGCGGCACGAGGCGCATCTGGCCCCCGAGGCGCGCCATGCGGACGACCTGCTCGTCTTCTTGTTGGACTTGGCGGGACGCGTCCCCAGGGCCGAGGAACTCTCGCGGGCGTTTCTTCGCGCCTATGCCCGCGAAAACGTGCTTCGCGCCCTGCTCGCCCGGCTGCGGCCCCCCCGGGGATTGGAACGGGCGCTGTGGCGGAGCCGCTCCGGGCATCTGCCCCAGGCGCGGCTCCTGGGCTGGCTGGAGCACCTCCGTGAGGATGTGATCCGCCTGACTCAGTCTCCGGAGCCGCCTGTCGACGCGGGATGAAGCCCTTCGCTGACAGCCGCTGCTTCGCCGCGAGCACCAACTCCAGGATGGACGCGACGAGCGCCTTGCGTCGGTCCATGTCCAGGGGCGCGGGGAGCAGCGTCTTGAGCACAGTCGCGAAGCCCAGCGCCCTCGCGAGGACGGCTGCCGTTCCGCCTGCCTCCGGTCGGCCTGCCACGGGCTTAAGGTGGGGCGCTACCATCGACCGCCATGGATTGTCCTTCCGAGCCAGCCTCCGCCGTCACGTCGCCTGCTCCTGCGTCACCGCGCCCGCGCGTGTGGACGGTGCTGGTGGCCTTCCTGTTGCTGCTGATGGGGATCCTCGCGGTGAGCGTCACGGTGGCCAGCATCGCGATGGCGGTGGAGATCGCCCGCACAGGAGTGGATCCCCGGGACAGCAAAGCCATCCTGGCCCTGACTGAACAGCTCAAGACGATGTCCTGGCTCCAGGTGGCTGGAGTCATCACGTCGAGCCTCCTGGGGCTGACTGCCGCGCTCCTGGGCGGGTTCCTGTCCCCGAAGCCCCTGACGGAGCGGTTGCGGCTGGGGAAGGGGACACCGTTGCCGGCGTGGGCCTGGGGTGCCGCGCTCGTGGGCTGCTTCACGATGGGACAGGCGCTGGAGAGCCTGTCCGTCCTCACGGGTGTCTGGGATTACACGGCGTCGCTGAAGGGGTTGCAGGCCGTCAGCCAGGGCTCGCTCGCGACCTTCGCGCTGTTGCTGTTCTTCGGCACGCTGGTGGCGGGCACAGCGGAGGAACTTTTCTTCCGGGGCTATGTGCAGACGCGGCTGGTGGAGCGCTGGGGGAAGTGGGCCGGCATCGCGGGCGCTGCGGCGCTCTTCGGGTTCCTGCACCTGGATCCCATCCACAGCCCCATGGCCTTGATGATGGGCCTGTTCCTGGGCTGGCTCGCGGAGCGCACGGGCAGCCTGCGCCTGCCCATCTTCGTCCACATCCTCAACAACCTGACGTCGTTCCTGCTGTCTCGCTACGCGCCGCCCACCGCGGAGCTGCCAACCTCCGTGCACGTGACGCTGCTGGTGGTGTGCTCACTGGCGTTCGTGGGCGTGGTGCTGGCGCTGCGGCGGTCGGCATTTCATTCAGTGCGAGGTGGGACTGAACAGCATCCGTTGCCGCAACACGCTCAGTGACTCCAGGTCCGCAGCCACCTTCCGGACCTCCGCCATGGCCGCGTCCGCTGCCTTCAGCGCCTCATCCTCCAGCCCTTCGCGATACTGGTGCGCGGCGAAGTCAGTCCACTGTTCCCAACGCGAGTAGAGCCGCATGGGCCAGTCGGAGAGGCGGACTTCCGCGTAGTAGGGATCGGCTTCGCGCTTCGCCGGACCACATCGCAGGACCCAGGCGCGCCCTCCTGAGAGGACACCATTGGCGAGGACGGAGTCGTCCTTCCAGAGATCGAAATAGCCGCGAGAGAACCGCTCCCGGTGCGGCCAGCGAGCCAGGCAGTCGAAATGCAGCGGGGCGTCGCAGAAACGCCACAGCTCATCCTCTTTAGGAAAGGCCACTCCCGAGGTCGCTGTGTAGGGCTTCGACAAGTCAGTGCTGCCGCAGATGGCGCAGCTCGTGAATCCCTTGATGATCATTGCCATGGAGTGACACCCTACTCAGGGACCCACGGCACCGCGAACCTCTCCTGTCGCATCCGGCAGCTCCGCCGCGAGCTTCGCCCTCAACGCGGTCACGACGTTCGGATGGTCCCCCGCCACGTCCCGCAGCTCCGACGGGTCCGACACCGTGTCGAACAACTGCACCCGCACCCCATCCGGCGTCGGCAGCTCCAGCAGCTTCCACCGCCCCAGATACACGCCGCGGTGCCGGGCCCGGCGCACCGGCCCCTCCCACTCCGGCTTCAACGCAATCTCACCCGTATCCCCCTCCACCATCGCAATCTCATACAGCCACGGGTACGGCATGCGCACCGTCTGGTACGGCTGACCGTCCCGGTCGCTGAACCACACGTCCGTCTCAATCAGCGCGGGCACGTCCGGCAACGGCTTCGGCTCCGTCCCCGGCCGAGCCAGCGACGCCAGCGAGCGACCCCGGAACGACTCCGGCGCGGGCACGCCCAACAGGTCCAGCACCGTCGGCGCCACGTCCAGCGAGCGCGCCCGCTGCGTCACCTCGCGCCCTGACGCCACCTGCCCGGGCAGCCGCACCGCGAACGGGATGCGCAAACCCGCGCTGCCCCACAGGTGGTCTCCATGCCCCTGGCCCAGCCCCTCGTCCTCCAGGTGCTCGCCATGGTCCGACAGCAGCACCACCAGCGTGTCGTCCCACCGGCCCCGCCGCTCCAGGTCCGAGCGCACGCTCCCCACCAACCCGTCGAACGTGCGCACCGCCGCGTCGTAGTTCGCTCCCAGCGCCGCGACGTCCTCCGGCGTGGTCGCGGACGCGTTCGGATCCACCTCCATCCGAGGCGTCGCACCGAAGCGCCACGGTCCCCGGTAGCCATGCTCCACGTACTTGCCCTCCTGCGGCCACGGCGCCGCGTAGGGGAAGTGCGTGGACGACGCGAACACCACCAGCGCGAACGGCGCATCCTCCGGCAGCCCGTCCAGCACATGCCGCACCCGCGTTCGCAGCGGGGCCGGGTCCGTCAGCTCCGGGAACTCGCCCCGTTCCTTGAACAGCCCCGGCGCCAGCGCCGTCCATGGCAACAGCGCCACGTGCGTGATCAGCATCCGCTGCCGCACCAGATCCGGGAAGCGGAAGTCCGGCGCGGACACCACCTGGAAGCCGTACGGGAAGCGCGTGAAGTGGTCCCCCGCGTAGTCCGCCACCACCGCCGTGCGGTAGCCCTGCGCCTCCAGCACCGTGGCCAGCGTGGTGAGCTTGGCCTCGCGCGCCTCGCGCCCCACCAGCGTGTGCACCACCGGGTGCTCGCCCGCGTACTGCGACGTGAGCAGCGTCGTCCACGACGGCGCCGTGCGCGGCACCTGCACCACCGTGTCGTTGAAGCGCGTGCCTTCCCCCATCAGTTGGTCGATGTTCGGCGACGTGGCCCTCGGATAGCCGTTGCCCGACAGGCGGTCCGGCCGCAGCCCGTCCGACGCCAGGATGAGCAGGTTCGGCCGTGCGGGAGCCCCGGCCTTCGTACCGCCCGCCGCCCGCGCGAGGCCCAGCCCCGTGAAGCCCGCCACCGCCGCCGCGGCCGTCACTCCGCCCAGCACGCCGCGCCAGCGAGGGGACTCGGCCAGCCACCGGCCCACCACCGCCAGCACGCTCAACACCGGCAGCACCAGCGCGGCCATGACCCAACCCGACGGCTGCGTGCCGCTCAACCCCCGCAGCACCGCCGCCGTCACCTCCGAGCGCGCATACAACGTCGCCGCGTACAGGTGCGGATGCCGCGCCATGTCCCCCGCGACGAGGAACACCTCCACCACCAGGCACCCCAGGCCGCTCAGCCAGAACACCGCGCGCCGGCTGCGCCCCGCCGCCCACAAGCCGGCCCCCAAGAGCGCCCCCAGCACCAGCCCCACCACGCAGTACGCGCCAATCAGCCGCGCCACCTGCCACAGCACCACCCCGCGCCATGCGTTCCAGACGTACTCCGTGACGATGCCGCTCTCGTTGCCCTGGTAACCCAGTTGCATGTTCAGCAGGGCACAGAGCGTGTAGAGCACCAGGAAGACGAGCAGGCCCGCCCGGCAGCCCAGCAGGAGGGCGCGAGCGAGCGTCGGCGGTGTACGGGCGAAGGCGGGCATCCTGGGGCAGCGTGGTCACGAATCCCACGGCGCACACCCCACGCCGGAACGGAGTGCCCACGCCCGGACGTACGGGGGGCCGGAATTCCGCTCCGGGTGTCTCCCAGGCCGGTTTTCCGGGCCCCGGCTCCGAGCGGGCCCAGGTGTTTTCGCCAGGGCCGTCACTGGACTGGCGAGCAGGGGTTGCGGGCTCTACTGTTCAGGCGCCTCTTTCTTCACCGGGAGCCGGAACGCCCATGTCCTTTACCCACCTTCACCTCCACACCCTCTATTCGCTGCTGGATGGGGCCATCCGGATGAAGGACCTCATCAAGACGGTGAAGGAGAAGGGCATGTCGAGCGTGGCCGTGACGGACCACGGCAACATGTTCGGCACCATCGACTTCTACAAGAAGGCGAAGGACGCCGGTATCAAGCCCATCCTCGGCCTGGAGGCGTACGTCGCGGGACCCAAGGGGCGCGAGGACCGTTCCGAGAAGGTGGCCCACCACCTCATCCTCCTGGCCAAGAACGCGGAGGGCTACGCGAACCTGCGCTACCTGTCCTCCACCGCGTACATGAACGGGTTCTACTACCACCCGCGCATCGACAAGCAGGTGCTCGCGGAGCACAGCAAGGGCCTGGTCGGCCTCACCGCGTGCCTGGGCGGTGAAGTGACGAGCGCGTGCTTCCGCGGCGACATGGACCACGCCCGCCGCGTGGCCGCCGAGTACAAGGGCATCTTCGAGCCCGACAGCTTCTATCTGGAGGTCCAGTCCAACGGCATGGCCGAGCAGGACAAGGCCAACGAGAACCTGAAGCAGCTCTCGCGCGACCTGGACATCCCGCTCGTCGCCACCGCGGACGCGCACTACATCAAGCGCGAGGACGCCAAGGCGCACGAGTTGCTCATGTGCATCGCCAGCGGCAAGACGCTGGCGGACAACAAGCGCCTGCGCCACTCCACCGACAAGCTCTACGTCACGAGCCCGGAGGAGATGCTCGGCTTCTTCGCGGACTCGCCGGAGGCCGTGCACAACTCCATGCGCATCGCGGAGATGTGCAACGTGGAATTGAAGCTGGGCAAGCCCATGCTCCCCACGTTCAAGGTGCCGGACGGCCACACGCCGGACACCTTCATGTCGGAGCTGGCCTACGAGGGCCTGCGCCAGCGCTTCAAGGAGCTGGAGGGCCAGTACCCCATCGACCGCGAGCAGTACCAGGCGCGCCTCACGCTGGAGCTGGGCGTCATCCAGCGCATGGGCTTCTCCGGCTACTTCCTCATCGTCCAGGACTTCATCAACTGGGCCAAGGACCACAACATCCCGGTGGGCCCGGGCCGTGGCTCCGGCGCCGGTTCGCTGGTGGCCTACGCGCTGCGCATCACCGACCTGGACCCCATCCCGTACAACCTCCTCTTCGAGCGCTTCCTCAACCCGGAGCGCGTGTCGATGCCGGACTTCGATATCGACTTCTGCCAGGACCGGCGCGACGAGGTCATCAAGTACGTGGGCCGCAAGTACGGCGAGATGAACGTGGGGCAGATCATCACGTTCGGCTCGCTCAAGGCCAAGAGCGTGCTGCGCGACGTGTGCCGCGTCTTCGGCCTGCCCTTCAGCGAAGGCGACCGCATCGCCAAGCTGGTGCCCGAAGTCCTCAACATCACCTTGAAGGAGGCCATCGAGATGGAGCCTCGCCTCAAGGAGATGATCGAAAAGCCCCAGAACATCGGTGAGGTGGAGGGCAACCCCGTCACCACCAAGGACGTGCTCGAAATCGCGCTCGCGCTGGAGGGCCTGCACCGCCAGCCCGGCATGCACGCCGCGGGCGTGGTCATCGCGGACAAGCCGCTCTGGGAGTTCGTGCCCGTCTACCAGCCGCCGGGCGAAAAGATTCTCATCACCCAGTTCGCCAAGGACGAGGTGGAGGCCGCGGGCCTCGTGAAGTTCGACTTCCTCGGCCTGAAGACGCTCACCGTCATCCAGCACGCGCTGGACCTGGTGAACCGCAACCACGGCAAGGACATCAAGCGGCACGAGATCCCGCTGCACGACGAGAAGATGTGGCAGCTCATGGCGGAGGGCGACACCGCCGGCGTCTTCCAGATGGAGTCCAGCGGCTTCACCGAAATGGTGATGAAGCTGAAGCCCACCTGCTTCGAAGACGTCATCGCCGCCGGCGCGCTCTACCGCCCGGGCCCGCTGGACTCCGGCATGGTGGACGTCTTCATCAACCGCAAGCACGGCCGGGAGAAGGTGGCCTACCCGCACCCGAAGCTGGAGCCGGTGCTCAAGGACACCTACGGCGTCATCGTCTACCAGGAACAGGTGATGCAGATCTCCCAGGTGCTGGGAGGCTACACCCTGGGCCGCGCCGACCTTCTTCGCCGCGCCATGGGCAAGAAGAAGGCGGAGGTCATGCAGGCCGAGCGCGCCGGCTTCCTGGAGGGCTGCAAGACCAACAACGTGGACCTGAAGGTCGCGGGCGAAATCTTCGACCTGATGGAGAAGTTCGCCGAGTACGGCTTCAACAAGAGCCACTCCGCGGCGTACGGCCTGGTCACCATCCACACGGCGTGGCTCAAGGCCCACTACCCGTGCGAATTCATGGCCGCCCTTCTCACCAGCGAGAAGGACAACACCGACAAGGTGGTGAAGCACATTGGCGAGGCCCGCGAGTCGGGCACGCAGGTGCTGCCGCCGGACGTGAACCTGTCCGACCTGGCCTTCGGCGCGGTGGAGGGGAAGATCCGCTTCGGTCTGGGCGCCATCAAGGGCGTGGGCGAGGGCGCCATCGAGTCCATCCTGGAGGCGCGCAAGGAAGGCCCCTTCAAGAGCCTGTTCGACTTCTGCGAGCGCGTGGACGGCCGCCGCGTCAACCGCAAGGTGCTGGAAGCGCTGGTGAAGGCGGGCGCCTTCGACTTCGAGAAGCGCCCCCGCGCGCAGCTCTTCGAGACGATTGAGCGCGCGATGAACCGCGGCTCCTCCAGCCAGAAGGACCGCGCGGCGGGGCAGAGCTCTCTGTTCGGGATGCTCGCGGGCCCCGCGTCCTCCGGCACCGGCCTCAAGGACGACTACGCGCAGGTGGAGGAGTGGCCGGAGAAGGAGCGGCTGGCCTTCGAGAAGGAGTCCATCGGCTTCTACGTGTCCGGCCACCCGCTGTACCAGTACGAGAAGGAGCTCAAGCGCTACGCGCGGCCCATCACCGCCGTGCAGCGCGCGCGCCGCGACGAGAAGCTCACCGTGGCGGGCATCATCACCGTGCTGCGCGAGCGCCCCACCAAGACGGGCAAGCGCATGGCGTGGGTCACCATCGAGGATTTGTCCGGCTCCACGGAGCTGGTGTGCTTCCCGGGCAAGGACGGCACGCGCAACGTGATGGGCAAGGACGGCAAGTGGTCCAAGCAGGGCCCCAAGCCGGGCTACGAGCACTGGGAGCACCTGCTCAAGTCGGACGACCCCATCCTCGTGACGGGCACCGTCCAGATTTCCCAGCGCGACGAGAACACGCCCACCGCGGAGCTCATCGTCGAGGACATCCAGAGCCTCAAGGCCGTGCGCGAAAAGCGCACCAAGCGCCTGGAGCTGCGCCTGCCCGCGGAAATCGTCACCGAGGAGCGGCTGGCCAAGCTCAACGAGCTGGCGAAGAAGTACGCGGGCGCCACGCCGGTGGCGGTGAGCGTGCTGTTCCCCGGGGAGGCGGAGGCGCACATCTCCGGCACCACGCTCAAGGTGCAGGTGAACGACGATTTGCTCCTCGCGGTGGACCGGCTCTTCGGGCAGAAGGTCGTGGAGTTCGGCTGACAGCGAAAGGAAGCGACTCCATGGCGGACAGCGTGTTCAAGGACGGGCTGCTCAAGGGCAAGACGGCGTTCGTCTCCGGCGGCAGCAGCGGCATCAACCTCGGCATCGCGACCGCGTTCGTGAAAGCGGGCGCGAAGGTGGCCATCAACGGCCGCAACGTGGAGAAGCTGGAGGGCGCGGTGAAGGGCCTCCAGGCCCACGGCACCGCCATGGGCGTGGCCGCGGACGTGCGCGACTACGCGTCCGTGACCCAGGCCCTGCAGCAGGTGAAGGACGCGTACGGCGAGATCGACATCCTGGTGTGCGGCGCCGCCGGCAACTTCCCCGCGCCCGCGCTGGGCATGTCCTCCAACGGCTTCAAGGCGGTGATGGACATCGACGTGCTGGGCACCTTCAACGTGTCCCGCGCCGCCTTCGAGCACCTGCGCAAGCCGGGCGCCTCCGTCATCAACATCTCCGCGCCGCAGGCCTACCTGCCCATGGCCATGCAGGCCCACGTGTGCGCCGCCAAGGCCGGCGTGGACATGCTCACCCGCGTGCTCGCCATCGAGTGGGGCGGCGCGGGCGTGCGCATCAACGCCATCACCCCGGGCCCGATTGAAGGCACGGAGGGCATGAGCCGGCTGGCCCCGTCCGAAGCGGCCCGCACGAAGCTCGCGGAAGCCCTGCCTCTCCAGCGATTCGGGACGCCGGACGACATCGCCCGGCTGGCCCTGTTCCTGGCCTCGGACGCGGCGTCGTACATCACCGGCGCCATCATGGTCTGCGACGGCGGCCAGTCCCTCCTGGGCGGCGCCGCGGTGCTCCAGGCCATCAACGGCTGATGGCAGTCGCCGGCCCTGCTTCGCGGTGGCCGGGGAATGTCTGCTAGAAAGTGTTGCAGCCCTGCGTGCCGTACACGAAGCCGCAGGGCTGCTCGCTGGACAGGGACATCCATGACGCCACGCTTTGCCTTGCTCGCCCGCTGTCTGGGGGTGGGTTTGTTGTGTCTGGGATTGTCCCTGGGCTGCACGGAGCCTGGAGTCTCCCCGCTACCGCCGCTGGTGCATTCCGGGGGGGACGCGGGCACGGACGCCGGGACGGACGCAGGCGCGGATGCAGACGCCGGGACGGACGCGGGCGCGGATGCGGGCACCGAGCCGACCGTGGATGCGGTGAACTCCACGGTGACGGTGAATCGCCCCGGGGCCATTCCGGCGGACGGCCAGGAAGTGGCGGTCGTTACGGTGACGGTGCTGCTGACGGACGGCTCGCCGGCGGTGGGGCTGACGGTGACGGTGACGGTGACGGGAGAGGGGGCTTCCGTGACGCAGGCTGCCGGCGCGACGGACGCGGAAGGCCGAACCACCGCGAAGGTGGCTTCGACGGTGCCGGGCATGAAGTCGGTGATGGCGTCGGTGACGGATGCCCTGGGCAGCAAGGTGTCGCTCACCCAGACGGCCACGGTGGAGTTCGTGGAGGTCCGCACCGTGAAGACGCTGGCGTTCCGCTCGACACTGCCGGATGGCGTGGCGGGCGTGCCGCTCCAGGGCCTGGTGGTGGAGGTGCGGGACGGCGCTGGCGCGGTGGTGGCGGACAGCACGGCGGAGGTGACGCTGTCGCTGGGCTCCGGCGCAACGGCATCCCCGGAGGGCCTGTTGACGGTGTCCGCGGTGAATGGCGTCGCGACCTTTGCGGACGTGGTGCTGAAGAAGGCGGCTGGGGGCTACTCCTTCATGGCGAGCGCTTCGGGCTTCGAGCCCGTCACCAGTTCCGTCTTCACGGTGGCGCCGGGGGCCGTAGCCGCACTGGGATTTGACCACCGCTTGGAGACCGCCACTGCGGGTGTGGCCCAGGACCTGGAGGTCACGCTCGCGGACACGTACGCCAACACGGTGACGAACTACACGGGCACGGTGAAGCTGACGTCCACGGACGCGGCCGCGGCGCTGCCCTCCCACACGTTCACCGCCGCGAACGCGGGCAGGTTCAAGTTCCAGGGCCTCACCTTCCGCACGGCCGGGCCTCAGACCCTGACCCTCGCGGACCTCGCGGGCGCCTTCTCGTTCACGTCCTCCGTGGACGTGTCCGGCGCACTGCCTACGCACATGGTCTTCACGCAGCAGCCGGCCACGCGGGTGTCGACGCGCGGGGCCTTGGGGCCCGTGAAGGTCGAGTTGAAGGACCCCTTCGGCAATACCTCGCCGGTGACTGGCATCCTGGTGCGTGTATCGGTGCCGGCGGGTGCCTTCACGCTTTCGGGAGGGTTGCAGCAGTGGGCTGATGGGGGTGTCGCGACGTTCCCGGACCTGAGCCTCATGGGACATGGCATCACGCACCTGATTGCCTCCGTGGCGCCTCTCCAGATGCAGGATGTGAGCGGCGCGGACGTGCAGGTGGTGGACGACGTGGCACCCGCGAAGCCGGAGTTGACGCAGACGGAGGGCACGGAGACGGGGCTCACCGTGCAGTGGACCGGGGTGGGGGATGACGGTGTGCTGGGGCAGGCGACGTCGCAGGAGTTGCGCTACTCAACGTCTGTCATCACCACGGATGCGGCCTTCGACGCGGCGACGCCAGTGACTGCCGCTGTCCCCGGGCCTCCGGGCACGGTGCAGTCCGCGACGCTCTCCGGCCTGAAGCCGGCCACGACGTACCACGTGGCGTTGAAGGTGACGGACGCGCACGGCAACTCCGCGCGTTCGGAGAGCCTCGCGGTGTCCACCGCGGATCCGCAGGTGACGCAGTTGGCGTTCACGCCGCAGCCCTCGAACGGTACCGCGGGCTCCGAACTCGCGGACGTGAAGGTTTCGCTGCTGGACGCGCGCGGGGACGTCGTCCCCAAGGCCTCCAGCGTGGTGACGTTGACCCTGACCGGTCAGCCGGGCTTCCCCGCGGTGACGGTGTCTGCGGTGGATGGCGTGGCCACCTTCTCCGGCCTGCGCGTGGACACGGCGGGCACGTATACGTTCACCGCTATGGAGGACGCGCTGACGAAGGGGAGCCAGCCCTTCACGGTGGACCCCGGTGCGGCGGCGAAGCTCGTGCTGTCGGCCCTGCCGGCCTCGGTCTCCGCGGGCGCTTCACTCGACGTGACCGTGTCCGTAACGGATGCGTACGACAACCGCCTGGAGGACTACGCCGGCACGGTGCACTTCACGGCCTCGGACACGCAGGCGGTGCTGCCCTCGGACGCGGTGTTCGCCCCGCCGGACGGGGGACAGAAGACGGTCTCCGGCCTCGTGTTCAAGACGGCGGGAGCGCAGTCGCTCACCGCCACGGCACCGGCCCTCACCGCGACGGTGAACACCGAGGTGCGCGCCAGCACGGCGGCGTCCCTGGCGGTCGTCGCGAGCGCGGAGCCCGTCATCGCGGGGCAGGCGTCGAGCTACGAGGTGGTGGCGCATGACGCCTGGGGCAACGTGGCGAAGGACTACGCGTCCACGGTGACCTTCGCCTCCTCGGACACGCGGGCGGTGCTGCCGGGCGCGTACACGTTCACCCTGCTGGACGAGGGCCGGCACCTCTTCAGCGTGGAGTTGCGCACCGCCGGGGACCAGGACGTCACCGTGGAGGACGTGGCGGACCCGTCACTTACGGCTACGCATCCCTACGCCATCGTCCCCGCCGCTGCCGCCCAGTTGGCCTTCGTCTCCGCCCCCGCGACGGGCTCGGTGAGGCAGGCGCTGGCGGATATCGCGGTCGCGGTGAAGGACCTCTACGACAACACAGTTGCCAGCGCGTCCGCTGATGTGCAGCTGGCGCTGGTGGGAGGCACCTTCGCCCAGGGCATTCCCACGCGCGCCGCCGTGGACGGTGTGGCCACGTTCAGCGGCCTCAGCCTGGATGCCGAGGGCACGTACCAGCTCCAGGCGAGCGCGGACGGCTTCCAGGACATCACGTCCGGGGACCTGAGTGTCTCCGATACGCAGGCGCCGGCCGCCGCAGCGGGCTTCAGCGCGACGGCGGTGTCGGGCGACAGCATCCGGCTGGCATGGCAGGCCCCTGGCGACGACGGCGTCCTGGGCACGGCCGCTCGCTACGAGCTGCGCTACGCCATGTCCGCCATTACCGACGCCACCTTCGACTCCGCGACGCTCGTGATGGGCGTGGCCGCGCCGAAGACGGTGGGCACGGCGGAGTCCTTCACTGTCAGCGGCCTGATGGTGGGGACGACGTACCACTTCGCGCTGAGGACCTTCGACGGCGCGGACAACGCCAGCGCGCTCGCCAACGCGAGCACCGCCACCACCAACCCCTGCGACGGCTACGTGTGCTCGCCGCCCGCGTCCCAGTGCGCGGAGGACGGCACGTCGCTGGAGGTGTACTCGTCGGTCTGCGTGGTGCAGGGCGGCATGCCGACCTGCGAGCCCGGCGAGCCGAACCTCCAGGCCTGCCCTGGCGCGGACGCGGTCTGCTACGCGGGCGCATGCGCCACGGCGCCGCACCCGGGCGCGGGCGAGCTGGTCCTGTCGGAGGTGATGCACTCGCCGTCCGCGGGCACCACGGAGTACCTGGAGCTGACCAACACCACGTCGAAGCTGCTGGATGCCAACGGCCTGGTGGTGAACCTGGTGAACGGCGCAGGCACGCCCACGACCATCACGGTGAACCACGGCCACGCGCTGCTGGTGCCGGCCGGGAGCCGCACGGTGCTCGCGCAGAGCGCGAACTTCGGCACCAACGGCGGCGTGGCTGCGAATCACGCCTGGGGCCCGGACATCTCCCTGGACAGCACCGGCTCCATCACGCTCGAGCAGGGCACGGTGACGGTGGACAGCCTCACGTATACGAACGCGTTCCCGCAGACGACGGGCCGGGCCATGAGCCTCGCGTCCAGCATCGTGGGGACGAAGGGCAGCGCTCGCGCCTGGTACTGGTGTGAGTCCACCGGCAGCCTCTCCGGCGGAGACCGGGGCACGCCGGGCCAGGCCAACGACGACTGCGGCCTGAACGTGGAGAAGCCGCTCAACTTCTGCGCCATCCAGTCCCCGAAGACGTTCCCGTCGGGCAGCGCCTACCCGACGTTCATCACCGCCACGGAGAGCTACGACATCCTCAGCCAGTTCAACAGCTCCGACGTCACGCAGCGGAACACGAAGGGCAACGACTTCTATCCGCGCATCGAGGCGCAGCTGGGCTACGGCACGGACGCCACCAACCCCGCGGGCTGGACGTGGAGGGCGGCGGACTTCAACGCGGCCTTCAGCCCGTCGAACTCCAACAACGACGAGATGAAGGCCGCGCTGCGGATTCCCACGGCCGGCACGTACAGCTACGGCTTTCGCTACCGGTTCACGGACGCGGGCGCGCCGTGGGTGTACTGCGATCAGAATGGCAAGACGGTGCCGCCCGCGGGCACCTGGGGCACGGTGCAGGTGGCCAAGCCTCCGCTGACGAACCACGTGGTCATCAGCGAGGTTTCCACCTCCAGCGTGGCGAACGCGGATGATGACTTCATCGAGCTCTACAATCCGACCCATACGGACATCGACCTGACGGGCTGGAAGCTGATGTACAGCCACGCGTGGACTCACTGGACGGACTACACCCTTGCGGCGACAGTGGCCACCACCACGCCCCGCAAGGTCATCAAGGCGCATGGCTATTTCTTGTTCGCGAGCCCCCGCTTCGCCTCCAGTAATCCGTCCGTGGGCGTGGATACGGTCTGGGTCAGTTTCGTGGACCTGCAGCTAGGTGGGGGAAACATCCGGCTGGGTGATCCGACCTCAGCCCTCAAGGCCACCACGACGACGGGTGTCGTGGACACGCTGGCCTACGGAACGGGCCTTCTGGTGGCCGAAGTCTCAGCGGCCATGGCGCCGCCATCAGGCGGGGGCAGTATCGAGCGCAAAGCCGTGTCCACCTCCGGCTCCGGCTCCATGTACTACCCGCTTGGCGAGGATGCCTTGAGGGGCAACGCCTACGACTCGAACTTCAACTTCGCGGACTTCGTGGAGCTCTTCCGGCGCGCCCCCCAGAACTCCGCGAGCCCGATCGAGTTCTACTGATGCCCCCTCCTCCCTGAGAAGTCCCAGGAAGGCTCCCTCCAGCACTCACGCCGGGGTCACCTTCCGCCTTTGGAGCACGCTGCGACGGCGGCCAGTCCCTCCTGGGCGGCGCCGCGCTGCTCCAGGCGATGAACGGCTGAATTTCAGTTGATGTGCAAAGTTCCGGCCCTGCTTAGCGGGGGCCGGGGGATGTCTGCTAGAAAGCACTGCAACCCCGCGTGAAGCGCACTTCGCCGCGCGGGGCTGCTCGCTGGACGGAGACATCCATGTCCCCACGGATCGCTGTGCTCGCCCGCTGTCTGGGGCTGAGCGTGCTGTGTCTAGGGCTGTCACTCGGCTGCACGGATTCAGGAACCTCCCCTCAACCTCCGCCCGAGGCGGAGAGCGTGGTGGATGTCGCGGCCTCCACGGTGACGGTGGACCGGCCCACGGGCGTGCTCGCGAACGGCAGTGACACGGCGGTCGTCACGGTGACGGCGCTGCGCAAGGGGGACGGCTCGCGGCTGTCCGGGCGCGCGGTGTCCGTGACGGTGGAGGGGGAGGGCGCCTCCGTCCTGGAGTCCGCGGCCGTGACCGACGTCTCCGGCGTGGCACATGCCCGTGTGTCCTCCACGGTGCCGGGCGTGAAGACGGTGAAGGCGTCCGTGAAGGACGACACCGGCAAGATGGTGACGCTCACCCAGACGGCCACGGTGGAGTTCGCGGACGTCAGCACGGTGAAGACGCTGGCGTTCCGCTCGGCGCTTCCGGATGCCGTGGCGGGCGAGCCGCTCAAGCTCCTGGTGGTGGAGGTGCGGGACGGCGCCGGCGCGGTGGTGCAGGACAGCACGGCGGAGGTGACGCTGTCCCTGGGCTCCGGCGGCATCGTGTTCCCGGAGGGACTGGTGAAGGTGGCGGCGGTGAACGGCGTCGCGACCTTCACGGACGTGGTGCTGAAGAAGGCGGGCGGGGGCTACCACTTCATCGCGAACGCGCCGGGCTTCGAGCCCGTGGCCAGCACCGTCTTCAAGGTGGAGCCGGGCCCGGTGGCGGCTCTTGGATACGACCGCTTCCTGGAGACCGCCACGGCGGGCGTGGCGGAGTCCCTGGAGGTCACGCTCGCGGACACGTACGCCAACACGGTGACGAACTACACGGGCACGGTGAAGCTGACGTCCACGGACGCGGCCGCGACGCTGCCCTCGCACACCTTCACCGCCGCGGACGCGGGCAAGTTCAAGTTCCAGGGCATCACCTTCCGCACGGCCGGCCCCCAGTTCCTGACCATCGCGGACAGCGCGGGTGCCTTCTCCTTCGAGTCCCGGGTGATGGTGTCCGCCGCGGAAGTCGTGAAGCTGGCGTTCACGCCTGAGCCGGCGAACGGCACCGCGGGCTCCGCGCTCGCGGACGTGAAGGTGTCCTTGCTGGACGCGCGCGGCGACGTGGTCCCCACGGCCACCAACCTGGTGACGCTGACCCTCACCGGCCAGCCGGGTTTCCCGGCGGTGCAGGTGGCCGCGCAGAACGGCGTGGCCACCTTCCACGGGCTGCGCGTGGACACGGTGGGCACGTTCACGTTCACCGCCACGGCGGGCGCGCTGACCCAGGTGAGCCAGTCCTTCACGGTGGGCGCCGGTCCCGCGGCGAAGCTCGTGCTGTCGGCCTTCACGGACCCGGTGGACGCGGGCGAGGAGAGCGACGTGAGCGTGGCCGTGACGGATGCCTACGGCAACCCTCGCAAGGACTACGCCGGCACCGTGCGGTTCACGTCCTCGGACGCGAAGGCGGTACTGCCGGAGGACGTGACCTTCGTTCCGGCGGACGAAGGGGAGAAGACCGTCTCCGGCCTCGTGTTCAAGACGGCGGGAACGCAGTCGCTCACCGCCACGGACACCGTCGTCACGGCGCTCACCGCGACGGTGGACGCCGACGTGCGCGCCATCTTGGCCGCCTCCTTCGAGGTCGTCGCGGGCGCGGGCCCCTTCGTCGCGGGCCAGTCGCTGAGCTACGAGTTGGTGGCGCGTGACGCCTACGGCAACGTGGCGGAGGAGTACACGTCCACGGTGACGTTCTCCTCCACGGACACGCAGGCGGTGCTGCCCGGCGCGTACACGTTCACGCTCCTGGACGAGGGCCGGCGCCCCTTCAGCGTGGAGCTGCGCACCGCCGGGGCCCAGGACGTCACCGTCGCGGACGTGGCGGACCCGTCGCTCACTGCCACGCACACCTACGCCATCGGCTCCTCCGCCGCCGCCCAGCTGGCCTTCGTCTCCGCGCCCACGACGGGCTCGGTGCGGCAGGCGCTGGCGGACGTGGAGGTGGCGGTGCGGGACGCCTATGGCAACACCGTCACCGATGCGAACCTCGACGTGACGCTGTCGCTCACGGGCGGCGCCTTCGCCCAGGGCAACCTCACGCGCGCGACCGTGGACGGCGTGGCGACGTTCTCCGGGGGGCTGGTGAATGACGAGGGCACCTACCAGCTCCAGGCCGGAGCCGACGGCCTCGCGCTCATCACGTCCGCGGACCTGATCATCTCCGACACGCAGGCACCGGCCGCCGCGGCGGGCTTCAGCGCGACGGCGGTGGACGGCGCCAGCATCCGCCTGGACTGGCAGTCCCCGGGCGACGACGGCGTGCTGGGCACGGCCGCGCGCTACGAACTGCGCTATGCCACGGCCGCCATCACCGACGCGAACTTCGACTCGGCCGCGCTCGTGACGGGCGTGGGCCTGCCGGGCACGGCGGGCACGGCGGAGTCCTTCACCGTCACCGGCCTGACGGCGGACACGACGTACCACTTCGCGCTCAAGACGTTCGACGGCGCGGACAACGCCAGCGCGCTGGCCACCGCGAGCACCGCCACCACCAACCCGTGCGACGGCTTCGTGTGCACGCCGCCCGCGCCCCAGTGCGCGGAGGACGGCTACTCGCGGGAGGTCTACGCGTCCGTGTGCGTGGTGCAGGACGGCGCGCCGGCCTGCGTGGACGGCGACACGACGCTGGAGACCTGCACCGGCTCGGATGCGGTCTGCTACGCGGGTGAGTGCACCACCGCGCCGCACCCGGGCGCGGGTGAGCTGGTCATTTCGGAGGTGATGCACTCGCCCTCCGCGGGCACCACCGAGTACCTGGAGCTGACCAACACCACGTCGCACCTGCTGGACGCGCAGGGCCTGTCGGTGACCCTGGTGAACGGCGCGGGGACGGAGACGTCCTTCACGGTGAACCACAACCCCACGCTGCTGGTGCCCCCGGGCGGCCGGACGGTGCTCGCGCAGGACGCGAACTTCACGCGCAACGGTGGCGTGGCGGCGAACACCGACTACGGCATCGACAAGTTCATGGACAGCACGGGCTCCATCACGCTCAAGCAGGGCCCGGTGACGGTGGACAGCCTCACGTATACGAACGCGTTCCCGCAGACGACGGGCCGGGCCATGAGCCTCGCGTCCAGCATCGTGGGGACGAAGGGCAGCGCTCGCGCCTGGTACTGGTGTGAGTCCACCGGCAGCCTCTCCGGCGGAGACCGGGGCACGCCCGGCCAGGCCAACGACGACTGCGGGCTGAACGTGGAGAAGCCGCTCAACTTCTGCGCCATCCAGTCCCCGAAGACGTTCCCGTCGGCCATCAGCACCGCTGACAGCTACGACATCCTCAGCCAGTTCAACAGCTCCGACGTCACGCAGCGGAACACGAAGGGCAACGACTTCTACCCGCGCATCGAGGCGCAGCTGGGCTACGGCACGGACGCCACCAACCCCGCGGGCTGGACGTGGACCGCGGCGGACTTCAACCCGGGCTTCACCACGCCGGGCTCCAACAACGACGAGATGAAGGCGAGCCTGCAGATTCCGACGGCCGGTACGTACAGCTACGGCTTCCGCTACCGGTTCACGGACGCGGGCGCGCCGTGGGTGTACTGCGATCAGTCCGGCAAGGTCACTCCGCCTGCCGGCACCTACGGCTCCGTGACGGTGGTGAAGGCTCCGCTGACGAACCACGTGGTCATCAGCGAGGTCTCTTCTGGAAGTTCGGCGAACACCGATGATGACTTCATCGAGCTCTACAACCCGACCCACACGGACATCGACCTGACGGGCTGGAAGCTGATGTATCGCTCCGTGAGTGGCACCTCGACGGACTACACCCTCGCGGCGACCGTGAGCGCCACCACGCCCAGGAAGATCATCAAGGCGCATGGCTATTTCCTGTTCGCGAGCAGCCGCTTCGCCACCAACAACCCGTCCATTGCCGTGGACATGCCGTGGGGCAACGGTGTGGACTTGGCCGGAGGCGGGGGCAACATCCGCCTGGGTGATGCGACCTCGACGCTGGTGCCCACCAATGCCGTGGGGGTCGTGGACACGCTGTCCTATGGAACTGGGCGCACCCTCCCCGAAGGCTCTCCGGCGACGGCGCCAGCGAGGGGCAGCAGCATCGAGCGCAAGGCCGTGCAGGAATCGACCTCCACCTCCATGGGCGGGGTAGGCACGGACGCCTCGCGAGGCAATGCCTACGACTCGAACAACAACTCCTTGGACTTCGTGACCCGCGACGCCCGGCAGCCCCAGAACTCCCAGAGCCCGCTCGAGTTCTACTGACGCCTCCGTCCCACCCCCGCAGTCCCAGGAAGGCCGCCTCCGGCACGCACGCCGGGGCGGCCTTCCGCCGTTTGAAGACCGCCCGCCCGTCCGCCGCCCGACGGACGGGGCAGGGAAGGGCGTCCACTGCCCGGCACCTGCTGGCCCCCGGTCACTCGGATGCTGCCAGGGCGTGCGGGGCGCATTAGCTTTGAGCCCTTCGCCGCACACCCACGGCTTGAGAGGAGCCCTTCCCGTGTCCGAGCCCCTGGTCCCCGACGCCGCCCGCCATGTCACCTGCCCGCCGGAGGAGTTCCGCCGCGCGAGCGAGGAGGCACTGGCCAAGGCCCGCGACGGCATCGCGCGCCTGAAGACGCTGCCCGCCTCCACGCCTCCCCGCGAGGTGCTGGAGCTGTTCGACGAGTCCTCCGCCGCGCTCGATGACGCCGCCGCGCGCGCCAGCGTCGTGCGCCACACCCACCCGGAGGCCGCCCTGCGCGAGGCCGCGGAGAACGCCGAGCAGGCCATCGAGAACCTGGCCAACGACATCCGCATGGACCGGGGCGTCTACGACGTCCTGGCGGGCGTGAGCCTGGCCAACGAGGACGCCGCCACGCGCAAGTGGATGGAGAAGGTCCTGCGCGACTTCCGCCGCGCCGGCGTGGACCGCGACGACGCCACCCGCGCGAAGGTGAAGGCGCTCCAGGAGGAGCTGGTCCGCATTGGCCAGGAGTTCAGCCGCAACATCAGCCAGGACACCCGCACGGTGTCACTGCCCCCGGCCGCGCTGGACGGCCTGCCGCAGGACTACGTGCGCGCGCACGCCCCCGGCGAGGACGGCCAGGTGCGCATCTCCACGGACTACCCGGACCTGGTGCCCTTCCTCACCTACGCGCGCGACGGCAGGGCCCGCGAGGAGTTGTGGCGCGCCAACCGCCAGCGCGGCTACCCCGCCAACGTGGAGGTGCTCCAGAAGCTGGTCCAGAAGCGCCACGAGCTGGCCACGCTGCTGGGCTACCCGCACTGGGCCGCCTACGCCACCGAGGACAAGATGGTGCGCACCGCGGACGCCGCGGGCACCTTCATCCGGAAGATCGCGGACGCGTCCGAAGAGCGCATGAAGCGCGACTACGCGGTGCTCCTGGAGCGCAAGCGCAAGGACGACCCGAAGGCGGACCGGGTGGACCCGTGGGACTCCGGCTACCTGGATGACCGCGTGAAGGCGGAGCAGTACGCCTTCGACTCGCAGACGGTGCGCCCCTACTTCGAGTACACGCGCGTGAAGCAGGGCGTCCTGGACCTCACCGCGCGCCTCTTCGGCGTCACCTACCGCCCGGTGAAGGACGTGCCCGTGTGGCACCCGGACGTGGAGGCCTATGACGTCTATGAAGGCCCCACGCTCAAGGGCCGCTTCTTCCTGGACATGCACCCGCGCGCGGACAAGTACAAACACGCGGCCCAGTTCACGCTGACCAGCGGCAAGTCCGGACGGCGGCTGCCGGAAGGTGCGCTCATCTGCAACTTCCCCAAGCCCGGCGCGGAGCCCGCGCTCATGCAGCACGGCGACGTGGAGACGTTCTTCCACGAGTTCGGCCACCTGCTGCACCACATCTTCGGCGGCCACACGAAGTGGGCGGGCCTGTCCGGCGTGCGCACGGAGTGGGACTTCGTGGAGGCCCCGTCGCAGATGCTGGAGGAGTGGGCGCGCGACGTGACGTGCCTGCAGACCTTCGCGAAGCACTACCAGACGGGGGAGGCGCTGCCCGCGGAGCTGGTGGAGCGCATGCTCGCCGCGGACGAGTTCGGCAAGGGCCTCTTCGTGCGCCAGCAGATGTTCTACGCGGCGCTCAGCCTGGAGCTGTACCGGCGCGACCCGAAGAACCTGGACGCCACCGCGCTCGTGCGCGAGCTGCAGAGCCAGTTCGTCCCCTTCCCGTACCTGGAGGGCACGTACTTCCACCTCACCTTCGGGCACCTGGACGGGTACTCGTCCAACTACTACACGTACATGTGGTCGTTGGTCATCGCGAAGGACCTCTTCACGGTGTTCCAGACGAAGGGCCTGCTCAACCCCGAGCCCGCGCAGGCCTACCGCCGCGCGGTGCTGGAGCCGGGCGGCTCCGACGACGCCGCCCGCCTGGTGCACCGGTTCCTCGGCCGCGACTACGACTTCCGCGCGTACGAGGCCTGGCTCAACAAGGCCGCGTGAGACGCTGACGGCACACGCAGCGCGGCCCCGGGAAACCACCGGGGCCGCGGGGTGCCCGCCGGCGCGCTACTCCACGTCCGTCTTCTGCACCTTCCAGATCTCCTCCGCGTACTGCTTGATGGTGCGGTCGGAGGAGAAGATGCCCGCGCGGGCCACGTTGATGATGCACTTCTTCGTCCAGGACTCCGGGTCCCGGTAGGCGCGCGCCACGTCCTCCTGCTTCGCCATGTACGCGGCGAAGTCCGCCAGCACGAGGTAGCGGTCCTCGTTGAGCAGGCTGTCCACCAGCGGCTGGAAGAGGTTGCGGTCCTCCGGCGAGAAGAAGCCGGAGCGGATGAGGTCCAGCGCCTCGCGCAGCTCCGTGTTGGACTCGTACACCTCGCGCGGCCGGTAGCCGGCCTTCTTGCGCGCGATGACCTCATCCGCCGTCAGGCCGAAGAGGAAGAAATTCTCGTCGCCCACCGCGTCGCGGATTTCCACGTTGGCGCCGTCCAGCGTGCCCAGCGTCAGCGCGCCATTGAGCATCAGCTTCATGTTGCCCGTGCCGGAGGCCTCCCAGCCCGCCGTGGAGATCTGCTCGGACACGTCCGCCGCGGGGATGATGCGCTCCGCCAGGCTCACGCGGTAGTTGGGCAGGAACATCACCTGCAGCCCCGTGGCGCCCGCGTCGCTGTTGACGACCTCCGCGATGCCGTTGATGAGCCGGATGGTCAGCTTCGCCAGGTGGTAGCCCGGGGCCGCCTTCGCGCCGAAGAGGAACGCGCGCGGCGTGATGACGCTCGCCGGGTCGCGCCGCGCCTTCATCCACAGCGCCACGATGTGGATGGCGTCCAGCAGCTGCCGCTTGTACTCGTGCAGGCGCTTGATCTGCACGTCGAAGATGGCGTCCGGATTGAGCTGCACCCAGCGCAGGTCGCGCACGTGCTGGGCCAGGTCCTCCTTGTTGGCGCGCTTCACCTCGCGGAAGGCCTTGCGGAACTCCGGGTCCTCCGCGAGCGGCTCCAGCTTCTGGAGCTGGTCCAGGTCCGTGACCCAGCCCTCGCCGATGCGGCTGGTGATCAGCTTGGACAGGCGCGGGTTGCACCACGCCAGCCAGCGGCGCGGCGTCACGCCGTTGGTCTTGTTGTTGAAGCGCTCCGGGTACATCTGCGCGAAGTCCGGCAGCACGTCGCGGCGCAACAGGTCCGTGTGCAGCGCGGCCACGCCGTTGATGCTGTGGCTGCCCACCACGGCCAGGTGGGCCATGCGGATCTTCTTCTCCGGGCCCTCCTCCACCAGGCTCATCCGCTGCTGCTTCTCCACGTCGAACGGGTAGCGGATCTGCACCTGACGCATGAAGCGCTGGTTGATCTCGAAGATGATTTCGAGGTGGCGCGGCAGCAGGCGCTCGAACAGCGACACCGGCCAGCGCTCCATGGCCTCCGCCAGCAGCGTGTGGTTGGTGTAGCCGAACGTCTCCTGGGTGATGGACCAGGCCTCGTCCCAGAGCAGGCGCTTCTCGTCCACCAGCACGCGCATCAGCTCCGCCACGCCAATGGCCGGGTGCGTGTCGTTGAGCTGGATGGCGCACTTGCGGCTGAAGTCGCGGAAGTCGTCGTGGTTCTTCAGGTAGCGCCGGACGATGTCCGCGATGGAGCACGCCACGAAGAAGTACTGCTGCTTCAGGCGCAGCTCCTTGCCCGCCTGGAACGCGTCGTTGGGGTAGAGGACCTTGGAGATGACCTCCGAGTCGTTCTTCTCCACCACCGAGCGCTCGTAGTCACCGGCGTTGAACAGGAGCAGGTCGAACTCGGCGCTCGCGCGCGCCTGCCACAGCCGCAGCGTGTTGACGGTGTTGTTGCCGTAGCCCGCGATGGGTGTGTCGTACGGCACGCCAATCACGGTCTTGCCGCCCACCCAGCGCGCCACCGGCCGGCCATCCGGACCCTGGTGGTGCTCCACGCGCCCGAAGAAGCGCACCGGCACCGCCTTCTCCGGCCGCACGATCTCCCACGGGTTGCCGAACTTCAGCCACTCGTCCGCGCGCTCCACCTGGTGTCCCTCCACCAGGTCCTGGCTGAAGATGCCGAACTCGTAGCGGATGCCGTAGCCCATGCCCGGGTAGCCCAGGGTGGCCAGCGAGTCCAGGAAGCACGCCGCCAGGCGGCCCAGGCCGCCGTTGCCCAGGCCCGCGTCCGGCTCCATCTCCAAGAGCTGCGTCAGGTCCACGCCGACTTCCTGCATGGCGGCGGCCGCGGCGTCGTACATGTTGAGGTTGAGCAGGTTGTTGCCCAGGGCCCGACCCAACAGGTACTCCGCGGAGAGGTAATAGGCGCGCTTGACGTCCTGCTCGTAGTAGGTGCGCGCCGTCTTCACCCAGCGGTCCGTGAGGCGGTCGCGGACGGCCAGGGACAGGGCCATGAAGCGGTCATGCGGAGTGGCCGTCTCCGGGTTCTTGCCGCGCGAGTAGCGCACGTGTTCGAAGAAGCCGCGACGGACGCTGGCCGCGTCGAGCCCGGTGCGGCCGCTGTCTTCGGGCGTTCCCGAGGCGGAGGGCGGGGGCGATGCGGGGCGCGCGGAGGCGGGAGGAGCCATAAGTCGTTCGTCTCGAAGGTCGCGAAGGGATTGAAGGACTGCCGGGGACGCCCACGCTTTTGACGCGGAACGCCCATGGCGGAAGGCTACCGTGTCGCGCCAGCCCAGGGCAGGGGAAACCCACGCCCTTTCACAGGGTCGGCTGCCTCCCCCGCCAGGGAGGGAAGGTGCCCCGGGACCCGCCGTGACGCGGCGCGCCCCAGGGAATGACAGACATCTCCCGCGTCTTCGTGAGAAGGACCGAAAACGCGCAAAACTGGAGTACAACGGACGCGAATGTCCCTCCCCCTGGACGACCTGGAGCAGCGCATCGCCCTGACCCGGCCGGGTGACACCGTTCGAGGGCTGAGCTTCGCGGCGGTGCTTCGGCTGACGCACCAGCGGCTGGGGCGCGACGCCGCGGAGCGCCTGCGCGCGCCGCTCCTGCAGCGCAGCCCGGTGGACTTCTTCTCCTACCCGGCGGTGGACTTCCTGCGCCTGATGGCCTTCGCGTCGGAGGCCCTCCAGGCCGAGTACGGCTCGCGCGACGCCGCCCTGCGGGCGTGCGGAGAGGCCATCGTCGGGACCTTCTTCGAGTCCACGGTGGGGCAGACGCTGCTGCGCCTCACCGCCGGCGCGGGAGACCCCAAGCGCATGTACAGCAACGCGCCCGCGTCCTACGGCACGGCGGTGAGCTACGGCCAGCGCGAGTACCAGGCCCTGGGCGACAAGCGCGTGCGGCTGACCTTCAAGGGGGACCTGCTGCCGGTGCAGGTCCACGAGGGCATCCTCGGCGGCGTCCTCACCGCGCTCCACCGCGACGGCAGCGTGCGGGGCACCGAGCGGTGCCTGGGCGACTCCGAGTTCCTCATCGAGTGGAGCTGACGGTCTGGGCAAAAGCGACGGGCCCCGCTCCACCGTGAAGGGGAGGGGGCCCGTGGGCTTTGAAGCGCGGGACGGCTGCTACTTCGTGGCGGTGGGCGGCGGGCCCGCCTGGCCGGCGACGGCGGCCACGGACACAGCGTCGAGCTGCTGGGCCATGTCGTGCGCCTTGGCGAGGAAGTCCCCGGTCAGCTCCTTGGGCAGCGGATCCGCGCGGGGGAACTTCTGGGTGAGGGGGTTGGCGTAGGCGCCGTTGCGCTTCAGGCCGAAGTGCAGGTGCGGACCCGTGGAGCGGCCGGTGTTGCCGGAGTAGGCAATCACCTGCTTCTGCCGCACGCGCTGGCCGGTGCGCACGCCGTCGCCGAAGCGCGACAGGTGCATGTACTGCGTCTCCATGCCGTTGGCGTGGCGCAGGACGACCATGTTGCCCGCGGCGCCCGCGTTGCCCGCGGACACGACGGTGCCGTCCGCCACCGCCCACACCGGGGTGCCAATGGGCGTGCCGTAGTCCACGCCATTGTGGTTCTTCACGTACTGGAGCACCGGGTGGAAGCGCGACCCGAAGCTGCTGGTGACGTGCGCGTACTTCAGCGGGCTCTTGAGGAAGGTCTTCTTCGCGCTCGCGCCGTCCTCCTGGAAGAAGTTGGCCTCGCCGTTGGGCAGCACGTAGCGGAACACGCGCTTGTTGCCCACCAGGCCGCCTTCGTACGTGGCCGCCAGCACCTCGCCGTAGCGCAGCACGCGGCCCTTGGAGACGAACTTCTCCACCAGCGCCTTGGCGCGGTCGCCCTTGCGCACGTCGCGGTAGAAGTCGATGTCCCACGCGAACACGTCCGACAGCACCAGCCCGATGGACGGGTCCTCGCCGGCCGCCAGCGTCGCCTCGTACAGGGACGAGTTGATCTCCAGCGAGACGACGGACACCTGCTTCTCCACCTCGATGGAGCGCTTGCTGCCGACGTACTTCTCACCGTCGCGGCGCACCTGCCACTCGTCCACGGTGCTCTGGCGGTAGTCGAAGAAGTCCAGCTCGCCGTTCTTCATCACCAGCCGGAACTGGTCCCCCACGCGCGACTTGCGGAAGTCGAACACGCCCTCCAGCGCGGCGATGACCGCCGTCACCTGCTCGTCGGGCAGCGCCGCGTCGTGCAGCGCGCCCGCCAGGGTCTGGCGCGGCTCGATGCGGCGGTTCTTGATTTCGAAGTGGGTGGCGGCTTCCGACGTCGAAGCCACCCCGAGGGCGGCGAGGCAGAGCAGGGAGGCGGTCTTCATGGGGGGCGATACAGGAGTGTAGAGGACTGTTGGTCCTCCGCCCAAATCCTGTCCGCACTTCCTGAGCCCGCCTGCCTGCTTGGACCGGACCGGCCTTACAGCTCCACTTTCTTTTCCGAGTGGTGCTGCCCGTCGTAGCGCAGCAGGGTCCCCTTGCCGTCGTAGCGGGTGATGATGTTCACCGGCCGGCGCCAGAGGCTCTGGAGGTTGCGCAGCGTCTCCCGCGCGTAGTCGCCCTTCAGGTCCTGCCCGTCGTGCTTGTGCGCGAGCAGCAGCTCCGAGCGGTTCTCGTAGTTGCCGTCCACCACCTCGATGATGGGCTGCCCGAAGTTGGTGAGCGACGTGAGCAGCTTGTTCTTCACCTTGCGGAACTCGCGGTCCAGGATTTCCCACGAGTTGCGCTTGTCGTTGAAGCCGTAGACGAAGAGCTTCTGCTGCTGGGCGAACTCGGCGGTGAGGAACGTGTCGATGAAGGTGATGTCGTTGTAGTGCTTGCGCACCTCGAAGATCTTCTCCCGCCCCGCGCCCAGCTTCTTGTCCCAGGCCTGGCGCGCGCGAAGGTCATCGCACTCGTCCCACTCCTTGCCGAACTTGCCCTTGTTCCACCGGTCTTCGATGTCCCGCCACAGCTCGATGCCCAGCTTGTACGGGTTGATGGCGCCGGGGCGCACGCCCATGGTGCCCGAGTGGTGGTCCGCGTAGTCGATGATTTCATCGTCGCGCAGCGCCCTGCGGGTCATGATGGTGGAGTGCCAGTAGCTGGCCCACCCCTCGTTCATGATCTTCGTCTGGCCCTGCGGCGCGAAGTAGTACGCCTCGTCGCGCAGGATGGAGAGGATGTCCACCTCCCACGGCTCCAGCGGCGCGTGCTCCAGGAGGAAGTAGAGCACGTCGCGCTGCGGGCGCTCCGGGAAGCGCTTGCGCTGCTGCTTCTCGTCCTCGGCGCGCTTGCGCTGCGAATCCATGAACTCCGAAGGGTTGATGAAGCCGCGCATGTACTCGCGGTCCACCTTGAAGCCCTCCACGCGCTCGTTGGACTTGGCCTCCTCCTCCGCGCGCTGCGGATCCGGGTTGCGGCGGATGTGGGGCGCGTGCTGGTCGATGAGGTTCTCCAGCGACAGCGTCCGGTCGATGAAGTCCTCCACCTTCTCCACGCCAATCTTGTCCACCCACCGCCGGACGCGGGTGGCGTGGTTGGCCATGTCGTCAATCATCCGGCGGTTGGTGTGCCGGAAGGAGAAGTTGTTCTTGAAGAAGTCGCAGTGACCGTAGACGTGGGCCATCACCAGCTTCTGGTCCACCTCCGGGTTGCTCTCCATCAAGTAGGCGTAGCAGGGGTCGTTGTTGATGACGAGCTCGTAGATTTTGCTGAGCCCGTACTCGTACCCCTTCGCCAGCTGCTCGTACTCCATGCCCCAGCGCCAGTGGGGATAGCGGGTGGGGAAGCCGCCGTAGGCGGCCACCATGTTCATCTCGTCGTAGGACACCATCTCGAAGACGGTGTCGAAGAAATCCAGGCCGAACTCCTTGGCGTAGCCGTGGATTTCATCCCGAAGCGCGGCGAGTCGCGGTGTGAGGCTCTTGGGCATGGGGCGGTGGCTCCGGTGGGGGATGAGACAGAAGCGCTCGGGTGTCAGCGCCCCTTGCCGAGGAAGTCCTTGATGGAGGCGTAGATGGCGTCCTTGTCCGCGATCTCGCTCAGCGCGACGTTGGTCGTGTCACCCACCGCCTCGCGCAGGTCCTTGATGAACTGCCCGCTGCCGTAGGGCGACTCCACCTGCCCGTAGGCGAACTGGTTCACCTGCGGGAGGATGTCGTTGCGGAGCATCTCGATGCACTGGCGCGTGTCGTCCGCGCTCCAGTTGTCCCCGTCACTGAAGTGGAACGGGTAGATGTTCCACGCGCTCTTCGGGTAGTCCGCCTGGATGATGTCCCGGCACAGCTTGTACGCGCTGGAGATCATCGTCCCGCCGGACTCGCGGGTGTGGAAGAACGTGTCGCGGTCCACTTCACGCGCCACCGCGTCGTGGATGATGTAGCGCGACTCCAGGCCCTTGTACTGGTGCTTGAGCCACGTATCGAGCCAGAAGCTCTCGATGCGGACGATCTCCTTCTGCTCGTCCCCCATCGAGCCGGACACGTCCATCATGTAGATGATGACCGCGTTCGTTTCAGGCAGCTCCTGCAGCTTGTAGCTGCGGTAGCGGCGGTCCTCGCGCGTGGGGATGATGACCGGCATCTTCGGGTCGTAGGTGCCGGTGGCGATTTGACGCTTCAAGGCCTGCTTGAAGGTGCGCTTGAAGTGGCGCAGCGACTCCGGGCCCGTGGTGTTGACGCCCGTGTACTTCACCTTCTGCGTGACGATGCGCTCGTTCTGCCGCCGTTCAATCCGCGGCAGCTGGAGCTCTTCTCCAAGAATCTGCGCCAGCTCCTCCAGCGTGACGTCCACCTCCAGGGCGTGGTCTCCCTCGCCCTGGCCGGCCTGGTGCCCGTCCCCGGGCTCTACCGCCCCGGGGCCGAGCTGCTGGCCTACGTCACCGTCACCCTGTCCAACGCCGCCCTGCTCCTTGTGGCCGTACTTGAAGCGCGGGATGTCGATGAAGGGGATGGGGATGCTGATGGCATCCTTGCCCTTCTTGCCCAGCATCTCGCCCTTCTGCACGTACTTGCGCAGGTTGGCTTTGATCTTCCCGCGGACGATCTGTTTGAAGCGGGAGTGGTCCTGGTGGATCTTCAAGGTCACGGTGTCACGTCCCTCTTGGGCAAAGTCGCTAGGCGTTACTCCTTGGCGTCACCGCGGGCGAAGATGCTGGCCACGAAGTTCAGCACGTCCGTGGAGCAGATCTCGCAGTACCCGTAGTTCTTCATCATCCGGTCCTTCACCAGGTCGATCTTCTCCTGGGTCTCCTTGTCCACGACGGAGGACACGAGGTTCTTGAGCTTGATGCTGTCCTTCTGGTCCTCGAACAGCTTCAGCTCCAGCGCCTTGTGCAGCCGCTCGTTGGTCCGGTAGTTGAAGGTCTTGCCCTCCACGGCGAGCGCGCCGATGTAGTTCATGATCTCGCCGCGGAAGTCGTCCTTGCGGCTCTCGGGGATGTCGATCTTCTCTTCAATCGACCGCATCAAGCGCTCGTCCGGCACTTCATAAATGCCGGTGTACTTGTTGCGGACCTTCTCCTTCTGGGTGAAGGCCTTGATGTTGTCGATGTAGTTGCCGCACAGTTTGCCGATGGCGTCCTCGTCGGCGCTGATGGCGCGCTGGACCTCGTTCTTGACGATGTCCTCGTACTCCTGCTTCACCGTGGTGAGCAGCTCCTTCATGCGCTTGCGCGCGTCCTCGGTGTTGATGAGGGAGTGCGTCTTCAAGCCGGCTTCCAGCTCGTTGAGCACCATGAAGGGGTTGATGCAGCCCTCGCCCTTGTCGCTCACCAGGGCGTTGGAGATTTTATCCTGGATGTAGCGGGCGCTGATGCCCTCCAGGCCCTCGCGCACGGACTCCTTGCGCAGCTCCTTGATGTTGTCCTCGGTGAAGTTGGGAAGCGTCTTGCCGTTGTAGAGCTTGAGCTTCTGCAGGAGCGACAGGTTGTGTTTCTTGGGCTCCTCCAAGCGCGTGAGGACGGCCCACATGGCGGCCATCTCCAGCGTGTGCGGCGCGATGTGCTTGCCCTTGATGGCGCGGGAGTTGAAGTCCTTCTCGTAGATCTTCACCTCCTCGGCCAGCTTGGTGATGTACGGGATGTCAATCTTCACCGTACGGTCCCGCAAGGCCTCCATGAACTCGTTGTTCTCGAGCTTCTTGTACTCGGGCTCGTTGGTGTGCCCGATGATGACCTCGTCGATGTCCGTCTGAGGGAACTTCTTCGGCTTGATCTTGTGCTCCTGCGACGCGCCGAGCAGGTCGTAGAGGAACGCGACGTCCAGCTTGAGCACTTCGACGAACTCGATGACGCCGCGGTTGGCGATGTTGAACTCGCCGTCGAAGTTGAAGGCGCGCGGGTCGGAGTCCGAGCCGTACTCGGCGATCTTCCGGTAGTTGATGTCGCCGGTGAGCTCGGTGGAGTCCTGGTTCTTCTCATCCTTGGGCTGGAACGTGCCGATGCCCACGCGGTCCTTCTCGCTGAAGATGAGCCGGTTGACGTGCACGTGGCCCATGACCTTGGCGAAGTCACCGCCGTACTGGGTCATCAGCTCCTTGAAGACGAAGCGGCACGCGGGGCACAGCTCGCAGCCGCCGGGAATCGTGTAGCCGGACTCCGGCGGGGACAGCTCGGAGAAGACCTTGTCGCGCCACTCCCGCGGGATGAGGTTGAGGGGCTCCTCGTTCATCGGGCACTTCATCTTCTCCTTCGTCACCGTGCCGTCCGGCTGCTTCTTGTCGGTGAGCCAGGAGAAGGTGTACGCGGCGCCCTCCGGCGTCTTCGAGTACTCCTCCATGCCCTTCTTGAGCAGGCGGGCGATGGTGGACTTGGACGAGCCCACGGGGCCGTGCAGGAGGATGACGCGCTTCTCCGTGCCGTAGCCCTGCGCGGCGGACTTGAAGACGTTGACCAGCTTCATCAGCGGCACGTCCAGGCCGAAGATGGCGTCGCGGCCGCCGAAGCGCTCGTCACTGAAGAAGTGGTAGCGCGTGAGCTTCTTCTTGTTGTCGATGTACTCCGACTTCCCGTGGCTGAGGATCATGTCGTAGATCCTCTGGAAGGCGGTGCGGGTGACCTTCGGGTTCTTCCGGACGATTTCGAGGTAGTCCTCGAAAGAGCCCTCCCAGTTGAGTTCCGCGTAGGTCTTCACGTCCTGGAACGCGGCGATTCTGGAGACCCACGAGCCCTTCTCAGCGTCCTTCATGTCTCTCCCTCGTAGCCTCACAGGAGGACGCGAGGACTCGCGTGCTTCCGGGGGGCCAACATGGTGAACCTGGAGGGCTGGAAGGCCATTCCACACCCACTCCGAAGAGGTCCCAGGCGACGACAATCGCGATGCTTCAGCCCCTTCGGGACCCCGCCGCGGAGTGGGACCGCGCGTTCGGCTCGTGTCGGAGGGGAGCCGCCCTCCTCCACGGGGTGAAAAGGCACTTCGATTATAAGGACCGGGACGCGCGCTGGGAGGAGCCCCCCCGGTGCGATGTGTCCGGTCCTACCTCGCCCAAGCGCGTACTTCCCGACGCTTGGGTTTCCGCTAGAGGACACCCCGTCCGAGCAGGCCCTCACTGTGGGGCGGCGTCCGTGTCCGCTCCACATGTCGGCGTGACGGCCGGCGCACCGGTTCCGTCCTGCCCCGAAGGGTGCGTAACGGCGAGAATCCTCCGCTGCCCGGGGATTTGGCCCGTGGGTGAGGGCAGGCGGGCGGGCATCAGGCAGGAGGGAGGGTCGCTGGCTTGGCTTTGAGCCCTGCCTGCGTATCCTCGCGCGCGCCATGGTTCCCGCATCGAGTCCCGCCGCCCTTGCTTCCCCCTCCGCCGCCGTGCCCGGCCTGTCCGCGGTGCCCGCACCCCAGCCCGAGCCTTCCACCCGGTGGTTGGTGGGCCTGCTGCTCGTGGCGGCGCTGCTCCCCCGGTTGGGGGTGTTCTTCATCAACGAGAACCTCTTCGGGGACGCGGTGGTGCGCACGGAGCTGGCGGAGCGCTGGCTGGCCGCGCCGCACGTCATCACCTCGTACAAGGACGGCACGTACCAGTTCGGCCCGCTGCACCTGTACCTGGTGGGCGCGGTGCTGTCGGTGTTCGAGCGCGACGTCGCGGGCCGGCTGGTGAGCCTGCTGTTCGGCGTGGCGTCGGTGGTGCCGCTGTTCGCGCTGACGCGGCGGCTGTTTGGCTGGCGCGCGGGCGTGGCCGCGGGGCTGGCCTTCAGCGCGTGGGGCATGCACCTGCAGTTCTCCACCACCGCGGGCAGCGAGGCGGTGTCGCTGTTCTTCATGCTGGCGGTGTTCGCGCTGGTGGCGGAAGGCGTGGAGGAGAACCGCTTCCAGCCGCTGTTCTGGGGCGCGGTGCTGCTCAACTTCGCGTGCGCGCTGCGCTACGACGCGTGGCTGTACATCCCGCTCATCTCCGTGGCGCTGGTGTTCAGCAGCGAGGACCGGGTGGCGTCGCTCACGCGCGCGGTGGGCTTTGGCCTGGTGTGCCTGCCGTTCCCCCTGTTGTGGATGCAGGGCAACGAGCTGGCGCACGGCGACCCGTTCTTCCCCATCAAGGCGGTGGAGGACTTCCACAAGCAGTGGGTGTCCGACTCCGGCGGCGCGGGAGGCTCGCTGGGCTGGCGGCTGCAGCAGCTGGGGTTCTGGCCCGCGGTGGCGCTCTTCACGCTGACGCCCGGCGTGGCGCTCCTGGGCGGCGTGGGCATGGTGCGCGCGTGGAAGAAGCACCCGGAGACGCGCTGGCTGGTGGTGATGGCGGTGCTGCCCGCGCTGTACTTCACCTTCCGCGCGGCGGTGCTGCTGAGCTTCGTGCCCCTGGCCCGCTTCACGGTGACGCAGCTGGTGCTGCTGCCCGTGTTCCTGGCGCCCGGCCTGGCGGCGGTGGTGGGCAACCGGGGGGCCTTCGCGCGGCGCGCGGTGGTGGGGGTGAGCGCGGTGCTGGCGGTGGTGATGCCGGTGGCGCTGGGCATCTACACGTTCCGCACCGAGGGCGGGCTGCACGACTCGCTGCGCCCGGTGAGCCCCACGTCCACGAACCCCGTGGCGGTGATGCAGGTGGCGCGCTACCTCAAGGAGGAGGTGGCGGCGAAGGGCGGCGCGGCGGCCATCGACGACGACCCGCGCTACATGGACCTGCAGGTGGCCTTCTTCTCCACGCTGCCGGAGATGCGCATGGCGCGCGTGCGCTGGGACACCTTCCGCCAGCGCCTGGGTGACGCGCGGCCGGACGTGCTGGTGCGCTTCGACGAGGGCAACCTGGTGAAGGACCCGGGCGTGAAGCTGGACGGGCGGACGCTGACCCTGGACGGCGTGGCGTACCAGGAGCAGGACGGCTTCACCGCGCCGCTGCACGTGTACCGGCGCCAGCCGTAGTGCCGGGCTGACGGCTCCCGGAGGCGGTGCTCAGGCCTCCGGGTCGTAATCGTCGTCGTCGTAGCCGTCTTCATCCTTGGGGCGGTGCGCGTCCAGCCAGCCCTGCAGGATGAACTGCGCGGCGAGCTGATCAATCACCTCCCGCCGCTTCTCCCGGCGCACGTCCGCCTCCAGCAGGGTGCGCTGGGCGGCGACGGTGGACAGCCGCTCGTCCCACAGCTCCACGGGCAGCCCCAGCGCGCTCTCCAGCACCTCCGCGAACTTGCGCGTGGCCTCCGCGCGGGGCCCCTCCGAGCCGTTCATGTTGAGGGGCAGCCCCAGGACGAAGCGCGTCACCTCGTGCTCCTTCACGAGCCGGGACAGCTCCGCGAGGTCCGCCTTGAGCGACGCGCGCCGCACGGTGGTGACCGCCTGGGCGGTGAGTCCCAGTCCATCCGAGACGGCCACGCCGATGGTCTTGGTGCCGTAGTCGAGCCCGAAGGTGCGCATGGGCGCGGGACTCTAGCCGCAATCCTCCGCGACGGACCGGACCGTCCGCGGGCGGGGACGCGGACGGGGTGCCCTCGCGCACAACCCCTCGAATCGACTTGGCCCGAGCGCCGGCGCGCCCGGCACCGCCGCTGCAATGCCTGCCCGCGTCCGAAGAGACGGCGCGCGGCACCCTGGCAGCACCCACTTCAACCCGTCGCGCGGGAGTATCGATGCTCGACATCCTCAAAGGCGTGGCGAACCTGCTGGGCGGTCCCATGGCCGCCGTGACCGACCTGGCGGGGGACGCCCTGGGGCTTCCCCCCGTCCTCACGAACTCCATCAAGACGGCCGCCGGGGTGATGACCGGCAACGTGATGATGGCGGCCAGCGGCGCGCTGGGCGTGGCGGATGAGCTGAAGAAGAACCCCTCCGCGAAGACGGAGTACTGCGCGCCCCGGGACGCGGCGAAGGCGGGCGCGGGCTACGCGGGGGCCTCGTCGGCGGGGGGCGCGCAGGCGGGAGGCGCGGCCGGGAGCCGCAGCCCGCTGGACCCCAAGCTGCTGGACTACGCGGACTCGCTGCGCACGCTGGAGGCGAACTTCGGCTACCTGGACCTGCTGGACGGCAAGAAGGACGGCACGCTGTCGCACGCGGACCTCCAGCGCATCTCCCAGGACCGCAACGTGTCGCCGTCGCTCCGGGACGCGGCGAAGTTCCTCGTCGACAACCGCACCTTCTTCGAGCAGGTGGACACGGCGAAGAAGAAGGTGCTCGGCCTGCCGATGCCGGTCTTCAACGACGACCGCATCGACCTGATGGGCCTCCAGCAGGAGTCCAGGCGGCTGGCCGCGGACTTCGCGAAGTACGGACGTCCGGACCGGCCGGGCCAGCCGCCCCCCACGCAGTCGGATTGCAAGCCGGCGCCGTCGGACTGCGCGCCGCCCACGACGGGCGGTGGCTCCAGCCCGAGGCCGGGCAGTGGGGGCGCCGGGAAGCCGGGCAGCGGCACGGGAAGCACGGACGGCATGTCGGGCCGGCCGGGGCAGGGGACTCCGGGCACGGGCCGGCCGGGCCACGGCGGCGGAAGCACCGGGGGGACGGGGCGGCCGGGGGGCAGCGGAGGCACCGGGGCGGCGGATCCGGATCTCGCGGAGTACGCCGACGCGCTCCAGGTGCTGGACGAGAACTGGGACACCTTCGACACGGCGAAGGGGACGAAGGACGGCAAGGTGACGCTGGCGGACCTGGGGGCGGTGCTGGACAGCCCGGCCGCGTCCGCCACGCTCAAGCGCGCCGCGCAGTTCTTCACGGACCACCCGGAGTACTGGCACCGCCTGGAGATGGCGGCCAGCGGTGGCCGGGACGGCGTGGCCAGTTGGCAGGACCTGGACGCGGCGCTCGACGCCGTGCCGAAGCAGTCGGGCGGGAGCGGCCGGAGCACGGGCGGCACGCGGGCGCGCGACATCGTGGACAACCCGAACATGAGCATCGAGCAGAAGGTGCAGGCCCTGCTCATGGGCATCACCGAGGACACCGACTCGGAGCTGCTGGACGTGATGAACGAGATGGCCAGCGCCCGCGAGGAGCGCGCCACGCTGGGCGGCAGCGACGCGGACAAGGCGCGCGGCGCGAAGCTGGACACGAGCATGCAGGAGCTGGAGCTGCGGCTCCAGACGCTGATGGAGAAGCGCAAGGCGATGTTCGACCTGATGAGCAACATGTCTTCGAAGTTCAACGAGATGGCCAAGACGGCCATCTCCAACCTGCGCAGCGCGTGAGGACCGCCATGGGACGCATCATCAAGCACGAGGGCGGCGAGGAGCCGCGGATGGAAACCGGAACGGCGCGCAGGCTGAAGGCGTTCGCGCGGGGGGAGACGACCTGGGCGGAGGTGGAGGGGATGACCTTCGAGGAGGCGAAGGCCATCGCGCAGGTGGGCTGCGACCTGGCGGCGGCGGGCCGGCTGGAGGAGGCGCGCATCCTCTTCGAGGGGCTGGTGGAGGGAAACCCGAAGGACTCCGCGGCGCACGCGGCGCTGGGCACCGTGTACCAGAAGCTCGGGCGGGTGGAGGACGCGCTCACCGAGTACACGCACGCGCTGTCGGGGGATCCGCGCAACCCCGTGGCGCTCACGGGCCGGGGCGAGCTGCACCTGCGCCGGGGCGAGCGGCAGGGCTTCACGGACATCGCCAACGCGGTGGAGGTGGATCCGCACGGGGAGACGTCCGCGGGGCGCCGCGCGAAGGCCCTGGTGAAGGCCATCACCCTGGTGGCGGTGGAGAAGCTGAAGGAGGGCGCTCCGCCGACGTGAGGCGTTGAGCGCAGGGACGATTCAAGACGGATGTGCCACCGGACAGTTGGGGAGCGGTCCGGGGGCGGCCGGCCGGAGGGTGGGCCTGGATGGCGAGGGGGAGTAGTGGAGTGGAGGCCCACTCACCGGCGGCTTCTTGAAAGGCGTTCAGGGCGCGTCGAGCGCGGCGAGCCGTTCCCCGATGGGCGGATGGCTCATGCCCTTGAAGACGACCCAGCGGGGCGGCTCCGGGTCCATCTTGTTCACCCGGGCGGCCTTCACCAGCATGCGGCGGAAGGCGCCCGTGTCGCCGGTGAGGTTCAGGCCGTAGCGGTCCGCCTCGCGCTCGCGCTCGCGCGAGAGGGCCCCCGACACCGGGGCCGCGAGCACGAGGAGGAGGAACACCGCCAGCGACACCAGCGGCAGGGTGCGGATGTCGCCCGCGCGCTGGACGCCCCACCAGCCCCGGCGGGCGGAGAGGCGCAGCAGCTGGTCGATGAGGAAGAGCAGGGCCAGCACCGCGAGCGAGGAGGCGATGCGGCCGGGCCAGCGGGGCTCGTTCACATGGCCCGCCTCGTGCGCCACCGCGGCCAGGATTTCGTCCTCGGCCAGCTCCTTCAGGATGACGTCGTTGAGGACGATGGTGCGCGTGGGGCCCTGGCCGGCGAAGTACGCCTGGATGCGCTTGGACGTCACGGACGTCTTCTCCACCACCACGTCGGAGAAGGTGATGTCCGCCTTGCGCATCAGCGCGGTGATGCGCGAGCGCAGCGGCCCCTCCTGCAGGGGCGTCTGGTCGAAGTAGAGGCGGGCGCGGTACGGGTCCAGGGCGGAGGAGACCAGCATCAGCAGGGCCACGGGCACGCCCAGCACCAGCCACCAGCGGCGCACGCGGCGGGCCAGGCCGTACAGGCCCACCACGAGCGCGGTGAGGGCGATGGCGCCCACGAGGCTGCCCTTGAACCACGTCCACGCGAAGGTGGCGGGCGTGTCGTTGGACAGGCCGTGCCGGTGCTCCAGCACGTAGTAGAAGTAGACGTTGGCCGGGGCGTAGAGCAGCTGGGTGGCCAGGTCGATGAAGAGCGCGAAGAAGATGGCGGTGCCCCAGCCGGGCTCGCCCCACAGCTTGTCCATGGCGCTGAAGAAGGCGCGGCTCACCGGGGCCGTGCGCAGCGCGCCACCGAACCTGCGCTCCAGGGCCGCCGCCGCGGCCGCCGCTCCCCGGTACACGGGCCGCACGAGCACGGCCAGCAGCAGCACCGACAGGGCCAGCCGCACCAGCGGCTCCACCGCCGCCCGGATGTAATAGGGCTGGTGGTAGGCGTGGATGTCGGCGAGCTGCTCCGGGGTGAAGAGCGGTTCCATGGCTGGCGGAAGGTGCGCTTTAGCGGTGCTTCGCGCCCGCGCTGGAGGCGGGCATGGGCACGGAGACCTCTCCCGACTCCGTGTCGGCGTCCGCGTCCGCGAGCAAGAGCGACTTCACCTTCTCCAGGCTCTGGCGGGTGCGGTCCACGAAGGCGCTCTGCGAGCCGATGCGCTCGGCGGCCTCCAGCGTGCGCTCGTAGATGTTGATGGACTTGGTGAGCAGCACGCGGATCTTCTTGCGCAGCTCCTGGCGGTAGACCTCCGCCTCCTCGGCGTTGAGCTCCGGGGGCGTGGGCGAGTTCACCATGTGCTCGTAGAGGTTCTCGTAGAGGGCGCCAATCTGCGAGCCCGCGGCGGTGGCCCAGTAGCCGTTGCCCACGCGGATGGAGCGCAGGTAGTGGCCCTGCGCGGACAGCAGCAGCTCCGCCTTGTAGTTGAGGTCCTGCGCCAGCCCGTCGCTGCCCCGGCTGGCCTCCAGCTTCACGGCCTCGTAGTGCAGCCGGTAGATTTCCCCGACGAAGAAGTGCGCCTGCGCGGGGAAGTAGTCCTCCACCTCCGCCTTGTCCGGCAGGGCGTCATACGCGGCCAGCGCCTTGCGCAGCGTCGCCTCCGCGTCGTCGGTGCGGCCGGCCTCCACCTGGCAGATGCCCTGCTGCACCTGGGCCTCGATGCGGCGGCCCGCGGGCAGGTCCGCGCGCGCGGCCAGCGTCGTCAGCAGCTTCGTGGCCTCCTCGTAGCGCTCCAGGTGGTAGAGCGTCTCCGCCACGCGGAAGGACGCGTCCAGCGCGTCGCCCTGGCCCTTCTCCGGCTCGGCCAGCTCGGAGAAGCGGCCGTAGGCGTCGTCCCACTCCTTGAGGCGCTGGTGCGCGAGGCCCGCATTGTAGAGGGCCTGGCGGCGGTGCGGGCTGTTGGGGTGGAAGTCCGCGAGCCGGCCGAAGTAGCGCGCCGCCTGCTTGAAGTCGTTGGCGGCGAACGCGGAGGTGCCGCCCGCGAAGAGCTCCTCGTCGTTGAGCTTGTCCAGCTCCAGGTCCGCCGTCACCGTGACGGGGTCGAACTCCACGACCTGCTTGTTCGCCGTGGCGTCCGGCTTTCCCGCCGCGCCCGTGGTGCGGCAGCCCGTGAGCGTCAGGCCCAGGCCCAGCACGCCCACCCACAGCCACCGCCGGGCGACTCCGGCTGCCTCCATCCGCTTGCTGCCGTCCATGCACCTGCTCCCGTCCGGACACCGGCGTCACCCGGCGTGGCCCCGGACATCGACACCCCGGGGACCCGACAGGTTCCCCGGATGGCTCTCCCCGGAGGACTTCCAGGGCACGCCACTCTAACCAGGAACGACCGCGCGTGCCGGATATGCCCGGCGCGCACGGCGTGTCACTCGGGGTGGGGGAGGGCCCTCAGGCGAGGACGTCGTCGCCCAGGAGGTAGCGGCCGGTGCCCCAGAGCGCGGTGAGGTCGTGCACGTCCAGCCCGAAGCGGGGCACCTGGATGAGGGGCGTGCCCGGACAGGCCGCGCGCAATTGCGCCATGCCCTCCAGGTCCTGCTGCGCCAGCACCTGCGTCTCGCGCAGCGTCTCCTCCACCTTCGCGCGCCGGGTGGGCGTCAGCGTGGCCGCGTCCTCCCACTGCGCCGGGGTGGGCATGGGGTGCACGCGGTTCACCACGATGGCCGTCATCTCCATGCGGTTCTGCCCGAGCAGCTTGTGGAAGTGGATGGCCTCGTCCAGCCGCTCCGGGTTGGGGCTGGTCACGAGCACGAACCCCGTCGACTTGTCCTCCAAGAGCTCGCGCACGCCGCGGGCGCGCTCGCGGAAGCCCTCGTTCATGGAGGAGAGCGTCACCATGAAGGAGGACAGCTCCTGGAGCATCTCCGTGCCGGTGAAGCGCGACAGCGCGCGCGTCACGTAGCTGCCGCCCAGGTTGAAGAGGGACAGGCCCACCTTGCCGGCCTTCAGCGCGGGCGTGAGGAGCCACTTGGCCGCTTCGTTGTCCAGGAAGTCCAGCACCCGGTTGGGCGCGTCCAGGAAGTCCAGCGCGTGCGCGGTGGGCGGCGTGTCCAGCACCACCAGGTCGTAGTCGCTGCGCCGCCGCAGGTCCCAGACCTTCTCCATGGCGATGTATTCCTGGCTGCCCGCCAGCGCCGTGGAGAGGGACTGGTAGAAGCGGTTGGCGAAGATCTTCTCGCGCTGCTCCGGCGGGGCCACGCGGGTGATGAGGTCGTCCCAGGTGGCCTTCATGTCCAGCATCATCGCGTGCAGGGCCGCCTTGGGCTTCACGCCCAGGGGCTCCAGCACGGACGCGGGGACTTCGGCCTCCGTGTTGCCCAGGCCGGACAGGCCCAGCGAGTTGGCCAGCCGCTTCGCCGGGTCGATGGTGCACACGATGCTGGGACGGCCATCCACCGCCGCGCGCAGCGCGAGCGTCGCCGCCACCGTCGTCTTGCCCACGCCACCGGAGCCCACGCAGATGAGCACGCGCTTGTTCGCGAGCGCCGTTTGCAGCGCCGTCATGCTCCCGCGCCTCCCTTCACCATCGCGTCCAGGTGCCCCATCACCGTCTCCACCGCGTCGCGTCCGAAGCGCGGCACGAACAGCCTGGGCACCGTGTACACCGGCGCGTGGAGGTTGCGCTCCAGCTTCGTGCCCGCGAGCACCGCCTGCGACGCGCGGTCATGGTGCGCCTGCGCCACGCGGCGCAGCTCCGGGTGGCCCGCGAGCGCCTCCAGGTCCGCTTCCGTGAAGCGCTGGGGGAAGGCCTGGTTGAGCACCGCCGCGTGCGTGCGGATGTGCACCCTGTCCCGCAGCGCGCCGTGCAGCTCCAGCGCCTCGTTCACCGGCATCTCCTCCGGCAGCGCCACCAGCACCGCGGCGGTGACGGTGGGGTCCACCAAGAGGTCGCGCATCTTCAGCGCCTCGCGCGTCATGGGCCCCGGCGGCACCGTCTGCAGCAGCACCTGCGGCACGCTCAGGAAGGAGATGGCGTGGCCGGTGGCGGGCGCGTCCAGCACCACCGTGTCGTACTTCCAGCGGCCGTCCGGCAGCTTCTCCTGGAGGTGGAAGAGGATCTTCCCCAGCAGCACCAGCTCCTGGAGCGACGGGATGAAGCGCAGGAAGTAGCGCACCAGCCGGTTCTCGAAGACCGTCTTGTAGAGGGTCTCGAAGCGCAGGACCATCAGGCCGTACTCGCGCATGGCCTCCTGGGGGCGCACGTCCACCGCCCAGAGGTTCTCCTCCAGGAGCTTCACCTCCGGGCCCGCTTCGGGCAGCTCCAGGAAGCGGCTGACGCGCTCCTGGGTGTTCACTTCACACACCAGGGTGCGCCGGCCCGCGCGCACCGAGGCAAGGGCCAGGGCGGCGGCGACGGTCGTCTTCCCCACGCCCCCCTTGCCAGAGACGATCCACAGGCGTTTGTCGAGCAGTCCGGCCATAGAGGGCGCGCGAACCGTAGGGATGGCCTCCCGGAGAGTCAACGAGAGTCCACGAGGAGAAATCCCCATTGTTCCCCTGCTTGACACGTCGCGTTGGCCCCTCCCAGAGTGCGGCGTCCTCTTCCTGACGTCCCGCCTGTCCCGAGGGCCATGACGCCCTGGCTTGCAGGTGGGCCGGACCTGAACGGTTCCAAGACCATGCTCAAGAACAACCCGGTGATGAAGAAGCTCGTGGAGACAGGCGAGGAGCGCGTGGGCAAGCTCGCGCAGCAGCTGCTCTCCAACGAGAAGTTCGTGGCGGCGGTGCAGGGACTGGTGTCCCGCTCGCTCGCGGCGAAGGGGACGCTGGACGGCGCGCTGCGCACGGCGCTGTCCGCCATGAACCTGCCGTCCACGGGGGACCTGGAGCAGCTGCGCTCGAAGGTGGACGACCTGGAGCGGCTGCTCGCGTCCATCGAGGGCAAGGTGGACACGCTCGTGTCCAGCACGTCCACGTCCTCGAAGAAGAAGGCGTAACGCGCGCTGTTCCCAAGGCCATGCGGCGCCCGCTTCCTCACGGGCGCCACGTGCTTCAAGCCGCGCCAGCGCTTCAGGAAGCGCTGGAGTCCTTCTTGTCGCCCTTCTCCACGGCGTCGAGCTTCTTCTCCAGCTCCTCCAGCCGCTGCGTGAGCGCCTGCATGTCGCGGCCCAGGGCGGGGAGGTTGCCGGTGAGGTTCTCCACCACCTGCTTCACCCGCTCGTCGATGCGGCGCTGGAAGTCCTCGAAGGCGCGCTGGCTGGCCTTGAGCAGCTCCGCCGGGTTGAGGCTGGCGTTGCCCTCCGCCTGCGGCGCGGGCGTGGCGGCGGCCGTGTCCGGGGTGGCCTCCTGGGGGCTGCCGTCCTCGCGGCGCAGCAGCTTGTCCAGCCGCTGCTCGGCCTCCTCGCGGATGGAGGCCACGCGCGGCGTGACCTCCTTCTGGATGAACCCGGAGATGGACTCGCCGGGGTGGCGGATGATCTCCCGCAGCACCGACAGCGGCATCTGGTTCTTCTTCTTCTCCTCCTCGAAGATGATCTGCGCGAGGGTGACGGAGGTCAGGTCTTCCTTCGTGCGGTTGTCGACAATCCGCACCTCGGTGCCCTCCTTGATCATCGCGGCGATCTCATCGAGCGTGACGTACCGGCTCTCCACGGTGTCGTAGAGCTTCCGGTTCGTGTAGCGCTTGATGATCTTCGGCTCCTTGTTGCTGCTGGGAGCGTTTGCTTGCTCGGCCTCGCTCATGTCTGTCGTCTCCGACCCCGGCTGCGCCTTGGCATTTACTGGTTTACTTCTTGATTTCCAAAGGGGCGAACCTCGTATCAAAGGGGTCGGAAGCGAGCAAGTTACCCGGGCCCGACTCGCGGTGGTTGACGGGTGGGCCTATGCTTCGAGTCCCCCCGACCCGACCCCATGATCGTCCAGTGTGAACAGTGCCAGACGCGGTTCAAGATCCCCGACGAGAAGGTGACGGAAAAAGGGGTCAAGGTCCGCTGCACCAAATGCCAGAACACCTTCCGGGTGGCGCGTGAGCCCGCGCCCGCGCTGAGCGCCCCTCCGCCCGCTGCCCCTCCGGCCGTGCAGGCGGACCCGTTCCAGGCGTTCGGAGACGCTCCGGAGCCGACCGGGGAGGTCACCCGGCCTGGACCCGCGTACTACGCGCCCGGCGCGCCCGCGGTGAAGACCCCGGTGAAGACCTGGGGTGACGTGGACGTGGACATCGACGTGGACACGGGAGGGGCGACGATGCCGTTCGACCCGCCCGCGTCGTCCCCGGGCATCGCCGCCCGGCGGCAGGCGGCTCCGCCCTCGACCCCGCTGCCGTCGCCCACGAACCTGGCCGGGCTGGACCTGGAGGACCCGTTCGCGGACTTCATGTCGGATGCGCCCGCGCCCGCCGCTCCGGTGGCGCCGCCGCGGCCCGTGGCCTCTCCTGCGTCGGGGACCTTCCGCGCGGTGCCTCCGGGGGCCTTCGCGCCGCCGGCGGCCCGGGCCGCTCCTCCCGGGGCGTTCGCGGCGGGGCCCTCGGGTGCGGCCCGTCCGGCCGCCGTGGCTCCGGCGGGGGCCGCGCCCCTGGGGGGACCCTCCGCGCCCGGCTCACGTCCGGCCGCCGTGGCTCCGGGGGCCGGTGGAGCACGGCCGCCAGCGGTCGTAGACCTCGGTTCTGACTTCGGCTCCGTGGATGATCCGTCGTTCCTGGGCCTGGATGACTTCGGCGGGACTGATTCGCCTGGGCTGGGGCTTGAGGCCGCTTCGGCGCCTCCCGGGGCAAGGGCAGGGGCCCCGCCGGCAGCACCAGGAGTTCCCGCGGCTGCTCCGGCCCGTGCTCCCATTCAGCCGACTCCCGGCGCTGCTCCGGCCCGTGCCGCCATGTCCGCGACTCCGGGAGCCCCTGGGGCCGGGGGCGCGGCGCGCGCGGGCATGCCGCCGGCGGCTGGAGGCATCGCGGCCTCGGCGCGTCCCGGTTCGCCCGGGGGCCCTGCCGCGGCGGCTCGTCCGGGAGCCGCGCCTGTCGCCTCGCCGGGCCTTGCCGCGGGTTCGACGGCCCCCGCTCCGGATCCGCTCTTCGACTTCTCCCTCGACGCTCCCGCGGCTCCGGACGCGGTGTCGCTGCGCCATGCCGCGAACGTCGCCGTCGCGCCCTCTCCGAGCGGCGCCACGGCGGTGGGACCCGTCGTTCCGTCGCCGTCGACGGGCTTCGAGAGCGACGACCCGTTCGCCTCCATCGACGTCGCCGCTCCGGCGCCGGACCTGGCCGCCGCGCCCATGGACACCGGTGCGGCTCCGGAGCCGATGGGCGACCTGTTCGACTTCTCCGGCGCGGGTGCCTCCGCAGAGGAGGGGATGGCTCCCACGGACACCGGCCGCGCCGCGCTCCTGGGCGACGTGCCCGCGGAGGCTGGCGCGGACGAGCCCGGCGGCATCTCCCTGCTGGGCGACGTGCCGGCCTACGACGACGGCGACCCGTTCAAGATCACCACGCCCCGCCGCGAGGTGGTGGACCTGGCCAACATGCGCGGCGGCCCCGCCGTCACCGTGGCCAAGCCCTCCGCGCGCATCGAGGACGTGGGCATGCCCCAGCGCCGGCTGCCCGGCCGCGCGCGGAAGGTGACGGGGCTGGTGCTCAACCTCGCCATCGCCACCGTCCTGGTGGTGGCCCTGGGCGCGCTGGGCACCGTGTACCTGCGCGATGGCAAGGTGGATCCGTCCACGCTGTCCCCGGACCGGCTGCGCACGCTGGTGATGCCCGCGTCCCGCCCGTTCGTCGCGAGCGACGTGTCCAACGGCCTCTATGAAACGCGCGACGGCCGCATGCTCTTCGTCGTGCGCGGCGAGGCGGAGAACCGCACCGGTGCCGCCGCGGCCGTGCGCGTGAAGGCCGCCCTGTTCGACGGCGACCAGCGGGTGCGCTCGGCGGAAGGGCTCGCGGGCGCGCTGGCCACGCCGGAGGAGCTCCACGCCGTCACCACCCGCGAGGCCGCCACCGCGCTCCGCCAGCGCATGGACGCGGCCGCGCTCCCGGTGCCGCCGGGCGGCAAGGTGCCCTTCCTGGTGATGTTCCAGGAGTTCCCCGCGGACCTCGCCGGCTTCCGGCTGGAGGTGACGCTGGAGCCCGTCCCCACCGAACCCACCGCTGACCGCACGGGAGGCTGAAGCCGTCATGTCCACGCTGGAGGAGGCCCGTGCGCTCGCGCGCAACCTGCACGCCCTGGGCGGGGGCGCCACCGTGCGCCGCAAGGCCGCCGCGCGCGAGCTGGCCCGTCGTGAGCCCTTCGACACGAACGAGCTCATCGGCCACCTGCTGACGCTGTCCCGCGCCGGGCAGGCCCCCGCCACCTGCGTGCTGTCCGACTTCCTGGCCGCGTTGGACCAGGAGGCCGAGCACATCCCCCACGTGGAGGCGCTGCGGCGCATGGCCCACGTGCAGTCACTGGAGGCGGTGGCGGACCTCTTCGCGCAGGGGCCCGCGCGCAAGGAGCTGGACGCGGACGCCGCCGCCCGCGCGGACGCGCTCGCCGCCAACCAGTCCCTGGGCCACCTGAAGCAGCAGGCCCGCCTCACGCGCGACCCGGACGTGCTGTCGCGCCTGGCCACCGTCAGCAACCCGGCCGTGCTGCGCAACGTGCTCATCAACCCGCGCCTCACGGAGGACCTGGTGGTGCGCATCGCGGCGCGCAGGCCCGCGCGGCCGGAGCCGCTCGTCGAAATCTGGAAGACGCCGCGCTGGTCCGTGCGCCACAAGGTGCGCCGCGCGCTGGCCTTCAATCCGTACCTGCCGCCAGAGGTGGGCGCGAAGCTGGTGCCGCTGCTCACCACCGCGGACCTGCGCGAAATGGTGGAGGCCACGGAGCTGCTGCCCGCGCTGAGGCAGCAGGCCGCGCGCCTGCTCCTGGCGCCAGCGCCCGGCAGTCCGCCCGGTCCGCTGGTCCTCTCGACGGGGGAGGAGTTCTAGGAGCGGCGGTCCTTGTTGGGGCCTTCGGTGAAGTCCGCGTCGGTGTGGCCCCGGCGCGAGTGGGGCAGGTGCTTCACGTCCACCAGGTCCTCGCCGCGCGAGGCCTTGCGGAAGGAGTAGACGAACTTGCCCACCGCGTTGCCCAACTGCCCCATCCGGGCGGCCGAGAAGACCACCAGCAGGATGAAGCCGAGGACGATGAATTCTCCGAGGCCCAGCATGCGGCGGACACTGCAATAAACCCACCCGCGAGGCAAGTTGCGCCCACGCGTCCACCCCCGGACGCCCGTCCCACGTGGGCGCTGCGCCGGGGGGCCGTTCCAGCGCACACTGCGCGCCCATGCTCCTGCTCGCTCACCGTGGTGCCAGCGCCGACGCCCCCGAGAACACCCTGGAGGCCTTCACGGAGGCCGTGCGCCAGGGCGCCGACGGCGTGGAGCTGGACGCCATGGTGTGCGGCTCCGGCGAGGTCGTCGTCTGCCACGACGAGCGCCTGGACCGCCTGGCGGGACAGCCCTGGGAGGTGCGCACCACGCCCTGGTGGAAGCTCGCCCGCGCGGACGTGGGCTCGCCCCTGGGCTTCGCGCCCGCGCGCATCCCGCTGCTGGAGGAGGTGCTGGACGCGCTGCCGGAGCACTTCCTGGTCAACATCGAGCTGAAGTGCGACCGCTTCGACGACGGAGGCCTGGCGGCGGGCGTGGCGCGGCTCCTGGGCGACCGCGACCTGGCGGGCCGCGTGGTGGTGTCCAGCTTCAACCCGCTGTGCCTCTTCCGGCTGGCGGCGGCGGCACCGGGCCTGCGCCGGGGCTTCCTCATCGACCCGGACAAGCCCTGGGCGCTCCAGGCGTACGCGCTGAGCCCGCTGGTGTCGTCGCACTCGGTGCACCCGTTCCACGAGGCGTGCACGCCGGAGCGCGTGGGCGCGTGGCGGGATGCCGGACTGCGCGTGGCGGCGTGGACGGTGGACGACCCCCAGCGCGCCCGCGAGCTGCGGGACCTGGGGGTGTCCTACCTCATCACCAACCGTCCGGGCCGCGTGCGCGAGGCCCTGCGCTGACTAGAAGTCCAGGCCCAGCGTGGTGTTGAAGGCGAAGACGGACGGCAGGTCGCGGCTGCTGGCGCCCTCCTGGTCGAAGCTGCCCAGGTTGGTGAGGGAGATCTCCGCGCCCAGCTGCAGCACGCCGCCAATGAAGCGCGCGCCCGCGTAGAAGCGCGGGGTGAGGTTGTCACCCGCGTTCACCCGCGAGTACGGCGCGGCGTTGGTCAGCGCATCGCGCGAGTCGTTGCCCTGCGAGTCCGCCACGGTGCGGCCGGGGTCGAAGTCCAGCGTGCGCGTGGTCGCGCTGACGAAGTTGAGGTCCAGGCCGCCGTAGGGCGTCAGCGTGACCATGCCGCCCAGGGGGAACTGCTTGCCCACGCCGATGTCCAGGCCCGTGGTGGTCAGGTCCAGGTTGTGCGCGCCGAACAGCTTCGTCACGTGCAAGCGCAGGCCCACGTCCGGCAGGTAGGTGAAGCCCTCGTTGACGGCCCACTTCAGCTCGCCCGTGGCCGTCACCATGCCGCTCTTCTCAATCCAGCCCACGCGCCCGCCCAGCTCCAGCGAGAAGGGCAGGCCCTTGCGCACGTGGAGCGACGGCACCAGCACGGAGCCGGGCTGCTCGGCCTCCGTGGGCAGCACCACGTCCTCCGGCAGCGACACCACGGACAGCTCCGCGTTGAACGCGAAGCCTGAGTGGCCCGTCGTGCGCGGGGGCATCAGATTCGCCGACGTCATCACCGCGCCGAAGGTGCGCGCGAAGGCACGGAAGTCCGCGCTGGCTTCGGCGAACTGCGTGTCCGTGATGACGGAAGAAGTGCCCCGGCGCTCGACGCCGAAACGGGAAAGCTTCAGGTCGTTGTCGTCCGCATGGGCCGCGGCCCCGGACAGCGCCGTCGCGAGCAACAGGCACCGACTGAACGTCCGCATGGGGGAATCACGCCTCCAGGACGCATGCCGGCCAAGCGGGCGCCCACCTGCCGCGGACCCTAAATCGGCCCTCGGTGAAGCGTCAACAAAACGGGCGGCCCTCCTCCAGGGAAACGCCTGGAAGCGAGCCGCCCGTGGGTCAGGCACTCCGGGTCCGTGCCCGGAAGCCTGGAATGACTACTGCTGGCGCGGCTTCACCGGCGTGGTGGCCGCGGCGGCGGGCGTCACGACCTTCTGCGCCACCTCCGCCGGACGGCGGCGGATGACCAGGGTGCGGCGGCTGGCGAACTCGGTGCTCTCACGGGCCACCACCAGCACGTTGTTGTTGCCCTCCTTGAGCGTGAAGTCGGAGGTGAACTTCAGCGTGTTGGGCTCGCCGCCCTTGGGGTCCACGGCCTTGAAGTAGACCTTCTGGTCGTTGACCAGCACGTAGACGTCCAGGAGGCCGTTGGGGTCCTTCACCACGCCGGAGAGGGTGAACTTGTCGCCGTTCACCACCACGCCGCCGTGCGACGGATCCACGTCCAGCTTGATGTCCGGCGGCTGGCGCGACGTGTTGTACGCCACCGTCTTGGGCGCCACGGCCTTGCCGGTCTTCACTTCCTTCGCGTCCTGCGTGCGAACGAAGGCGAAGCGGTCCTTCTCCAGCGCGACCTTGTAGTAGCCCTTGGTGGTGGCCTCCAGGGCCAGCGTCGCACCCTGCGGCAGCTTCGCCACCGGACGGGCGTCCGCGGTGGGGGAAGCGAACAGCTCCGCCTTGTCCGACAGCTTCACCAGGCCCTTCTTCGCCTCCAGCGAGGCCACGGGGCCGTCCTTCACCGGCAGCTGGAGCTTCTCCAGGACGAACTCCTCCAGGGGCTCGTCGAGGATGGCCAGCTTCAGCGGGAAGGTGTCGCCCTTGAAGGCCTTCTTCAGGGACACCTGGAAGCGCGCCGTCTTCGTCTCACCGGGCTTGATCTCCCCCAGTTTGAAGCGGCCCTTCTCGATGAAGATGTTCGCGTCGCCGCCGTTCTTGATCTGCGCGAAGGAGTCCAGCGCCGGGCCCACGCCCGTGTTGGTGACGTCCATCACCACCGTGACGTCCTCGCCGCGCTGCACGACGCCGTCGCCGTTGCAGTCCGCGCAGTCATCCACCACCTGCCAGTTGAAGGCGAACGTCGGGCGGGGCAGCTCCACGAAGGACAGCTCCGACACCAGCGTGTCGCGCAGCGGGCCGTTGTCGTCGAACAGCTTCACCTTCACGTCGTCGCGGCGGCTGGTGAGGTCCTTGGGCAGGCGCACCTGCACCTTCCAGGACTTCTTTTCACCCGGGGCGATGGCGCCGAAGAGGAACTCGCGGCGGTCGAGGAACGCGTTGTCGCTCTCCGTCCAGCCACGCACGCGCTTGAGCGGCTCCGTGCCCTTGTTCTCCACGTGGATGACCATGTCCAGCTGCTCGCCGGCGATGATCTTGGCGTCGGCGCCCGGGGTGAAGCTGGCGTCCAGCTGCACGTTCTTCGGCGTGGGACCGGGGCTCCAGTCCAGGCCCAGGGCGGCGATGGCGTTGTTGATGCGCTGCTCCTCCTCGTTGCGCTTCTGCTCCACGAAGGCCTTGCCCTTGGCGATCTGCTCGCCGCGCTTGATGGCCGGCACCTTCAGCACGAAGTCGCGCGCGAACTGGACCTCGAAGTCCTCCTTGATCTCCTCCTGGGACTCCGCGTCCAGCTGGTCGTCCAGGTCCTCGCCCTGGCCGGCCACGTCCACGTCCAGGAGCGGATCATTCTGGCCGTGCTCCTTCTTGGCGTCCTTGCCGGTGCCCGGCTTGGCGGCGACCTTCTCCTTGGGCTCTTCCTTCTTGGCGGTGGCCTGGGCGGCCTTCTCGTCCACCTTGAGGTACTTGAGGCTGGTGCCCGGCTTCTCGCGGTCCAGGACCTCCTCGCGCTTCTTGGCGACGGTGGAGGACTCCGGGTTGCCGAAGTGCTGATCCAGGTCCGCCTCGCCCATGGACTTGCGCGGCGCGAACACGTCCACCCGGTCCGCGGTGACGCGCGTGGGCACAAGCTGGATGTCCGGAACGATGCCGACCTCCTGGATGGAGACGTCACCCGGGGTGAGGTACTTGGCGATGGTCAGCTTGAGCGCGCTGTCGTCCGGGAAGTCGTAGAGCACCTGCACGCTGCCCTTGCCGAACGTCTGGCGCCCGATGATGACCGCGCGGTCCAGGTTCTTGAGCGCGCCCGCCACGATTTCAGACGCAGACGCGCTGCCCGCGTTCACCAGCACCGCGATGGGGTAGGACTCCTCGCCCTCCGTGGGGCGCGCGCGCTTCTCCTCGCGCAGCTTGTCGCTGAAGCCCACCGTCGCGACGATGTTGCCCTTGGACAGGAACGTGTCCGACACCTGGATGGCCTGCTCCAGGAGGCCGCCCGGGTTGCCGCGCAGGTCGAGCACGAGGCCCTTGAAGCCGCCCTTGGCCTCCGCCTGCTTGCGGATGTCCGCCAGCGCCGCCTCCAGGTCGCGCGTGGTGTTGCCCTGGAAGTTCTTCAGGCGCACGTAGCCCACGCCGCCCGCGAGCAGCTTGTGCTGCACGGACTCAATGGAAATCATGGCGCGCGCCACCGTCATGTTGCGCGGCTTGTCCCAGCCGTCGCGCTCCACGGTGATGGTGATGCGGCTGTCCACCGGACCGCGCAGCTTGGACACGGCCTCGTTGAGGTCCATGTTGACGGTGGACTCCTCACCAATCTTCTTGATGCGGTCGTCCTTCTGGATGCCGGCGCGCGCCGCGGGCGTCTTGGGCAGCACCTTCACCACGGTGAGGTTGCCCTCCTTCATCTGGATGACGAAGCCCAGGCCGCCGAACTCACCCTTGGTGGACAGCTTCATCTCCCGGTACAGCTCCGGGCGCAGCAGCACCGAGTGCGGGTCCAGCGTGGAGAGCATGCCGTTGACGGCCGCGTACTCGATGTCGCGCGTCTCCTCGATGGGACGCATGTTCTTCGACAGGAAGTCGAACACGTCCTTCAGCGCGAAGGACATCTTCCACAGGGAGTCGACGTGGGAGATGTCGAACTCCTTCTGCTTGCCGTTGACGTTGACGTTGAGCTTTCCCGTCTCCGGGTTGCCGTCCACGAGCACGTCCGGGACGCTCTTCTCCACGTACTCCAGGGAGGCGATCATCATCTCCTTGGGCTTCACCCGCTTGGGGTCGACGTAGTTCTCCTTCACGTAAAGGATGACCTTCGTCAGGACGCGGAGGCTGTTGAGGTCGTGCGGGGCCTTCTCGCCCTTGTTGGCGGAAGGCAGCGCGCCGTCCCAGGAGTCCTGCCCCGCCTCCGCCGCTCCCACGGTGAGCGGGAGGGGGGCGCGGTCACTGCCTGCGAATGCCCAGGCCCCACACAGAACGGCGACGGCGGTGATGCGGCGGAAGATACGCGGCATGCGGTTCATCCCAGCTGAGGCGCGAGGGGCGCCCCGGGTGATGCGTGAAAAGCCCTGTGAATCCGAACGGTTCAACGGGTGCCAAGGGACCTGGCAGCGGCCGGGCAAGCCTAATCACGGCTTCCAGGTGCTTCAAGGCGTGGCCTTGTCACTAGCGACCGAGAACGTCTGCCGCAGGCAATGCGTTCCCGGGCGGCCTGCACGGATGGACACCCGGCATGCCCCTTTATTTCGTGTCAGGGGCTGCCACCGGACGATGGGCTCCCGGCGCGGATCGCATCCGGCGGCGGAGGCAGGTCCCCGGCCTCCCGCAGGCCCCGGTACAGGAGGGTGCCTCCGATGATGGCCACCGGGAGGAAGAAGGTGTTGAGGATGGGAACCCAGAGCAGCAGGTAGACGCCCGCGCCGAAGCCCAGGCAGAGGGCCCGGCGCTCGCGCAGCATGCGGCGCACCTGGGCGAAGGGGTACAGGTGGCGCGTCATGGGCGCGGCCAGGTGCTCCGCCGCCATCCAGAGCATGGTCCACAGGCTGGCCAGCACGGTGAACGCGATGCTGCCCAGGCCCGGGACGAAGTTCAGCGGCAAGAGCACCGCCAGCCCCAGGAAGAGCAGCGCCATGCGGGCGAGCGTGTGCAACAGCCCTGTCGTCATGCCGCGCAGGAAGGAGGCGGGGGAGAGGACGGCGTCCGCTTGCGCACACTCGGCCTCCGTCGCCTCCGACAGCGGGTCCTGCAGCGGCGTCAGCAGGAGGGGCGGCACCACGTTGGCGCCCACCACCCAGGCGACCAGCGAGCCCAGCACGAGCGCGGCGTACCAGCCGGCGCGGCCGTACCAGGTCTCGGGCCGGGCCCACACGGACTCCAGGAGGCCGGGCGCGTAGCGGTAGAGCAGGACGGCCAGGGCCACCAGGGCCACGGCGGTGAGGACCGCGCACAGGCTGGACAGGAGGAAGAGGCGGCGCGAGCGGAAGATCAGCCGGAAGGCGCGGCCGAGCACGCCCACCCCCTGGAAGAAATCCGACAGACGGGGCTGGGGGGAGAGCGTGGGGACGGGGGATGCAGGACGCATGGGGTCGGGGTGCTCAAATGAGGGCAAGGCCAGCGGGCCTCGTTATATAGGGCGCCCTCATGTCCCTCGACCTCAAGCGCGTGGCCTCCGAGCCCCTCACTTCCACCGCCCCCCTGGTGGAGGAGCTTCGCAAGGCGGAGAAGCCCCGGGCCCAGCACCGGCTGGGGCTGGAGCACGAAAAGTTCATCTATCCCGTGGGGTCCGCCCAACCCCCGACCTACGAGGGACCGAACGGAATTGGCGCCCTCCTGGAGCGCATCGCCCCAGGCGGCTACGACCGCTTCCGGGAGACGCCCGAGTCGCCGGTCATCGCGTTGCAGCGCGGCATGGCGGCCATCTCCCTGGAGCCGGGCGGGCAGTTCGAGCTGTCCGGCAGCCCGTTCTCCACGGCCCGCGAGGCGCACCAGGAGAACCTCCAGCACCTGAAGGAGACGAAGGCTGCGGCGTCCGCGCTGGGCCTGCGGCTGGTGGCGCTGGGCTACCGGCCGGTGGGCACGACGGGAGAGATGCCCTGGATGCCCAAGACGCGCTACCAGGTGATGCGCCGCACGCTGCCGGAGCGCGGCCGGCTGGCGCTGAACATGATGTTGATGACGTCCACCGGGCAGGTGTCGCTGGACTGGGCGGACGAAGCGGACTGCGTGCGCAAGACGGTGACGGTGGCGCGCCTGTCGCCGCTGCTCGTGGCGCTGTACGCGAACAGCCCGCTCGTGGAAGGCAAGCCGTCCGGCTACATGTCCTTCCGCAGCCGCGTCTGGGAAGAGGTGGACCCCACGCGGTGCGGCTACCTGCCGTCCTGGTTCGACGGCTCGTTCTCCTACAAGGCCTACGTGGACTGGGCGCTGGACGCGCCGCTCCTGTTCCTGCGCCGTCACGGCGAGTACCGCCACCCGAAGCTCACCTTCCGCCAGCTGATGCAGGAGGGCTACGAGGGCAAGCCGCCGGACATGGGGGACTGGACGGACCACCTGTCCACGCTCTTCCCGGAGGTGCGGCTCAAGAAGGTGCTGGAGGTGCGCGGCGCGGACTGTTCCAGCGCGGCGATGACGGGGGCGCTGGGCGCGCTCTGGCGCGGCATCCTCTACGACGCGCAGGCGCTGGAGGAGGCGGAGCTGCTCTTGCCGCGGCTGACCTTCACCGAGCACCTGGCGTTCCACGACACCGCGCGCCGCGAGGGCCTGGCCGGGAGGCTGGGGCCGCGCGAGCTGCACCGGCTGGCCGGGGAGATGGTGGCCATCGCGAAGCGGGGCCTGATGCGGCTGGACCCCGAGGACGCGCCGCTGCTGGCGCCGCTGGAGGCGGTGGCTGCTTCGGGCCGCTCTCCGGCGCAGGCGGTGCTGGATGCGTGGAAGGAAGATCCGCGTCCGGAAGTGCTGATGACGCGCTTCGAGCTGTGAAGCGCGTCCCCTCGCGGACGCGGACCTGCGTGGGCGGCTAGAAGCGGCCGCCCACGGTGATGTTGCCGTTGAAGAGGCTGCCCTTCGCGTCGTCGTTGGTGCCGGGGCGCTCGACCAGCTCCTCGCCGCCGACGAGGCGGTAGGTGGCGCGCACGCCGGCGGTCAGGGCGCCCAGGCGGTACTCGATGCCCGCGGCCAGGGGCAGCTCCGTCTGCCAGTCATTGTTGTAGACGTCCTGGGAGCCCGAGGACGCGTGCAGGTAGCTCAGGCCCAGGCCCGCGCCCACGAAGGGGTGCCACTTCTGGTCGACGATGGGGCCCAGCTTGCCCAGCAGCGTGCCGTTGTTGCGCCAGATGTGGTTGCCGCCGGCCACGCGGGCGTCGTCGATGGGGATGTTCTGGCCTTCGTAGCCGGCCTCCACGCCGATGTACTTGTAGGGCTGGGCGTTGGCGGTGATGTTGAAGAGCCCGCCCACGCCCGTCTCATCGCCCAGGTCGCCGGTGAAGCCGCCCAGGCCGATGCCCACGTCCAGGCCGGCCTGGACGTCCTGCTCGCTGTAGCTGAGCCGGCGTGACACTTCCGTCGCATCCACCGCGAACGCGGGGCCTGCCACGCAGACACCGGCCACCACCAGTCCTGCCACCCTCGAAGTCCTTCTCATGTCCAGGCTCCTCCTGCTTGAAGTGCATGACCTGGAATGGAAGCTGGGGCGGTGGGGCTGGACGGTGCACCTGCCCTGGGAGCGGAGCCAGGAGGCCGAGGGCCTCAGCGCCGGCCGAAGAGCTTCTTCAAGCCGGACAGCAGGCCGCTCGGCCGGGCCTCCGGTTCGGTGTGGAAGGGCGAGCGGGCGATGAGCGCGTCGCGGGAGGCGTCGTCCAGGTCCTCCGTCGCGAGCGTGACGGGCTGCCGCTTCGCGCCGGGCAGGGTGGCGCTGAAGGCCAGGGTGCCGTCGGTGGACAGCTCCAGGTGGAGCTCCACCTCGCCGGGGCGCTCCACGGTGAGGGTGAGGGCGCCGAGCCATTCGTTCTCCACGGCGGTGGCGGCGGTGCCCTGGAAGAAGGCGAGCGCCAGCGGACCTGGAGCGGTGACGGGGATGACGAGCGTCTTGGCGGTGGGCAGGCGGGTGTTGCGCTCCAGCACGCGGCGGAAGGTGCCGGAGTCCTCGGCGACGCCGATGGGCGCGGTGAGGACTTCGGAGACGCTGGCTGCGGGCTTGCCGGTCTCCGACAGCAGCAGTGCGTGGCCGAGCAGCGCGGCGCCGCGGACCACGGCGGTGCGGGCGTCCACGTCGTCCTCGCGCACGGGCACGCCCAGGCTCTCCTCCAGGCGGCGGCGCACGAGGGGCGCGCGGGACTGGCCGCCCACGAGGAGCACGGCGTCCAGGCCTTGAGGGGAGAGGGCGTTGGACTCCAGCACCTCGCGGGTGACGGAGACGACGCGCTGGGCGAGGTCGGCGGTGAGTGCCTCCACGCGCTCGCGGTCGAGCGTGGGGCCGGGGCCGGTGGGCAGGGTGACTTCCACGGAGTCCTTCGTGGAGAGGGACTCCTTGGTGGACTCGGCGAGGGTGCGCAGGGGGCCCCAGTCGAGCGGGTGTTCGGGGCGGGGGTGGCCCTGTTCGGAGAGGTCGCTGACGAGCGCCTCGGCGATGCGGCCGTCGAAGTCCATGCCGCCCAGGGTGGGGTCGCCGCCGGTGGTGACGACCTCGAGGTCATCGCCGGTGACCTGCACGACGCAGACCTCCAGGCCGCCGCCGCCCAGGTCCACGACGAGGACGCGCTTGCGGGCCAGGCCCCGGCCGTGTGCGTACGCGAGCGCAGCGGCGGCGCTGTTGGTGAGCACGCGGGGCACGTCCAGGCCGGCCATGGTGGCGGCCTCGCGCAGGGCGGCGCGCTGGCGTTCGGTGAAGTGGGACGGAGCGCAGAGGACGGCGCGCGTCACCTTGCGGCCAAGGAACGAGGTGGCGGCCTCGCGCAGCTCGCGAAGCAGCATCGCGGTGAAGAGGGTGGCTGCCACGACGCGGCCACCGAGTTCCACGCCCGCGTCGCCGTGGAGGTCGGTGGCGATGGGGAAGGGGAGCTGCGGGGACAGCCAGCGCAGGTTCGGGGAGCGGGCGCGCATGCCGAGCAGGCGCTTGAGGCCGGCCGCGGCGCGGCGGGGCGCACGCGAGGCTTCAACGAGCGCGGCGGCGCCGACCTGGAGCTCCCCGGTGCTGGCCACCGCGATGACGGAGGGGATGCCCGAGCCGTCGGTGCCGGGGATGGGGATGGGCGTGGCGACGCCGTTGATGAACGCGGCGACGCGGGCGTGTGAGGTGCCCACGTCGATGCCGAGCACGACCTCCGCCGCCGCCGGAGCGGGGACGGGCACGGCGGGAGTCAGGTCGAAGAGCGTGCGGCGACGGCTGCGCGCGGTGGCGGCACTGCTCTGTGCGTCGGTGGAGGCCGACGGGGTGACTTCGTCGCGTGCTGGGGTGGATGTCCGTGATGCGGCCGTGCTGACGGCAGCTGTGGCTTCGCTGGCCTGGGACGGCTGTGACGAGGCCGTGCTGAGCGGGGTCGTGGCTTCGCTGGTCTGGGACGTCTGTGACGAGGCCGTGCTGAGCGGAGGCGTAGCTTCGCTGGCCTGGGACGTCTGTGATGCGGCCGTGCTGAGCGGAGGCGTAGCTTCGCTGGCCTGGGACGTCTGTGATGCGGCCGCGCTGAGCGGAGGCGTAGCTTCGCTGGCCAGGGACGTCTGTGACGAGGCTGTGCTGAGTGGCGCCGTGGCTTCGCTGGCTTGAGAGGACTGTGACGAGGCTGTGCTGCGCGGAGCCTTGGATTCGCTGGCCTGGGACGTCTGTGACGAGGCCGTGCTGAGTGGCGCCGTGGCTTCGCTGACTTGAGAGGACTGTGACGAGGCCGTGCTGAGCGGAGCCTTGGATTCGCTTGTGCTGGAGGACTGTGTCGCAGCAGTGCGAAGTGGTGCCGTGGCTTCGCTGGCCTGGGAGGACTGTGTCGCAGCAGTGCCAAGTGGCGCCGTGGCTTCGCTGGCCTGGGAGGACTGTGACGCGGCCGTGCCGAGCGGAGTCGTGGCTTCGCTGATGCGCGAGGGTTGTGTCGCGGCCGTGCTGACGGGCGCTGTGGCTTCGCTGACGCGAGAGGGCTGCTCCGTGGTCAGAGGCTGTGACGAAGCCGCACTGGGTGGCGCCGTGGATCCACTGGCTGCCGATTGTGAGGCGGCAGGGCCGCCTGGCTCAGTGGCTTCACTGACGCTCGATGGCTGAACCGTGGCCACCGGCTGTGACGAGGCGGGGCTGTCTGGAGCAGTGGCTTCAGTGGCGCGAGAGGTCGGCTCCGTGGCCAGCGGCTGCGACGGGGCTGTACTGATGGGCGCCGTGGCTTCACTGGCGTGGGAGGACGGCTCCGTGGCCTGCGGCTGGGGCAAGGCCGTGCTGAGCGCAGCCGTGCCTTCGCTGTCGCTAGAGTGGTGCTCAGCCGTGTCTGGCTGTGACGCGGTCGTGCTGACGGATGCGGCTGTTTCGCTGTCGCGGGAGGACTGCTCCGCGGAGAGCGGTTGCGGCGAGGCCACGCGGGTGTGCGCGGCGGCTTCGCTGTCGCTCAAGGGCTCCGTCGCACCGGATGCTTGAGAGGGTGTTTGTTGCGAGTTCTCGTTGGGACTGGATGGGTGCGCGGCAGCGGCCTGCGTGGCTTCGTCCGAAACCGGCTGTGAATCGATGACCGGTGGAACGGAGGTTCCAATCGGAACCTGGAGCGCCGTTGTTTCGCCCGGGGACTGCTCAATGGACGCCTGCGTGTCGGATGCGAGCGCAACAGAAGCGTCCTCGGGCAGTCCCGGAGTGGGGGCCACCGGCGATGCGGATGGCGTCTCTTCGAGGAACACGCTCGACGCAGCCGTGGAGCGCGCTCCCGCTTCTTCCAGAGGCGACTCCCCGTCGGGAGCGAAAGGGGAAGGGGACGCAGCATCCGCCTCGAAGGGCCTCTCCGCTTCGGCTGCTGCCGTGTCGCTGGCTGATGGAGGCTCAGCCGATCCGACAAGCGCCGTCCATGCATCCTCTGTCGGCAGTTCGACCACGACGACTGTCGACGAATCCTCCTCGTCCTGCGGAGAGTCGAGCACTGGCTCCGTGTTCGACCTGTGCCCTGATTCATCAGCGAGTGACGTGGAGACGTCTTCGCTCGCGGTCGGCGCCGTGGCTTCAACAGCCTGCTCAAGCGCCGCGCTGAACGGGTCCACGTCCTCCGAAGCCGTGCTGAACTCGTGCGGCAGGGAGTCCGGGTCGATGCCCCACGCGCGAAGGCGATCAGCCTCCCGTTGGCTTGGCGTCGCAACCGGTTCGGTGGCAGGAGGCGTCTCCTCCGAAGCGACTGGAGTGTCCTCGGTGGAGAAGGGCTCCGCCGGAGGGAGCGTTGCATCAACCGCGTCGGCGTTCAGTGCGGCAGAGACGCTGTGCTCTTCGAGCGGCAACGACGCTGCAGTGGAAGCTTCCTCGGAGCTGGAGTCCGTTGCTGCCCAGGAGTGGCTCTCGTCCTCAGGCGGCGTTGCTCCAACTGCATCGGAGTCCTGAGCAGCCGAGACAGCATGCTGCTCATCCTGCGGAGGAAGCGTCGCGTCTGGGGCGCCTTTCGCCGTGTTGAAATCCGGTGCGGAAGAAGACCCAGCGGGTTCCTCCTCCGACTCCATGTTGAGGTCGACGTCGAAATCGAACGACGCATCGGAGGTGGCCGCTGCTTCGACGCGTTCGGCTTCGCCTGAAGTGCCACCGGCTGCAGACGCGGAGGCCCACTCGGAATGCTCGGGAGCGTGCGGGGCTCCGAGCACGGCGTTCGGATCAAACGCCTCCACCGACGCCGGAGTGAAACCGGCTGCCGCCCCTGTCTCCAGCGGGAGCGCTTCGTCCGCTCGTGCATCCGGCGCGAAGGCATCCCACTCCGATGCCGAGGACCTCGCTTCCGTGGAGGACTGCTCCCAAGACGATGCTTCCGCGCGGCCTTCATCGACAGGTGCGCTTGTCGCTGCGGCCTCGGCGGTTCCAGATGCCTCCCAGGAAGGCGCATCCGTTCCGGCCTCACCAGCGGCCTCCACCGGTGGCTGATCCGCAGGCGGCTCAGGCGTCCACCCGGCCTCCACCGGAGGCGGCATCACGGCCGCGAAGGTGCCCGAAGCCGCGACAGGCCGCGTCTCCGTGGGGTTCGGCACCTTCGGCTGGACCGTGAACATCTCCTGGGTCGCCCGTTGTGCCCCTTCGCCCGGCGGGTTCCTCCGCGCCTTCCTCGAAAGGCCCACCGACGGAAGGGGCGCGAGGTCCTCATCCTCCTCTGCCGGGCCCTCCGGAAAGAGCGACACCGGCTCATCCGGTTCAGCCAGGTCCGGCGGTGTGACCGCGTCGGGCACCGTCACGGCCGGCAACGTCATGGACGCTCTTGGCGTCGCGGCGCTCGTCCCGGGTTCCTCGCGCGAAGCCTTCGCCGGAGGCTCCGGCGGCACAGGCGCCGTGGGCACTGCCTCCGTCCCGGCGCGTGCGGCAGGCCGTGACGGATTCACAGCCGCGGTCCGCCGGACGAGCCCTGGCGGCAATGGCGCGGCAGGCGGCGTCACCGCCGCTTCCGTCCCGCTCCGCCGCGTGACGATGCGATCGATGAGCGCCTTGCTCGCGGCGTCCAGCTTGGTGAAGCGCACCGTCATCCCGGTGCGCGCACCGCCCGCGTCCGGCTGCGCCCTGGCCACCACGCCTTCACCGCGCAGCAGCCGCGTGCCGTCCGCGAGCACGAACTCGAACGCCAGCCCCGTGCCCTCTGGCTTGAGCGCCTTCGTGGCCACGAAGACCCCACCGCGCCCCACGTTCGAGCCATACCGCTCGATGAACTCCTCCTCCGCCGTGTACGGAAGTCGGATCCGCAGGGGGAGGAGCTTGGGGGCCGGCCCGGTCATCGCAAGGGGATCCGCACGTCCCCGCCGGAGCCCTGCACCACGAGCGCCAGCCCATCGTCTTGCACGGCGTCCTGCGGCACCTCGAACAGCAGCACCACTTCCGTGCGCTGCTCGGGTGCCCATGTGGTGGGCAGGGGCTTCGTGCCGGCCACCGCCTGCGCGTCACGCGCCAGCGGGTACGTCTGCCCCTTCGCGTCCGTCACCTTCGCGCCGTCCAGCGTCAGCGGCGCGGGCATCCCGCCCACGTTCTGGGTGAGGAGCGTCACGCGCAGGAACAGGTCCTCCGTCGTGAGTCCCAGCCCCACCTTGCCGGAGCTGCCCTTCACCGAGTGCGATGCCTCCAGCCCCGTCACCTTCACCGCCACCGTGTCCACGTGCACGGTGTCGTTGCGCTCGGGCAGCCGCAGCTTGCGCGGCCCGGAGTCCCCCATGCCCGCGGCAAGCCCCGCGAGCTTCGAGTCCTCCGGCTCGCGCTGGGCCGGCTGCGGGCGCGTGGCTACGGCGCCGCCCTGCTTCACCCGGTCCGCCTCCGCGCGCAGCTTCTGGAGCGTGCGCGCTTCGGCTTCCTGGCCCCCTTCGGACGTGGAGGCTTCCTTCGAGCAGCCCCCCAGGAGGAGGGCCGCCGTCAGGAACGCCAGGGAGCGGGATGAAGCGCGGGGACTCACGCCGGGCTCGCGCCCTTCACCAGCTCGTAGAGCTTCTCGAGCGCCACGGGCAGCTTGTCCGCATCCGGGCCACCGGCCTGCGCCATGTCCGGCTTGCCGCCGCCCTTGCCGCCCACTTCCTTGGCCATCTCGCGCACGAGGTTGCCCGCGCTGATGCCCTTGGCGACGAGGTCCTTCGTGGCCGCCACCAGGATGACGGCGCGGCCGTCCTTCTCACCGCCAATGGCGATGATGCCGGAGCCGATGCGGTCGCGCAGCTGATCCGCCATGCCGCGGAACACCTTGTCGTCGGCGGGGTCCACGCGCGTGGCCAGCACCTTCATGCCGTTGACCTCACGCGCCTGGTCCATGAGGTCCTTCTGCGAGGCCGACTGAGCCTTCACCGAGACCTCCTCTACCTTGCGCTCCAGCTCCTTCACGCGCTTCTGGGTGGCCTCCACGCGGGTGGCGACCTCCTTCGGGTTCGTGCGCAGGAGCGCCGCGACCTTCTTGAGCTCGTGCTCCTGCTCGCGCACGAACTGGAGCGCGCCCACGCCCGTCACGGCCACGATGCGGCGCACGCCGGACGCCACGCCGCTCTCGCTGGTGACCTTGAACAGGCCGATGTCGCCGCTGCGCTTCACGTGCGTGCCGCCGCACAGCTCCGTGGACTCCGGGTGCACGGTGACGACGCGCACGGTCTCGCCGTACTTCTCACCGAACATGGCCACGGCGCCGGACTTCTTCGCGTCGTCGATGTTCATGACGCGCGTCTGCGCATCCGCGTTGTCGCGCACCCAGGTGTTGACCAGGTCCTCCACCTGCTCCAGCTGCTCCTGGGTGGCGGGGGAGAAGTGCGAGAAGTCGAAGCGCAGGAAGTCCGGCGCGACGACGGAGCCCGCCTGCTTCACGTGATCGCCCAGCACGCGCTTGAGCGCCTTGTGGAGCAGGTGCGTGGCGGAGTGGTTCGCGCGGATGGACTTGCGGCGCTCCACGTCCACGGACGTCTGCACCATGTCGCCGACCTTCAGCGTGCCTTCCTTCAGCTCCACGCTGTGGACGATGAGCCCCTGCACCGGGCGCTGCGCGTCCTTCACCTGCGCCACGGTCTTGCCGCCGTGCGCGACGATGCGGCCCGTGTCGCCCTGCTGGCCGCCGGACTCGCCGTAGAAGGGCGTGCGGTCGAGCACCACGTCCACCGTGGCGCCCGCGGAGACCTGCGGCACCTCCACGCCGTCCTGCACGAGCGCGATGACGCTGCCCTCGCCCTCGTGGCCCTCGCCCTCGTAGCCCAGGAACTGGGTGGGCGCGGTGCGGGCGAGGACGCTCTGGAAGATTTCGCCGGTGGACTTCTTCTCACCGTGGAAGTCCTGGCTGTCGGCCTCCTTCTCCTTGAGCTTGTTGAAGCCCTCCAGGTCCACGTCGTAGCCGCGCTCGCGCGCGATGATCTGCGTGAGGTCCCAGGGGAAGCCGTAGGTGCCGTGCAGCAGGAAGACGACGTCGCCGGAGAGCAGCTTGCCCCCGGAGGACTGGAGCTTGGCCAGCTCCTCGTCCATCAGCTTGAGGCCGCGGTCGAGCGTGCGGCGGAAGCCCTCCTCCTCGTGCTTGGCGACCTCGAGGATGAAGGTGCGGCCGTCGCGCAGCTCGGGGAACGCGTCGCCCATGAGCTCGATGACGCGGTCCACGACCTTGAAGAAGAAGGGCTCCTTGATGCCCAGCTGCGTGTCACCGTGGCGGATGGCCCGGCGCATGATGCGGCGCAGGACGTAGCCGCGCGCCACGTTGGAGGGCTGGACGCCGTCGGCCACGAGGAACGCGGTGGCGCGGGCGTGGTCGGCGACCACTCGCTGGGACGCGCCGGTCTCCTGCGTGTACGGCTTGCCGCACAGCTGGCTGACGGTGGCGAGGATGCCCTGGAACAGGTCGGTGTCGTAGTTGGAGCGCTTGCCCTGGACGACGGACGCGATGCGCTCCAGGCCGGCACCGGTGTCGATGGACGGCTTGGGGAGCGGGATGAGCGGCGCGTCCTTCTCCTTGCGCTCGAACTGCATGAACACGAGGTTCCAGATTTCCAGCCACCGGTCGCAATCACACGCGACGCCATGGCACTTGCGGCCCGCGGCCTCTTCCACACAGGGGATGTCGTCGCCCTGGTGGTAGTGGATTTCAGAGCAGGGGCCGCACGGGCCGGTGTCACCCATGGCCCAGAAGTTGTCCTTGTAGCCGAGCTTCAGGATGCGGTCGCGGGACACGCCCTGCTTGGCCCAGAGCTCGAAGGCCTCTTCGTCCCAGGGGATGTTGTTCTCGCCGTTGAACACGGTGACGGCGAGCCGGTCGATGGACAGGCCCAGCCGCTTCGTCACGAACTCCCAGGCGAACGCGATGGCGTCGGCCTTGAAGTAGTCGCCGAAGGAGAAGTTGCCGAGCATCTCGAAGAACGTGTGGTGGCGCGCGGTGTAGCCCACGTTGTCGAGGTCGTTGTGCTTGCCGCCGGCACGCACGCACTTCTGCGAGGTGGTGGCGCGGCGGTAGTCGCGCTGCTCGCGGCCGGTGAAGACGTCCTTGAACTGGACCATGCCGGCGTTGGTGAACAGCAGGGTCTGGTCGCCAACGGGCACCAGCGAGGAGGAGGCGACACGGCGGTGGGCGCGCTCCTCGAAGAACTGGAGGAACGCCTCGCGGATCTGGGAGGCGGTGAGGGCGGAAGGCATGGTGTGGGTATATGCCACAAGAGGGCCGGGCGCAGCAGTTCCTGGACGGGTCATCCCCTGTGGGACGGGGCATGTAGGCAGGGCTGACGACCGCAGGGCAGGGGAGCAGCCGGGGCCCGGCCAGGTGCCCTGTCCAAGACGCTTGGGGCTCCAGCTTCAGGCCCTGGGGCCTCCGCGATGCGACGGGAGCGAGACCTTGAAGGTCGTTCCCGCTCCCGGCTTGCTGTCCAGCTCGATGCTCCCGCCGTGCGCGTCCACGATGCTCCGGACGATCCACAGCCCCAGCCCGAAACCTCCGGCGTGGGACTTCGGCGACAGCTGCACGAACCGCTCGAAGACACGCTGCTGCGCTTCCTCGGGGATGCCCGGGCCGCCGTCGCGGACGACCAGCGTCGCGCCGTCCTTGGCAGGCTGGACCGCCAGCTCCACCTCGGTTCCCGGGGCGTACTTGATGGCGTTGGACAGCAGGTTCGTCACCACCTGCTCCAGCCGCATCCGGTCCCAGTGGCCGACAGCGGGGTGGTCCGCCTGCACGCGCAGCTCGCAGCCCGCGCGCTGGAGTCCTTCGGCGAAGACCTCGCCCACGCTCCTCGCCACCTCCGCGAGGTCCACCGGTTCCACTTCGATGGGCAGTGGATCATCCGACGCGGTGGCGCGTGAGACGTCGAGCAACTTGTTGATGAGGTTCTCCAGCCGCCCGCACTGCTCCTTGGCCTTGAGGAGCTTGGGCGCTACCTGCGCGGGCGTCAGCGTGCCGCGCTGATTCGCGCGCAGCAGGCTCTCCATGTAGAGCTGGAGCGAGGTGATGGGCGTCTTCAGCTCATGCGATGCGACGGAGAGGAACTCCTCGCGCATCTGGAGCGCGTGCTGGAGCTCCGCCGTCCGCTCCCGCACGCGCTGCTCGAGTTCTCCGTTGAGCTTGTGCAGGTCCGCCTTCGCGCTCTTCAGCGACGCGCTCTCGATGAGCTCCCATTCGCCCGCCTGCCGGATGAGCGCGAACTGGTGGTTGCGGACGACGTTGAGCACATCCATCGGGCCACACCGCTCCAGGCAGTAGCTGCACATCCCGATGATGTTGTGGCTCTTGAAGGTGCCGGTGACGCGGGCCTCGTATTCGACGAAGCCGGACCAGTCCTGACGCTCCAGCCAGTAGGTGTTCCCCGTCAGGCGCAGCCCGGCGTAGCCCTGCGCGAGCGCCCGGCCGTGCCGGTCCACCCAGCCCTGGAGCACTTCGTCCGCGCTCTTGCCCCCGGCCTTCATGTACCAGTCGCGATGGTCGATGATCTCGATCTGCCCCCGGCTCATCCGCTGATCCAGGTCGGGCACCGCGTTGCGCAGCAGGGTCCGCGCATCCGAGGCTCCAAAGGGCTCGGACGTGACCCACAGGCAGTGCTCGTTGTTCTCCAGCCCCGCCTTGAAGTAGGGGACCAGCGAGTCCACGAGGTCCTCCCGGTCGCCGTAGAACTGGCAGAAGTGGGAACCCCAGGGCAGGTCTCCCACCGCGGGGATTCCACTCGGACGCAACGGGATGGGCATGGGGGTTGGTACCTTGAACATGGGGCACCAACAACACGACGGCGCCGCGAATCCGTTCATCCTTGAACGGTCCGCCCGGCTGCCTTACGGGCGGCTGCGTCATGCCCGGACTCCGAGTGGAACTCTCGGGTTCTCACGGGCTTGGAACGGAGCACGCAACTCCTGGCGCCATTTGCCGACAATGTAGGCAAGCCTCCCTGCTGCTCCACTCGGCTCCCCCTCCCGAGGTCCCCTCATGGTCCAGGTCACGCGTCCTTCCAGCCTCACGCCGTCCACCCAGGCGCGGGTCGCTCCGGAGGCCCCTGTCCGGGCCAGGGGCGCGCAGGGCTTCAACGCCATCGTGAAGGGCGACAGCTTCAGCTCGGCCGCTCCGGCGGGTTCGCAGCAGGTCAATGCGCTGCGCCTTCCCATCCCGTGGCCGGGCAAGGGCGAGGCCGACAAGATCGGCTGGATCCAGAAGGCGTATCCGCCCGCGAAGGACTCCACCGCGGAGTTCATGAAGCTGAACCAGGCGGTGCGCGCGGGCCAGAACGTGATGCCTCCCGAAGCCAAGAACTGCGTGTTCCTGGCGGTGGGCGGACTGCTCTCGGAGGCGGCGCCCAAGCAGTTCTACTTCGACAAGAACCTGGACGCGCTGGAGGCGCAGGGGCTCCAGGTCGGCCGCGTGCCGGTGGACACGGACATGGGCGTGGAGCACAACGCGGCCATCGTCCGCCAAGCGGTGCTGGAGGCTTCGAAGAACGGCAAGCAGGTGGTGCTGATTGGCCACAGCAAGGGCGGCCTGGACTCCGCGGCGGCGCTGTCGATGTACCCGGAGCTGAAGGAGCACGTGCGCGCGCTGGTGACCATCCAGTCGCCGTACGGCGGCTCGCCCATGGCGCAGGACCTGCTGGACAACCCGCTGGTGCGCTACGGCGTGGGCGGCGCGGTCGAGGCGCTCGGCGGCAGCATCCAGGCCGGTGAGGACCTGACGTACGACTCGCGCAAGGAGTTCCTGAAGAAGCACCCGATGCCCGCGGGCATCCCCACGGTGTCGATGGCCTCCACCACCGCGAACCCGACGTCGCCGCTGTTCGCGATGCAGGAGTACATGCACCAGCGCTACGGCGTGAAGTCAGACGGCCTGGTGTTGCCGCAGGACGCGTTCATCCCGGGCTCCAAGTCCGTGACCCTGTCCGGCCTGGACCACCTGGACTCCACCGGGACGACGCTGAACCCGTTCAAGCCCTACCAGCCCGAGGACCTGACCCTCTCGCTGGTCGCGATGGCGCTGAACATGCCCAAGGGCAGCTGAAGCCTCACGTCCGAAAAGCATCACGGTGAGAAGGACAACGCCTCTCGGCCCCTGACGCCTGCATGGGGGCAACTCCCTAGACACTCACTGCGATTGTGCACGCGGAGTGAGCGAGCTTCGTGGTATGTCCGTTTGTGAATAGACGGACTGCGACCGGGCTGTCCGGTCCTGTGTAAAAGTACAGACGGGGCACAAACTCAAAATGTGGCATGATTGTCTGCGAGCTGAACCGAAGGGTTCGAGCCGAAGGAGAAGGCTCGCCCTGTTGATGGCGCTGATGGGTGGGGTGATGGGGTGCAGCGAAACCCCTGCCAAGCCCGCTGCAGTCAAGAGTACCCCGGCAACCGCAGCGGTCCTGTCGGAGCATCGGTTCAAGGCCAATGCTTCGAGCAATGGGTTCCCACTGGGACATGATTGCTCCACGGGCGGCGTCTCCGACTGTGCGTCCGGGCTCTGTGTGCACGTCGGCGCGCAGCGGGATGCAGGCTATGTCTGCACGGAGCCGTGTGACGCCAGGCGCCCCTGTTCCAATGGTTGGCGATGCGCGCAGGTTCACCCCACGGATCCTTCGGCTCGCGTCTGTCTTCCCTGAAGGCAGAACCGCTGCACGTTGAAGCGCAATCCGGTTCGCCGGTCAGGCCAAATTATTATGTCGAGATGGATTTCAATGGGTTTCTCTAGAAACACGATGAGTCAGCGCGTTCCGTACTTCATGGGTCTGCTGCTGGCAGGCCTCCTGCTCATGCCAGACACCGTCCTGGCCTACGGCACGTTCAGTTTCTGCGCGCCTCCCCCCAGTGGTGGGAACACACTGGTTCAGTGGGCTTGCACCTGTCCTGATGCCAACGGCAATACAGGAACGCTGTACTGCAATGGCAATGACCCGAATGGGGGATGTCATCTGCAGACATGCCTCTATCCTCCGAATGGAAGTCAGACGGATATTGGCAACTATACATGCTGCCCTACCGGCATCACCTGTGGATCGAGCTATACGGCGTTCAAGGTCCTCAATGAAAGCTGCTACGGACCGGACTGGGAGTGCGATCTCGGCACCGAGTGCACGGCTCCGGATGATGTCTGCAAGACGGGGTACTGTGAGGCGAAGGTTGATGATGTTCTTCCCTCGGGGGAGCCCATCAACGACAGGGCTGAATGCAAGTACAGCGACTACTCCGCCTGCGATGACGAGGACGATGTATGTGACGGCGTGGGGGGCCCTGGCTGGGTCGGAGATCCGGTCGTCGTGGCGTCCCGGGGGACCCGCCACCCGGTGACCGACGTGGAGATCCAGGGGACGGTGGGGGGGCTCTCGCTGGAGCGCACCTATGCCTCATCCGTGAGACTGTGGGCCAACCAGAAGAGCCTGGGGGAGGCCGGAGGCTCTTATCTGGCACGACCGTTCGGAGCCGCCGCGGAGAACCGCGAGTCGCTGCACTGGTGGCATGATTTCTACAGTTTCGTCCATCCCGTGGGCAGCGGTGGCGGCGAAACCTGGAAGCTGCGTGAGGGAAACGGGAGGTTGCTTGAGTTCACGGGGTGCACCCGGTCCGCGACGTCGTGCCTTGCTCAGCCCGCCTCCGGCTCCAAGGAAACCCCAGCGCGGCTGGTCTGGGAGAGCACCGGTAGCGGCGCCGGTTATTTCGTCCTGCACAAGCCTGGCGAAGGGCGCTTCTTCTTCGAAGCGGTCTGGAGCCCCACGGGCAGCGCCAGTTCGTCTGACACCCGCTACTTCCTGACGCGAATCGAGGATGCTCAGCACCCGGCTCCAGGTGGTCTGCCCCGGACTCGTGCCACCTTGAGCTATGCCGTGCCCGCGGGCCTGACGTGTCCTGGCGTGGGCGCTGGACCGACGGCAGGTGTTCCCTTTCTTTACGAGGTCAGCTCCTTGGAGGGGACCCGCCTGCGATTCATCTACAAGAAGCTGCCGAGCGCACGTGCTGAAATCGGAGAGGAATGCGTCCTCGCGAGTGTGTCACTCGTGGGCGACGCCGGCGTGTTGATGCCCCTCGTGGAATACACCTATGCACCCACCGGCTCCGTGAGCGAAGTCGGAGGGCGCATCGCCCAGGCGAAGTGGCCTCAGCGCGGGGGGATGATCGAGAAGTATGAGTACAAGGACAGCACGGGTGCTCCTGCCTGGAAGGTCAGTCGAGACAGTACTCCCCAGACGCTGCACACCTACCAGAATGGCTATGTCACGTATGATTCCGAGTCCTTGACTGGCTGGTTCGAGATCAACGTGCAGATGGCCACCCGCACCACCGGGGCATGTGATTCCAGCTCCTCGCCGGAGTGCCTGGAGCGGATCATGAGCACGGTGGTGAAGCATGGCTACCTGGGGAACGGCGGCGGGTACGCGGGTTACGAGGGGCGGAGCTACGTCCAGGAGCGGACGGGCTTCGCGAGAGCCCCCCGGGTCAAGAGCATTGGGGTGGGCTGTTCCGGGACCAGCTGCACCCGGATGCAGGAGTATGTCTGGAGCACCCTGTCCAACGGCGTCGTCGTCAACCGTGCGAAGAAGGACTGGAATGGCGCCTGGACGGCCCGTGACTGGGTGGTTCCCACGGGGGCGACCTCGTCCACGCTGCCGGAGCTCCGCACGCTGGCCGTCGGCGCGACCGCCGCGGACGGGACAGGGGCCCTGGAGACCACCCACTATACGTACGAGGAAAGCACCGCCGGAGCCGGGATCGTTCTGGGAGAGCGCCTGCGCGTCGAGGAGAAGAAGGTATCGCTTCTCCAATCTGGCGCCGACGCTGTTCAGCGCAATGTGTACGACCCCCTGACGAATCGGCTCCAGGCGGTCATCCGAAGTGGCTACACGGAGGGGCTGGGCTCGGGTGGCGCGGCTCCGGTGCCAGTGCTGAAGCATCAGGCGACCTTCTATTTCACGCGTCAGGTGTGTTCGGGAGGAACCACCGATGATGCCCTGGGCCGGGTGCTGGAGGTTCATGGCCCGTGCTGGGTGAGTGGCCCCACTGCCACGGATTGCTCGGCAACACTCAACGCGACGATTCCTGTCACCCAGTATGAGTACTGGTCCGCAGGGACGGGCAACTCCAATGCCAACCGCCTGAAGAAGGTCTCCCGGTATCCGCAGGTGACCTCCGTGACGGGGTGCTCGGGGCAGACGGCCCTGGAGACCCAGTATGCGAACTACGACGTGCGGGGGAATCCCCGGAGCGTCACGGACGCCAATGGCATTGAGACGACCTATGCCTATGAGGAGGACCGGGTCACTTCCATCACGACGCAGGGGGCGACCTGGGAATACCTTTATGACAACGGAATGATGACGGCCATTCACTTCCCCCGGGGTGACTACGAGCGTTTCTGCTACCGCGGTTCAGGGTTCGGCCATTGTACGAGCGGCTGGATGGGGAAGCTCACGCTGCGAGCCAAGCAGGCGTTCTTGAACAGCTACACCTGGAGCGAGGAAGTCCAGTACGACTACGGGCTGGACCGGCAACCGCAGCGGGAGACGTTCCATTCCAACGATGGCTCGGATCTCGAGCGCAGGCAGCGCAGCCTCCGGGTGGACATGAATGGAAATCCTGCCTACGAGTTGGTGGGAGGGCGCGGCGGCGGCTATCCTCCCTATTACATCCGTCCGAAGCTGTTTGACGGAGCGAACCGATTGATGGGTGTGGGCCTCGCCTACAACTCGCCTCCCGCGTTGTGTGGCGGATTGGATGTCGACGGACGGCCCGTGTCACCGCTTTGTAATGCGATGAGTTACGACCGGGCGGACCGGTTGACCGGCGTGGATGAGTATCCGGAGATTGGAACGCGAACCGGGGGAACACGGACGTGCATGTCTTACGACGCGCACGGAAACATGGCGACGGTGCGCACGGGGTGTCCAGCCACAGGCGCGGGTGGGGACTGCACTGCTTGCGCTCAGCCTGAGTCCACCTATCGATACGACGACTTCGGGCGCGTCATCGCGGTCAAGCTGCCTTGGCAGGGGGGCGATGGGTGGACGCGCTACGACCATGACGCTGCCGGCAATCTCCTGGCGAAGCAGACGCCGCAGATGCGCGCGGATGGAGAGCACCTGGCCTATGCCTACGATGCGATGGGGCGACGTTTGTCCGCGACGCGTGTCGTGGGCGGCTCCTCGCCGCTCACGGAGACGCTCTACACGCTGGGCTACGACAACTCCGCGACACCAGATTCGAGTTGCCCGCAGCCTGTGAATACCCTGGGCAGGACGCTCTTCCGGAATGACTCCTTCGGCCAGACCTGGCTGTCATATGACGCCTGGGGGCGGGTCACGAAGGAAATCAGGGTGAGGCGTTCCGCGGGGAACACGTTCACGTGCCCGAGTGATACGCCAGCAAGCACGCTGCATACGAGTTACGCGTATTCCACGTCAGGTGACCTGTTGTCCGTGACCTACCCCTATGGGCATCGTGTCACCTACGGGTATCGCCTCTACCCCAACACCACGGTGCCTTCGGACCGGGTTGGAACTGTCACGGTCGAGCGTTGGAGCGGGAGTGCATGGACGGCGCTCGCCAGTGTGTCGGACATCCTGTGGGAGCCCTATGCGGGGCTGCGTTCCTACAAGATCAATTCCCCAGGGGCTGCGAATCCCCTCTACGTGGAATACGCGCTCGGAAACAACAGTGATGCCCCGCCTGTGTCGCCATGTTCGGAAGCGGCGCCTCCCTATTCGGATTTTACGGGGCGGCTGCGCAATGTCTGGGTTTCGTCCGCGGGGTTCTCCTGGTCGGGAGGCACGGGGAATCTGTACCGGCGGGTCAATACCTGGAAGGGAGACGAGATCATCCAGGAGGATACGTGCCTCCTGGGAGGGCCGACTCCCACGACCGTGAAGTATGAGTATGACGGACTTGGGCGGCTCAAGAACGTTACCCGTCCCGCTGGGAATGTTGCCGCGGTGGGTGGGACAGTCAGCTCCCGGAGCTACGGGTATGACGGGCGTGGAAACCGGATCAGTCAGGTCGAGGATGGAACAGCGCTGACCTTGACCCATGGCACGGGGGCTCTGGTCGACCGGCTTGAGCGCAGGCAGGGAAGCGCCGCTGGTTCGATGCTGGATTACCAGTATTCGTATGACCTGGACGGCCGCGCCATGGGGAAGCGCTGGGTAGAGGTTGCCGGGACGCCTGTGTACCAGCTGCAGTTCAACCACGGTGCGTCCGTGGGTGGTGCGTCGGAGACGGTGTTTCGCTCCGTGGACGTCAATGGAAGTACCTACGAGTACTTCTACGACGCGATGAATCGGCGGCGGCTCAAGCGCTATCCGACCACGGCGGAAGATGAGTTCTTCTACGACCTTGACCATTCGCTTCTGGTTGATCGGGGTAATCCATCTGTGTCACCACCGGTGGGAGGATTCACTCAATACGTGGATGACACCTATGTGTGGCTGGATAATCGGCCAATCATGGTGGTTCGGGGGCAGTTGACATCTGGGATGTCGCGAGTCGTGAGCCCGGTGGGAGGTTGCACCCGAAATGGGGAGGCCGCGCCGTGCGGTGTGTACTTCCCGGTAACAGATGCCATTGGTAAGCCAATTGTGATGTTTGACTCCTCGGCCAAGGTAGCTGGAACTGCGGACTACGATCCGTTTGGCCACGTCAACCGGGTAGCGCTAGGCCAGGAGTCGTCTCATCCGCTGCTTGGAACGGATGGGGGCGCCGTTCAGGAAAGCCTGCTGGCTGAAATGAGCCAACCAGTCTCGGAGGACGGCGGGGTCATGATTCGTGAGCGTGCGCTTTTCCACTTACTGGACACAGGAGATATGGCGCGTGTGGAGTTGCGCAATCAGACCGATGGCGGGGTCCTGTCCAGTGTACTGACCGCGACGGCAGCGGGACAGGTTTGGTCTCCCTGGGTTGAGCCTCCTGAGGGAAAGTCCTCAGTTGTATTGGTGACGACAGGCCCGTCAGCGCCTCAGGCCTCAGAGGGGGTCGTGGCAGAAGGGTATGAGTACCAGCGGTTCCAACGAGGTGGGCAGCCCTATTGGGTGCCGCTGCGGTTCCCGGGCCAATACCATGATGCTGAGACAGACTTGTTTGAGAACTGGAACCGGTACTACGAGGCTGCCACATCCATTTACCTGCAGCCAGAGCCGCTTCTTCAGAGCCCCAGTTTTGTGATGGGCATGGCGATGCAGGGGGTGAGCATCCCAATGTATGCCTACGCGAACAGCAATCCATTGCGTTTTGCTGATATGACTGGGTTGTTCACGGTAGACACGCGATCGATGCGGGCCTGTCTCGGGGCAAACCAGTGGAAGTGGACCAAAGCCTATGAAATACTCAGGAGGATGGCGAACAGTCCACGTTGTTCTTCGGAGTTTAGGACCAAGTATGGTGCAGATCTGAACCAACTTCTAGATTACTGGCGACCGGGTGCCACTTTGAAGTTTGGTGACATACGGCCGTCCCTGGCAGGGCAGCAGCAAGGAGACGACATCACCGTGCAGTGTAGCCTTTGGGCAGGAGCTGCAACACCCAAAGCACTTGCCGCTACGGTCGTTCATGAACTTGCGCACTACGCGAACATGAAAGCCGGAGAGCCTCTGTCGGAAGTTGCTCCTTCTCACGGTGGAGCCAACATTACCGAATTCGAGTGCGTAGATGAGTGCCAGTGGGGAGAAGACTAGTTTCAATGCGTCTGATTTATTGGGCGATTGTGTTGGTTGGTACGGGGTGTGCCCGGTCTACGAGAGTAGATCACTTCAATGACATTCTTCCTGGATGCCAGGGGGCACCTCCGGTTTCCTCTCCGTGTGAATGCCCTCCCTCGTCCCTGAGAGACGAGTTCTGTCCAGAAGACGCAGGTGAACGGTCTGGAAGCCCGCCACTCCAAACACAGAAGTAGTGATGGCTTTGTGCAGAGAAATGCCTCGTCTCTGCACCGTGCTCCTATGGCGGGCCGGAGCATTCTCGTTCTTCGCGTGTCGTAGATGTGAAAATTGAATTTGGTGATTGTGGCTGCCACGCCCGCGAAGAAGACGAGGGAGGCTGAAGCCTCACGTCCCCGTGGGGGGAGCCTGGCGCTTGAGTTCGCGCGCGGGAATCCCCGCCACGGTGGCTCCTGGCGCCACGTCCTCCATCACGAGGGCGTTGGCGCCAATCTTCGCTCCGTCTCCAATCGTCACCGGGCCCAACACCTGCGCGCCCACGCCGATGTAGACGTCCTTGCCCACTCGGGGCACTCCGGCCACGCCGGGCAGGGGCTCCAGGCTCACGTTCTGGGAGATGAAGCTCCGCTCTCCAATCTCCACTCCCGGCGCGATGATGACGCCGATGCCTCCGTAGCCCAGCTCCACCGTGGGGTGCAGCGCGGCCCTCGTGTCCACGTGGCTGTTGTGGATGCGGTCGCCCACCGTGGCCACCATGCTCGCGAGCCTGGGGTGCGCCTGGAGCCGCTTCGCGGCCCGGTAGAACGTCAGCGCCGTCGGACCCATCTGCCCACCATCCTCTTCGCGACCGGTGCCCAGCGGAACTTCGACCGCTGCAGCGTCTGCCCCATCCAGGTGTCCCGGTAGATGAACAGCCAGTGGTGCTGCCGCACCTGCTCCGTCCACTCGCGCTTGTAGGGGGCGTCATCCCCCAGCAAGTCCAGCTCGCCCAAGCCCCTCCCAATGCAGTCCTGGACCAGGCTCTCCGTCAAGAGATGCCCCGGGCTCACTTCCGACAACGTCTCGTCGTAGCCCGGCTTCATCGCCAGATATCGGCCGCTGTACTCAAGGCCGTACTGGAAGGCGATGGGCCGCCCGTCCAACCGCAGGAAATACAATCCCAGCCAACCGCGCTCCGCCGCCGTGCGCGCCAGGCCCGTGTAGAAGCCGCGGCGGTGCTCCGCCTGCGCGATCGCCGTGCCTTCCTGTGCCTTCCAGCCGCTCTGTTCCAGTGCGAAGGCCTCCTCCAACTTCGACCCCAGGCCCTCCACTTCGGCCACGCGCTCCACCTCCACGCGGCCCTTCTCTTCCAGGCGCCTGCGCCTCCTCCGCAGCGGCTTCGCGTTGCTGCGTCCCTTCGTCCACGCCGCCACCGTGGTGGGCAGCACCAGGTACGGGGAGCGCGCGCTCGGCCACGCGCCCCAGGGCATTCCCGCGCCCTTCGCCGCGTGCACCAGCTCCCAGGCCGCGCCGCCTTCGGGCACGTCCGACAGCCGGAGCACCTCCCAGCTCGGGTCGCCCATCAGGTGCGACAGGAAGGCCACCGCCGCGCGCTTCGGCTCCTCGGCTACGAGGTCGAAGCGGCAGGAGTGCTTGTTCGTCAGCGACACCAACTGCCGCACCGGCAGGCCGTACTGATGGCCCTGTTCCTCCTTGAGGCCCAGCACCGCCACCAACGTGCCCAGCGCGTTCCTCGCGGTGAGGATTCGCAGGGTGGCTCCGGGCGCGAAGTGCTCCATCCAGCAGCGCACGAACTCGTGCCGGTAGAACACCTGGTCGTCCACGCGCTTCACCAGCGCGTTCCACTCGGACTCCAGCGCGTCGAAGGCCGGAAGGCTCCGGACCTCCTCCACGCACAGGGGCTCCACGCGCTTGCGCGGCGCGGGCTCCACGGCGTTGTGCCGCGAAAGGGTAGGGACGCGCTCCCCGAGCATCGCGTCCGTGATGGGAATGTCCTCCATGTACGTCTCTCCTCGGGTCTCGCGCTCAGGGGGACTCAGGACAGCGGCTCGCCCGCGTCATCCACCGCTTCGGGGGCGGGGAGGTCCGGTCCCTGCTTCTTCAAAGGCTCGTCACGCACCAGCACGGGCCCTTCGCCCTTCGTCAACGCGTTGATGTCCAGGGGAACGTGGTGCACCGGCACCTTCGTGCTGGGGAGCTCCACGCTCGTCTTGAACACCGCCTCCGCGGACGCCGGCAGCGACGCCTCCTCCATCGCGGGCACGGGCGCCTCCACCACCGGCACCGGCGCCAGCCGCTTCGGCTGCTTCTTGAGGCCGCGGAAGAGCCAGCCGCCCTTCTGGCGCTCGTACAGCTTGCGCGTCTCCACGGCCGCCCGCGCGTGCGACACGCGGCCCGACTCCAGGTCCTCCAGCAGCATCTCGCTCAGCCGGCGGCGCGTCACGCTGTCCAGGTAGTCGAACACCTTCTCCAGCTTGCGCACCACCACCTGCGTCGCGCCGCCCGCCGCCGTGTGCGTGAGCGCGTTGATCTTCAGTTCGTGCCGCGCCCGGGCGCGCTCGGCCAGCTTGCGCAGCCGGTCCGCTTCGTCCGGCGAGCTGGCCTTGCCGACGAGCCCCGGCAGCACCGTGCGCGCCAGGCCCGCGTCCACGAAGCCCGAGTCGTCGAACGTCTCCAGCGACTCCAGCGCCCGCCGCCGCGCCTCCACCGACGTGCCCTCCAGCGCCTTGAGCGCCGTCGTCACGCGGTCCAGCGCCATCCAGCGGTACACCCAGTCCAGGCCCGTGCCCTTGATGTTCTGCGCACCCATGATGCTCACCTGCATCCCGGGCGGCACCGCGCGGGCGCACGCGTCCACCACCTGGTCGCCCGTCGCCTGCGAGTCGGACACCGGCACCAACTGCTCCAGCATCATGGCCTTGTAGGCGTCACGGAACTTCGCGTGGAACGCCTTCACGCGGCCCTGCGCATCCGCTTCGCCCCGGGGCAGGAGCGCCTTCAGCCGCGCGTGCACCGCCATGCGCGCCAGCAGGTACAGCGCGTGCTCGCGCACCTCGTCCTTCGTCGCGGCAGTCAGCACCTCCGGCAGCGGCGAAGGCTGCGCGCGCGACACCGGCGACAGCGCCTCGTCGATGAGCGGGCCCACCTCGCGCTCCAGCGCGCGGCGGATCTTCTCCACGCCCACCTCGTCGTCGCCGCCCTCCAGCGCCTTGCCCACCGCCGCCGTCAGCGCCAGCGTGGCCGTGGACTGGAGCCCCGCGCCAGCCGCGTACCGCTCCAGCCGGTCCATGAACGTCGCCATCGTGGGACGCGGCACCTTCAGCTTCGCCAGCTCCTTCGCGAGCCGTGCCTCCGCGCGGGCCTGACCCTCGGGGCTCGAGACCTCTTCCGCCGCGACGACCTCCGTGCTCAGCAGGTGCCGGTCCAGCGCGTCGCGCACGTACTTCTGGAGGCCCTCCAGGTTCGTGCCGATGAGCACGTGCCGGTCCGCGGGCGCGTCCTCCACCATGATGCGCGCGAAGACTTCCGAGCGGGACACGCGGTCCCAGCGGTTGTTGATGACCGTGATGACGGCGCGCTCCGGGTTCGCGTCCGGATCCACGTCCCCCAGGCCCGTGCGGATCCAGTTGTTCATGAAGCCCGTGCGCTCGTTCGCCGAGTGCCCGTTGATGAACTGGAGCTGGCGGCCGCGCACCAGCGCCGGCGGGAAGACCTTCAGCACGCCGATTTCCGGCTGCACGTGCTCGGCCATCAGCGCCAGCGCGTACGGCCGCGACACGCCGAGCTGCTCGGCCAGCGTGGCCACCAGCGCCATGTTGCGCGGGTGCTCGCGGTAGGGGAACAGCGCGAGGAACTCCTCGGGGATGAGCTCCGCCTCCCACCACGCGCTGTGCAGCAGCGTCGTGTCCTTCTCCTTCGCCGCCTGCTTGAAGAGCGGCAGGAAGTGGTCCTCCGTCGTCACCACCCGGCCGCCCTTGGGCATGAAGTTGGTGATGACGGACGCGACGTTGATGCCCGCCGGGCCCTGGATGTCCTCATGGTCCGGATAGGCGTTGGTCAGCGTGGCGAAGTCGTCCTTCATCCAGTCGTTCTGGAGCAGTTCGACGAAGTTGGGCTGGAGCGCCATGCACTCCCAGAGGAAGACCTCCGTGCCCAGGCGCGCGCCCAGCTCCACCATGTCCTTCTGCTCCCAGATGGTGGCCTTGTCGTAGGGGCGGAAGATGAAGAACTCGGACGGCCCGGCGCCCGGGGCGCTGTGCACGAACATCGCTTCGGAGCCCGTCGTCTTCGCGAAGACCTCGAAGCCCATGCCGGAGAAGAGCGCCGCCTTCAGGCGCTCCGTGCCGGACTTGCCGCGCGTGCCCCAGCCGCCGATGACGAGCGGAATCTTCTCCCGCGACTTGCGCACGTTCTGGCGCTTCACGTACGTGTCGCCCAGGAAGATGGAGAAGAGCGCCGCGGTGAAGAGGCCCAGCGCCGCGATGCCGTTGCCTCCCATGCCGAGGAAGTAGCCCTCGTTCTCCATGATGCGCTCGGTGAGGAGCGCCAGGAACCCGCTCTGCAGGCCCACGAGCGCGGGCGTGTGCAGCGTGGACGTCGGCTTCGGCGCGGCCTCCGGCTCGTGGAAGAGCGTGGCGAGCGGCGAGGGGACCTGCTTGTTCTGACCGTATGGCGTGAAGTGCACCTGGACGCCCAGGTCCTTCTCCACGTGCTCCACGAAGCGGCGGCGCTCGCGGGGCTCCTCGCCTCCCAGCGAGTCGAGCCGCAGCGACGCGAGCTTGCGGTAGTCCTTGGACACCTTCAGGCGGTTCGTCAGCCGGCGCAGGCGCGACGCGGGCGGCACCAGCACCGTCTCGCCGTGGCTGCTGAAGAGGTGGACCTTGCCGTCCTTGGACAGCGGCATGTCCAGCAGGTCGTCCACGGTGGGCAGGTGGCGGCCCCAGCTGCCCTGGCTCGCCACGTGGACGCGCTCGCCGGGGACCAGCGTCTCCGTGATTTCATCCAGGTGGCCCGGGTGCGCACGCAGCGTGCCGGACATCACGCGGCCGGTGGTGTGCAGGAACGCCTGGCGCTTGTTCGGCGCGGGGCGGCCCAGCTCGTGCCACATGCGCCACAGGCGGCGCTCCTGCCGGTCGCCGTGCCACAGCGTCAGCGTCTTGTCCGTGCGCTCCGCGTAGAGGCCGTGCCCGTCCTGCGACAGGTCCGCGAGGATGGCGCCCAGCCACGCGGGGCCCTCCGGCATCGGCGGCAGGTTCTCCGGCGCGGGCTGGAGCGGGATGCGCGTGCGGCTGCCCGGACGGAGCTTGGAGACACGGCCGGCGAGGAACGCCGTCCACGCCTGGCGCGCCGGATCCTTCACCCGGCGGAGCACCTGCGCCGCGGTGGCCGCTGCCTCCACCACCGGGCCCGAGGCGCCCGGCTGCGTCGTCAGCGACTCCACGGCATCCAGCAGCGCCGCGTGCGCGGGACCGAGGCCCGCGGCTCCCAGCGCTTCGGCCAGCGCGGCGGCGCGCTCGCACGACACGCGCAGCACGAGCGGCGCGGTGTCACGGCCGAGCACGTCCACCAGCACCTGGAGGGCGGGACCCTTCACCTTCGGCGATGCGAGCGCCGCGTCCACCGCGGCCAGCACGGCGGCGGTGCGCACGCGCGGGCTCGGCTCCGACAGGGCCTGTCCCGCGACGGCGGGCATGGGCTCCAGGCCCGCGAGACGGCGCAGCAGGGATTGACCATCCGGACGCTGCGCGATGAGGGCGCACAGGCCCATGCGCACGTACTCGCTGGGGTCGTTGTGCGCGACCTCGGTGAGCAGCGGCATGCGGTGCTCTTCGGAGAGCAGCGGCGCGCACTGCTCCAGCACCTGACGGCGGAAGAGGAAGTCCTTGTCCGACGGGGCCTTCGCGCGCAGCCGCTGGCGCAGCAGGGTGATGCCCTCGAGCACGTCCACCGTGAGCAGCGCGCGCAGGGCCTCCGCCTGGAAGAACGGGCTCACGTCCTCCTGGCCCGCGAGGCTCGTCAGCGTGGGGCCCACTTCGGGCAGCGACGCGGCGACACCCGGCACGGTCTGCGCGAGCTGCCGGAAGGCCTCCAGCGCGGCGAAGCGGTTCTGCGCTCGGGGTGCGTCCACCGCGCGGTCCAGGAGCTGCCTCGCCAGCGGCACGGCGGCGGGCTGGAGCTCCTTGGGGGGGGCCGTGGCCAGCACGCCCGTCAGCGCGCGCAGCGCCGTCTCTTCTTCGATCAACAGCTTGTGGCGGCGCTTCTCCTGCCGCTCGCGCAGGGCGTCGAAGCCCATCCACCGGTCCAGGGCACGCAGGTCCTCCTTGCGGTCCTTGCGGTCCTTCACCGTGGCCTTGATGTGATCCACCAGGACCTGGCGGCGCGCGGCGTCATCCACCGCCTCGTTGTGCTGGCGGGTGAACTGGACGATCTCCGCGTGGATCGCCGCCAGCTCCGTCTCCAGGGCCTCCAGGGCCACGCCCAGCCACGGGGCCAGCCCTTCCAGGCCCGCGGGGCGGGGACAGGTTTCCGTCAGCCGCTGGGCCAGGACCTCGACCGAGGCCCCCCGCACACGCCGGTGCAGGGGGGGCAGGGCTTCCAGCAGCTGGGATTCGAGTGGTTCGTTCGCCGGGTGCATGTCGCGGCCAGAGCTATTCATTGCTTGAGAAACCTGCCCGGCCCCCCCAGGCACGCGTTCGGATCAGGACAGCTCGGGACGTCTCAGGGCTGCAAACGTCGTTCATCCAGCAGCTCTTCGAACTCCTCCTCGGTGGGCGTGACGTCCTGCAACCCACGTCCACCCGTCCAATCCCACCGCGCTCCGAGTGAAAAGACGTTCTGCGTGCCGTACGGGCCGGAGAGGAACGCGCGGTCTTCCGCGAAGAGCATGAGGCGGTTGCCGCCCTTGCCCATCCACACGTTCCAATCCAGACGGCCCGACACGCGGTGGCGCAGGTACGCGGTGGCGCGGTGATCATCCTGGAAGCGCTGCGACGCGCCGTAGCCCAGCTCCACGCGCGTGCCCTGGAGCTTGCCGCCCAGCAGCGCCGCCCAGCTCGCGTAGGCGCCCGCGTTGTCCACGGTGTAGAGGTTCGCGTTGCTCACCGCGGACATGCCCAGCGTGGCCACGTGGTCCTGGAAGGGCTGCCAGCGCAAGGACAGACGGGGCGACAGGCGTTGCGGGTGGTCCTTGCCGTAGAGCCAGTAGACGTTCTGGTCGTAGCGGCTGGCCTCCACCGCGCTGCCGCCCTGCATGGACTCCACCGTCAGGCCCAGGCCGGGGATGAGGCCCACGTCCGGGGACAGGCGGAAGTAGCGGTCCGCGGCGATGCGGCCTCTCGCGCTCCAGCGCATGGCGCCGTCGATGGTCTGCGAGAACACGCTGCCCTGCATGGACAGACGCAGGTCACCGGGGAGCTGGTTCACGTAGCCGGCCACGGTGCCGCCGAGCACGGCGGTCTGGTTGAGCGGGTAGCGCGCCTCGGGCGTGAAGCGCAGCCACGCGCGGCCCGGGGACAGCTCGCGGCGCAGGGACAGGCGGACCTCCAGGCCTGTCTGGAGCGGGCGGTTGAGCAGCTCGCCTTCCTCCACGTCCTCGCTGCGGTAGCCCATCTCCGCGGACACCATGCCCAGGCCGCCGGTGCGCGTTTCCGGAGGCATGCCCTCCGGCAGGAGCGACAGGCTGGGCGGCAGCGCGGGCCAGGGCAGGGGCTCCAGACCCGTGCTGCCCTGCGCCCACGACGGGGCCGCGAGCGCGCTCGGATCCGAGGCGACACCCAGTTGCACCTGCACCAGGGCTTCACCTTCAGGCGACTCCAGGCTCACGCGGTGCGGACCGCGCGAGGGCAGGAGCAGCCACGTCTCACCCATGCGGCCCAGCGGCTGGGACGCGCCCTGGAGGCCGGGGTCGGCGTCCGCGGGCAGGCCCAGGTGCATGAGCGGGCCTTCCTCCGCGCTGGAGCCGCCCGTGCCGTCACCGGACGGCAGCGGCGTGCTGCGCAGGAGCAGCTCTCGGCCCGACGAGGGGGCCAGGGCGGAGGCGCGCACGCGCAGGGCGGTGGGGCCCAGCACGGTCATCACGACGGGCGCGCCAGGACGGCTGCGCAGCAGGGACAGCGGCTGCGGGGCGGCCACGACGCGGGCGTTGGCGCTGGCTTCCTCGGACTCCACGAAGCGCACCAGGCCGGTCTGCTGCGTGTCGGCGCGCGCCATGACGACTTCCACCTGGTGGCGGCCGGGGACGTCCAGGCGCGTGCCCAGGATGGCGGTTTCGCCTTCAGCGACCTTCAGCTCGCGCACCACGCGGCCATCCACGCGGAGCGCGAAGGCGCAGGTGCCGGCGGCGTCCACGCCCGGACGCGGGGTGGTGCCGCAGAGGACCTCGGCGCCCAGGGGCCGGGGCTGTTTCACGACCAGGCTCATGACACGCGAGGCCCCGGCGGGCAGCAGCTTCGCCTCGGAGAGCTTCCACGGCGGCGCGAGCAGGGCCTTGCGCACGGACATGGCGACGTCCTCGTCATCCGTGCCGGCCTCCGACGTGGCGACGAGCGACCCGGCGGTCTCCTCCGCGTCGCGCAGGCCTTCCCAGCGCGTCCAGCGGCCCGCGGTGAAGCGCATGCGGCGCACGTCGGGATGATCCGCCCAGGCCTGGAGCTGACCCGCGAGCGCCGCACCGAGCGGAGCACCGCCGTCCTTCCACGCCTGCGGCGAGTCCTGCAGCCGCTCCAGCATGGCGAGTGCTTCCAGGCCCACCTGCGGCAGGCCCGTCTCGCGGTACAGCGCGGCCATGGCCAGCGCACCCGCCGCGTCCTCACCGGAGGCCGACAGGAGACGGGCGCGCAGGTAGCGGCCCTGAAGGCTCTTGTCGCCCGATACCGCCGCGAGCGCCGCGTCCGCGTGTCCCTCACGGACCTGGGCGCTGGTGGCCGTGAGCTCCGCACCGTCCGTGCCCAGCGCCGGAAAGGCGGGGGACACAAGCGTGGGCTGCGTGATGGCCTGGGCGAAGCGCACCGTGCGCGGGGAAGCCTGTGACAGACGATCCATCAGCGCGAGCAGCCGCCGCTGCTGCTCCGGCGTCAGCTTCGCCTGCGCGTCCAGCAGCCGGCCCACGTCCGCACGGGCGAAGCCGTCTTCCTGCAACGACGAGAGCAGTTCGGCGCGCGCGAGGCGCGGCTCCGTGTCATCAGGCTGGGTGCGCAGCGTGCGCGAAAGCGCCTGGAGCGTTTCGTACGCCGTGCCTGCCTGCGGCTGCTGCGCCGGGGCAGGGGACTCCTCGGGCGTGGCCACCTCCGCGCGGCGCACCGCCAGCGAGACGGCGAGCTGAGCCTTCGGATCCTCGGGCTCGAACCAGACTTCGCGCGCCTGCGCGGGCAGCGTCACCACCGCGGACACCGGCGCGGAGGACGTGCCCTTCGCACCCTCCAGCGCGACGTGGCTCGGGCTGGCGGTGCCCGGCATCAGCACCAGGCGGCGCGGATGGCCCACGTCGGTGTTCATGCGCACCACGATGGGCTTGCCGGCTTGCGCGTTCAGCGGACGGAACTGCACTCGCACCGGCGATGGCAGCTTCGCGTCCGGCACCCGGAAGCGCACCGCCTTCGCGTCCACCTTCACCGGCCACTGCGAGCGCACGTAGCCCACTTCACCCGGCGCACCCTCCGCCTTCGCGGGCGCGAGCGACAGGAACGCGCGCGTGCCCTCCGCGCCCTCCAGCTTCAAGGCGTGCTCGCCCGGAGGCAGGGCAATCTCCACCGGCTCCACCGCCGACAGCGGCAGCAGCGGGAAGGTGTTGTTCCCCACGCGCAGCACCGGGTTCGCCTTCGCGCCCGGCGGCGTCATCACGTAGGCGCGCAGCAGGGTGGGGGCCTCCGCGAGCCCCGTGGCCTGCACGCGCGTGGTGCCTCCCACGGCGAGCGGCCACAGCGCGCTGCCCGCCATCGAGGCGTCGGCCTCCACGCCCTGGAGGTCCAGCCACTGCGACGCCTTCACCTCGGTCCCATCCTCGCGGGGCGCGGGCGCCACCTGCGACCAGCGGCTCGCGCGCCACCACGCGGCGCGGTAGCTCCGGCGGATGTCCTCCGACAGCGGCTCCGCGCGCCACGCCAGCTCCAGCGCGGCCAGCTCACGGCTGCGCAGCGGGTCGCCCAGCGGGAGGCGGGACACCAGCTCCGACGCCTCGGCGGTGAGGAAGCCCGCGTCCGGCAGCGCGGGCGCGGTGCCCAAGAGCGCGTGCGCGACGTCCGGCTTGCCCGCGTCCAGCAGCTTCTTCGCGGTGAGCAGCCGCAGGTGCCACGCGAGCGGCGACGCATCCGCGCTCTTCAGCTTCTCCACCGCGACGTCCGTGTCGCCGTCAACCAGGGCGGCCATCGCATGCAGCAGCGGCGGCAGGCCCTCCGTCTTGATGCGTCCGTACGTGCCGCGCGCCAGGTCCGGCATCAGCGCCACCAGCCGCTGACGCAGCAGCGACGGACGCGCGGCGGTGTCCTGCTTCACCACCTCCCACGCCTTCTCCGCCAGCTCCGTCCAGTGCGTCTGGTGCGACAGCGCCTCGGACAGCGTGGGGCGGCGCGTGGCGATGCGCGCGCGCACCATGGGCGCGGGGCCCTTCCAGCTCACGCGGTAGTTGTGCTTGCCCGGAGGCAGCGCCACGCGCATCTCCTCCACGATGCCCACGCGCTCACCCGACGCGAGCACCCGCGCGGTGCGCCCGTCTGGCAGCGCCGCGCCCTCGGGCGCCTCCGCCCACGCCGGCTGCGGCGTGAGCTGCGCCTGCGCGAGCACCCCGCCCACGCCGTAGACCTCCACCGTCGGTGCCTCGGCGGGCGCGCCATTGCCCAGCACGGCGCGCGCCTCCAGCGCGAACACCCCCGGGCCTTCCAGCTCCAGCGCCCAGACCGAACCCTTCACCTCCGGGCGGATCCACGGCGTGTCCATCCCGTCCAGCACCACCTCCGTGCCGGTGGGACGCGGACGCTCCACGCGCACCGCCTGGCCGTAGAGCGGCGACACCAGCGCCCACTCGCGCAGCGCCGAGGCCTTGCGCCAGTCGCGCACCGCGGTCCGGAAGGGCGAGGACTCAGGCTCGTCCTTCACGAGCTCCGCCTCCAGCGCCGCGTCCACGTCCAGCCGCGCGCGCGTGGCCGCGTCGAACGCGAGCGCCGGACGCGGGCCCTTGCCGTCCACCCACTTGAGGAGGGCGTCGCGCATCCGCTCCTCGGTGCGCGCCGTGGACGTGTGCGTCGGGCGCTCCACCACGATGCGGGCGTTCTTCGTCGCCGTGACCCACCAGATGCTGCCGGCGCCCATGGGCTCCGCCAGGTACCAGCGGCCCGGACGCTCGGACACGCCCTCTTCCTCCACGCGCAGCTCGGGCGCCTCGGTGCCCTCCGACAGCGGCACGCGGGTGAAGCGCAGCGCTCCGGCGGGGCCGGTGACGCGCACCACGTCCAGCGGGCCCAGCCACACGGCGGCGCCCTTCTTCGCGGACACCTCCACCGCGCCCGTCACCTGGGGGACGCCGGAAGGCACGTAGGGCGCGTGGCCCCGCAAGTCCTCCAGCGCCACCGGGCCGCGGATGGCGCGCGGCTGCCACGTCATGCCCTCTTCGCTGCGGGCGATGACGGACGGCTGCGAAACGGCGGGCTGCGCGATGACGGGCAGCGCCGCGAGCGCTCCCACGAGCAGGGTGTAACGGGCGCGGCGTCGAACAGGAAACATCGGCGCTCAGTCCTCCAAGGGTGCGAACAGAATCTGGGCCAGCCGGTCCAGACGCGCCGGGCTGGCCAGCGCTTTGCGCGTACGGGATGACATTTCCAGGTGCAGGAAGCGGGCGAGCGGGTAGGCCTGGAGCAGCCGGGCCTGCGCGTTCTGTGTTCCACCGAGCACCCGGACTCCATCCGGGAACAACTTCACTCCGGGACCGAGCGCCTCCTCCAGCGGTGTGGCCACCTTCCGGGCCCACGTGCCGGGCTTGCGCGTCCCGTCGCTCACCACGGCCGCGAGCATCTCCGTGCGGCCCTTCTGGACCTTCGATTCGCCGAAGCCGTGCAGCTGCGCCACGCGAGGAGCGCGGAGCTGGCGCGCGGCCAGGTCGGTCACGGTCTGGAAGAGATGATCCGGGTTGTGCGCGACGTCCGCCGGGTGCTCCGGATCCTCGGGCGTCTCACCGGGCGCGCCCTTGTAGCGGTGCGCGGTGGCGGTCATGAACAGGCGCGGCGCGTGGCCCTGCGGCGGGCAGGAGAAGACGCTGGCGCCGATGTCCTCCGTGCCGATGTCGAAGTACGGATGGGGCACCTGCACCACGTCGTCGGTGGCCTCGCCCGTGCGGATCACATACGCGCCCGCGCCGTGGAAGTTGTCCGGGCGCTCGCGCAGGACCCAGAAGGTGTCGCGCGGCGTCGTCCACGTCTCCAGGAAGAAGCCCGCGGACGCGGCGACGTTCGTGAGTTCCGGCGGGACGTCCTTCTGCGTGGGCGCCGCCGCCAGCAGCGCGGGGATGAGCTTCGAGAACGCCGCCCGTTCCTCCAGCGTGGTGGGGTGGAACGTCACGGCGTCCAGGCGCGGCCACAGCCCGGAGAAGCGCGCGTCCACGCGGCACCCCGAGTGCTCGGGCACGTTCACGGATGGATCCTCCTGCGGCACGCGCTCCGGGGGAGGGTGCGTCGCGGCCTTCGGGCGCTGCCGGGATGGCTTCGCTGCCTTCGCGGAGTCCGAAGCCGTCTCAGCGCCCGGGGCCGTCTGCGCGTGGGCGCTGATGCCAGCGCCCAGCACGGACACGACTCCCGCGGCCACGAGCGGGCGCCACGACCCGGTCATCCCACGGGACTTCACAGCAGGTCCTCGTCGGGCTGCCAGCCGCCCCGGTTCCACATGCGCGGCGCGGTGTTCTCCACCGACTGGCCGAACATGAAGAACCGCGCCCACATGGGCTCGGAGCCCAGCGCCTGGATGCGCACGGTGTGCACGCCCGGCGCGATGTCCTCGCCCAGCGTCACCGGCACCGTGCGCGCGTACCACTTCACGCCCGGGCGGCCCGCCGGCATCGCCGGGTCGCGCTCGGAGGCCGGCAGCACCACCGTGCGCTCGGCGCGGGTGACGTGCGGCACCAGCACGCTGGCGCGGCGCACGGGGTTGCCGCCGTCCACCGTCACCGTCAGCTGGGGCTCCTTCGCGCCCTCCGCCACCGGCGTGTAGACGACCACGTTGAGCGTCACGGCGCCCGGGCCCGTCTTGCGCACCGGCACGCGCAGACCACCCTGGCCCACCGGATACACCGTGCGCGAGCGCAGACCGCTGCCCGCCGCGGGAGGCCGGTTGAGCATCGCCGTCAGCCCCGGCGCGGTGGAGCGCAGCTCCACCTCGTGCTCGCCCGGCGGCAGCGGAGGCAGCAGCTCCCGCGCCCGCGTGGAGCGCACGGTGAAGCGGTGCAGGGGCTCGCCGTCGAGCAGCACCTCCACCTCGTTGCCCAGCGCCGCCGCGTCCTTCAGCGACAGGCGCACCTCCGGACGGGTGGGCGTGCGCGCATCGAAGCGCGCCCGCACCGCGCGGCCCGGCTCCAGCACCGTGGACAGCGCCTTCACCATGTCCACCGTGTCCGCCTGCGCGGACTCCAGCACCTCCACCACCGCGGGCGAGCCGTAGGGGCGCACCACCACCGCGTCACCCGACGGCGGCAGGCGCTCCTCCACCGGACCCACGGGCTCCAGGCGCACCTGGCTCAGCAGCTCCAGCCGGGCGCCCGCCTGCAGCAGCGCCGGCAGGTTCGCCGGACGCATCGGGTGCCACGCGCGGGAGTCCACGGGCGCGTTGCGCCAGCGCACGGCCGTGAGCGCGTCGTTCGTGTACGGCGCCGACGCCGCGATGGGCTGGCCGCTGGAGAGGAAGCTGTAGAGCTGCACGATGGTCGCGCGCGGCGCCTCCACGCGCAGCTTGCGAGCCCCCATCGGCAGGAACACCCGAGCGCTCGCCGTGCCCGACACCCAGGCCGGCAGGTCCGTCACTTCTCCGGAGCCCCCGTCCTGCGCCACCTGCGCCATCGGCGTGCACGGCAGCGCGCCTCCGGGCAGCGGGGCCAGGGCCGCGCTCTCGAACGGGGCGGGCTCCGGCGTGGCGTCCAGCGAGGCCTGGCCCAGCGCCTGGCCCTGCTCATCCAGCACCGTGAGGCTCAGGTGCAGCGGCTCACGCGAGGGCGCGCGGTCCAGCGAGCGCGCGTCGATGCGCACCAGCCGCCCCACCGCGTCCATGCGCGGGTCGATGTCCAGCTCCAGCACCGGGCACGCCGGGCCGGTGGCGAACGCCTCCGTGCGGCGCGTGTCCGGCAGGAAGGCCACGCGGCCCTCCGACGCGACGCTGGAGGAAGGACGCGACTCGGCGGGCAGCAGCCACGACTCGAACGGGCCCTCCACCGTGTAGCGCAGGTCCTCCTGGCCGTCGTTGCGCACCATCACCGTGTGCACGCCCTCCGGCAGCTCCAGCGGATGCGACATGGGCGAGCCCGCCACGGGGCCCGGCAGCTCCAGCGTGTGCGCCGAGCCGTCCGCGGACAGCGTCTGCACCGTCACGGGCCCGTGCGGCTGGGCCTTCGCGTCCGTCGCGTCGCTCCACAGCCACAGCACCGGCTTCGAGGGGCCGGTGACGTTGAGGGCCACGGCGCGGCCGGCGCCCAGGCGCTCCTGCACGGACTCGGTGGCCTCCACCAGCGGCAGCCGGTACGGGGTGCGGTAGACGGGTTCAATCTGGTAGTCGGTGCCCGCCTCGCCTTCCGCGTTGAGGCGCTCCCAGTGCTCCTCGGCCAGCCAGCGGCGCGTGTCGGCGGAGAGCTTCTCGAAGGGCTCGAAGGTGGCGCGGCCGGCGCGCACCTCCGCGCGGGCCAGGGCCAGCTTCTGCGACGCGAGCAGCGGCAGCGTGCGGTGCGCGCGGACGTAGACGCGCGCGAGCAGCGTGTCGTTCGTGCCCGCGGGGCGCAGGTAGAGCACGGAGTACTCCGGCCGCTCCTCGGGCAGGCGCAGCACGAACTCGCGCTCGTCCGTCACCTGCTGATCCGCGTGCGTGGTGAAGGCGCTCTCCTGCAGGAACGTGCCGTCCTCCTGCGGCTGGCCCTTGCTCTGGCGCGTGCGCGTGAAGATGGCGCGCTCCAGCAGCACGCCGTCCGGGCCGCGAAGGATGGCCTTGAGGCCGTACTGGTACTGCTTCTCCGGCGCGTAGGGCGTGCCGTCGGGGAGCAGCTCGTGCGTGACGATGAGCAGCTCCTCCGCGTCGGCGGGGACGCGCACGCGCATCTCCCGGCCCGGCTCCAGGCGGTAGAAGATGAGGCGCTCGGCGTTGACGAACTTCGCGTCGCGCCGGGCGGTGGGCGTGTCGGTGTTGCCGAGCACGGCGAGGCTCGCGCCCCAGATGAGGGCCAGGCCCACCATCAGGCCAAGGAGCGCCACGAGGGCGCGGCTGCGGGTCTTCATCGACGGGCCTCTTCGCGGGAGACTTCCCCGGTCAACACCACAGGACGGCGGTGCCGCAGCGCCAGGTCCACCGTGCTCGCGAGCTCCGCGTCACCCGCGGTCAGCTCCGCGCGCTTCGCCGGCGACGGGTGCTGCTGAAGGAAATAGACGGCGCGCAGCACCTGCTTGCCCTGCCGCGCTTCCACCAGGAGGAAGGGCAGGCCGTATTCGGCGCTGTAGCCGGACTTCACCGAACGCGTCACGTTGCCCACGCGCTTCGTCTGCGCCAGCGCCCGCAGGTCGTGCACGTTCTGCTGCGCGACGTAGCGCTCCGCGCTGGCGGTCAGCTCCGCGAAGTGCTCCTTCAGCGCGGAGGACACCGGCTGCGTGGGCGCCACCAGCCGGTCCGCCAGCAGCGCGCGCTCGGGAGACTCGCGCGGCTCCTCGGGCAGCAGCCCCGTGAGCGCCAGCTCCTCGGCCGCCAGCCTCGGGCCCACGAAGGCGCCGCGCAGCGGCTCGGACAGCCACAGCGTGGCCAGCCGCGCTCCGCCGAAGGTGCGGGAGAAGACCTGCTGCGGGCTCGCGTCGTTGAGGCCCGTCAGCTCCGGGGAGCCGTCGTGGTAGCGCACGCGCTGCCCCAGCCAGCCCAGCGGGCCCTCTTGCGACAACAGCTTCTCCAGGTCCGCCGGCCGCTGCGCCGGCGTCAGCACCGGGCTGCCCACGTCCACCAGCACGTCCGCTTCCACGGAGGGCCGGCCGGAGAAGCCGCGCAGGTGCAGCACCCAGCCCTGCTCCTTCGGCAGCGCGCGGTGCACCGCCTGGTGGAACGCCTGGAAGCTCGTGCGCAGCTCACCGAAGGTGGCCGGGTGGGGCAGGTCGCCCGACGCGGTGGCGAACACCATCGCGGTGGCGCGCGACTCGTGCCACACCTCGGCGGCCACCGGCAGCGTGCCCGCCTCGCGGGCCGGCGACGGCACCTCCAGCGCCAGCGGCGAGCCGCCCGGCCGCACCATCAGCCCCGCGCCCAGCCGGCCCGGCGTCTCTTGCGCGTCCGTCACCCACCAGCACCCGGCCGCGCCCGCGCACTCCGTCACCGGGTGCACCCGCAGGCCCAGCAGCGCCGCCATGGCCCCGGCCCAGCGCGTGCGCAGCTCCACCGGCACGTCCGCCGTGCCGCCGCCCAGGAGCGGCGAGGCCACCTGCTGCTCCAGCACCAGCAGCTCCGCGTCCGAAGGCTGCACCGCCGGCACGCGCGCCACCTCCGGCGTCACCATCAGCGTGCCCAGCGCGTCGCGCTCCGTCATCGGCTCGGCCAGCCCGGGGGCCTGCGCCAGCACCAGCGCGGCCAGGTCGAAGGCGCCCGCGCGCAGCACGCTCACCCGCGACTCACCCCAGTTGCCACCGGGCTCCGGCGGAGCCTCCGCCGTCACCTTCGCGCCCGGCCACAGCGCGTCCAGCCCGCGAGGCGCCTTGCCGTCCGGCGTGTGCAGCACCGCCTGGCCCGGCTTCAGCGAAGGATCCACGCGCAGCTGCACGCGCTCCCGCGACGACAGCGCGTCGTGCGCGTGGCGCAGCGGCGTTTCCGACTGCGACAGCGCGTCACCCAGCACCAGGCCCGCGCGGTGCGAGTCCACACCGCTCACGATGACGGCGCGGCAGCTCACGCGCTCGCACAGGAGCGCGGCGGCCTCGGCGCTCGGCGCCTCCGTCAGCGGCCGCGGCACCTCCAGCACGGGGCCCTGCGCGCCGGGCACGAGCAGCGCCGTGTCCCAGCCCGCCTTGCCCTCGCCCTCCACGCGCTCCACCAGCGCGTAGCGCGCGGGCGCGCCGTCCTGCTTCGGCAGCTCGCGAAGCTCCAGCCCCAGCGCCACCGCCTGCGTGCGCAGCGAGGACACGGCCTCCGCGCGGCCCGACTCCAGCCACGCGTCCAGCCCGTTCCACAGCCCGGTGTACGCGCGCAGGTCGCCGTGCTTCAGCCGCAGCGAGCCGCCCACATCGCTCTCACGCGCGGTGGCGCGGCCCATCACCATCAGGCCCAGCGGAGACCGGTCCAGGCCCAGCCCGGGCACGTGCTCGTGCGGCGCCTCCGCCGTCAGCGCGGTGGCCGGACGCGGTTCGATGAGCGACAGCCCGAAGCCCGCGAGGCTGCCGATGAGGAAGCCCGCCAGCGACGTGTGCAGCGTGGGCAGCAGCACGCGCGCGATGACCTGCTTCTGGAGCATCTTCACCGCCAGCAGCGTGGGCACCAGGTAGCCGAAGCCGAAGAGGTCCGTGACCTTCAGGCCCGGGATGCGCGCGCCCATGGCCCAGCCGATGGTCCACTTCACGAGGAAGCCCAGGCAGAAGACGAGCACCGTCTTGCGAGGGCCCTCCAGGTTGAGCGTGCGCAGCCCCGGCACCGACAGCACCGCCTTCGCGGCCAGCACCAGCAGCAGCACCTCCGCCATCGTGGCCACGAGCTTCAGGGGCTCCAGCCACGTGAGCGCCAGCAGCGCGGGCACGAGGATGCCGTTGAAGTCCCAGCCGTACTTGAGGTTGAAGCGCGCGGCGAGGAACGCCGTCGTCAGCAGGATGATGTAGGCCTTGGGGCTGGACAGGAAGTCCTGCGCCACGTCCTCGTACATCAGCTCCAGACTGGAGAAGGACAGGTTGGTGCCGGGCAGCAGCACGAAGCGGAGGATGACGTACGTCAGCGCCACCGGCACGGCGACCTGCCACAGGCCGCGGCGCAGCTTCAGCTTCCAGAAGGCGTTCGCGGTGAGCGGCACCAGCACCAGGCCGATGCTGTGCAGGCTGCGGTCGACGATGAAGGACGTGCCCCAGCGCTCGTCCATCCAGTGGCCCAGGACGGGCAACAGCCACGTCTCACTCACCGCGCGCACCACCACGCTGGCGAGCACCACGGCGAAGAAGCGGTCGCGTCCGAAGAACTCGCTCCAGGCCCCCGTGCGGGACAGTCCACTGGAGAACGCCAGCGCCAGGCCGTAGGTGAGCAGCGACTCCGCCACCACGGTGCAGCCGGCCTCCGGGTGGATGACGAACACCGAGGCCAGGTAGCCGGGGACGACGAGGCCCACGAAGACCCACCCCAGCGTCTCCGTGAGGAGCGCCAGGATGAGCACGCCCACGAGCACCGCCACCAGGATGGAGGTGTCGAGGGAGTAAGCCGGAAACAGTGTCAGGGTCGAAAGGAGCGGCATTGGTGGCCGCTCGAATCTAGGGAGGCTCCCGTCCCCGACCAGGGTTGCCCCTCTCAGGGGATGAGAAGCGTCCGCTGCCCAACCGATGCTCCGGGCCTCCAGTCCCACTGAATGCCCAACCCCGGACAGTGGAATTGGCCCCCTGAACCGGATCAGCCTGTGTGCTTCACGGGAGGAAAAGCCGGGCTGAACGCCGCGTGTGGCCGCCTTACGCGGGCAGCCAGAGGGCCTACGGGCAGTCCTGCGCCGCCACGGCCTGGCAGCCCAGGCCGGAGCCGGCGAGCGTGCAGGGCACGGTGTCCGCGAGCGCCTGCATGACGGCCCTGGACGACGCGCCGGTGCCGCGCAGCGTGGCGGACTGCTCCAGGTGGATGAAGCGGTCGGACGCGGCGGCGGCCTCCGTGAAGCACGCGTCCCCGGCGCCGTTGTCGATGCGGCCCTGCACGTTGCTGGTGCCGCACAGCGCGCGGTGCTTGCCGGAGTCATCCACCGCGTTGCAGGAGAAGGCCTTCTTCGTGCCCACCAGGTGGGTGTTGAGCGCGTCGCGCAGGCGGTTGGAGATCGACTCCGGCCGCAGCACGCTGGTGCCGTCGCTCACCACGGCGGCCTCCGGGCCGGTGCCCGCGTCCATGCCGTGGATGCTGGCGGCGATGGCGTCCGGGTAGGTGGCGCGCAGCGCGCGGTGCGCGGCGGTGAAGAAGTTGTTGCCGTAGTGCGCGGCGTCGGAGATGCGCAGGCCCTTCGTGCCGCACACGCTGGTGGTGCCGCTGCACGGGCTGGCGGTGGTGACGGCGCAGCGGTTGCTGCCGGTGATCAGCAGCGCGCGCGCGCCCAGCGTCACCAGCTGCGTGGCCGTCTGACGCAGCGTGCCCTCATCAGAGTCCGCGTGCGGCGCCTCCAGCCACAGGTTTCGTGCGGGGAACAGGTTGATGATGAAGGTGCCGCCGCCGCGCGCCAGCAGCCCCTGCTCGCGCACCACCAGCCAGCCGCCGCCCGTGGCGTTGCGGAAGGTGGACACGCCGTAGCCCATCCCCGCCAGGTCCTGCACCACCTGCGGGGTGGGACCTTCGGTGAGCAGCGTGCGGAAGGCGCCCTCGAACGCGGCCAGCTCCGTGCCGCCCGGCTCCTTGAAGCCGCCGCTGTTGGCCAGGGCGATGGGCGCCGTCTGGAGCCACGTCGTCAGGTCGCCCGTCAGGCTGGACAGCGAGGTGAGCGGCGCGCACACGCTTGCTGACTGCCCGGGCGTGCTGACGACCGGCGCCTCGGCGGTGGGCGTCTCGCCGGGCGTCACCGTGTCGGTGGGCGTCGGCGTGGTGGGCACCTGGCCCACGTCTTCGGCGGGCGCGGTGGGCTCGGTCGGAGAGGCCGGGGCCTGGCCCACGCTCCCGGGCGCGTTGATGGAAGAGGGGTTCTCCGCCACCGCGTCACTCGGTCCAGCGACGGCATTGCTGCACGCGGCTGCGAGGAGCAGGAGGCAGGAAAGGGACGTGCGCAGGGGGGACAAAGACATGGTCCTGTCCCGAACAGCATGCCCTGCGCATGCATTCGCATCCCGTCAATCCGGGATGACAGCCGGAACAGCGCCCGCACGCCTGTCCGCTCTATGTCGCCTGCCTGCTCAGGGCAGGGTCCGCAACAGTCCCTCCGCGTCGGGTGCGCCCCAGCCGGTGGGGATGTCCCAGCCCGGCCCGGCTTCGTACTGACGGTCGGTCATGCCCACGGTGATGTCTCGGAAGGTGTCCTGCACGTCGGGCAGCGTGTAGAGCTGCGAGTTGAGCCAGCCCACCGGCGGCTTCGCGGCTTGCGCGCGCGCGCCGTTCACCACGGAGATGAGCCCCGCGAAGATGGGCGAGGAGAACGACGTGCCGGTGTTGGGCGTGGTGACGCCCAGCCACGTGTACCAGTAGCCCGTGTCCGCGTTGAGCGCGACGTCCACCACCGCGCGCTTGGCGGGCATCGGGTAGAGGCCCTTCTGCCACTCGGGCGTGGCGAAGGTGCGGGTGATGCCGGAGCCGGAGTAGTACCAGGCCGTCTCGCCCGTCACCGTCATGCCGTTCATCTTCAACTGCGTGCCGCCCACGGCGGTGACGTAGGGGCTGTTGCCCGGCACGTCCACGCCCGCGGAGTCACCGCTCGCGGCGGCGATGGTGATGCCCAGCGCGGCGGCCATGGTGCTGGAGTGGCTGTACGCCTCGTGCACTGCCTTCGGCTCGGAGTCCTCGCGGTGCGCGAAGGACGTGGTGATGACGCTCACCTCGCCGCGCGAGATGGCCTCGTTGTAGGTGTAGAGGATGGACGTGTTGCGCGCGTCCGGGCCCATGTAGACGAGCACCTCCGCCTTGGGCGCCATCGCCGCGGCCCACTCCACGTCCAGCGTGCCCTCGCGGTAGCGCGTGACGGGCGGCTCCATGGTCTGGATGACCTTGGGGTCCTCGCGCTCGATGCCCCACATCTTCCAGAAGGCGCGCACGTCCTTCCACCGGAAGCCGGCGCCAATCACCACGCCCAGCTTCGTGCCCTGGCCCTGGTGGCCCTGCTGGTAGAGCGAGTCCACGTTGTACGCGCGCGCCACCTGCTGCGGCGTGAGGCCCCGGCTGACGGGGTTGGGTGGCTCCGTGGACGGCTGACCGAACTCGCCGGGCATCGTGCCTGTCGGCACGGGCAGGTCCAGCGCGACGACCGCGTGGATGCGCTTCTGCACGAACGCCGGCGCGTTGACGCTCTCCGTGAGGCCGTAGACGTCGTGCGGATCATTGCCGCCCTGGGGCGACTTGCGCTCCAGGACGCGCAGCTTCACGCCGAAGGCCTTGTTGAACTGGCCCACCGTCCCCACGAACTGCACCAGCAGCCGGTTGGTGGCGACGAAGGGCACCTGCATGCCCTCGGACTTCAGCCAGTCGGTGACGATGGTGACGTCCTTCTCCAGCGGAGCGTGCTTCGTCATCCACTCGGCGGGCGTCATGTACTGGCGGAAGCGGGAGCCGCCCGGCTTGTAGATGTCCGCGATGCGCTGCTCCAGCGCGTCCTTGTCGCGGATGGGGAAGGACACGAGCCCCCGGATGAGGTCCGTCTCCGGCGCCTCGCCCTTGTCCGTGTAGACGCCCGGCAGGGGCCCGGGGACACCGTCCGTCGTCGGGACGGGCGTGGGGTCCAGCACCTCCTCTTCCGGATCCGGCGGCGGTGGTGGCTCCACGACCTCGGGTGCCGGTGGCGGCTTGCCGGGCGGCGGCTGGGAGTTCTCGGAGTCGGGCAGGGTGGGCGTGGACTCCACCGGCGTTGGCCCGGGAGGCCGCGGCTTGCCCACCGACGTCAGACGGTCCGAGTCACGGCAACCGCCCAACCAACCCGCCAGCAGCAGAACACCCGTCAGGATGACTCCGCGTTTCATTGCGCCCCCAGCCCACGGTGACCCGCCTCGGGTCCGCCGCACCCCAGCCGTCCTCCCCCCTGGAGGACGTCGCCCATTGTGCGCCTGCAAGGTGTGCGCGATTGCCCTGAGAGGCAACTGTCATGGACAGGTAAATCGCGGCTACACTGTTGGCACTTCTTTGCCCATCCCATGCGGCTGCCGACAGCACTCCTGCTCCTCTTCTTCCTGCTGCCGAGCGCTGCGCTGGCGCAGGGAGACACGCGCATCACCTTCCTGGGCCGTCAGCTGGAAAAGGGAAGGGATCCGCGTGCCCGCTCACAAGCCGCGCTCGTGTTGGGCGCCACCGAGGATCCCGAGGCGGTGACGCCTTTGTGCGGCGGCCTCAAGGACCCCAGCGAGCTGGTGCGCGCGGCGGTGGCGAAGGGCCTGGGCGCCCTCCTGGAGCCGGGCGGGCTCGACTGCCTCCAGGCGGTGAAGGGAGAGACGGACACCACGGTGCAGGCGGCGGTGGCGGAGTCCATCAAGGCCATCAAGGCCTACCAGGCGCGCCGGCCGCGCTTCTACCTGTCGCTGGACACGCTGAAGGACAAGACGGGCAGCGTGCCCGCGGAGCTGGTGAAGGTGACGGAGGCGCGGCTTCGCTCCAAGCTGGTGCGCCGGGGCGCGCAGCTGGCGCCGGAGAAGGAGTCCAAGGCCGGGGCGAAGGGCGTGCTCAAGAAGCTGGGTGTGCACGGCTACCGCATCACGGCGGAGATCCAGAAGACGGACAGTGGAGGCCTGCGCCTGGCGCTCCTGTGCATGACGTACCCGGAGCAGTCCCTGATGGGACAGGTGGAAGTGAACGCCGCGGGAGCTCCGCCCGCGGACCTGTTGAAGGCCCTGATCCCCCGAGCCATCGAGGAAGCCGCCGCGACCTTCGACTGGAGCAGCGAGACATGACGACGACCACGGCCCAGGCCCCGACGACGAAGCGCCGCTGGCGCAACTACCTGCTCGACGCGCCCTTCCAGCTGAAGCTCACCGCGTACATCGTCGGTGTGTCGCTGGTGATGGCGGCGCTGCTGGGCATCTTCCTGGTGCGCGCGGCGAACTCGCTGATGCACGAGACGGCGACGGCGGTGGACGCCCGCTCGGCGGCGGCGGAGGTGAGCCGCGAGCTGTCCGGCGCCACGCTCTCCAACGAGCTGATGGCCCACATGAACGACCCGGCGTTCGAGAAGCAGTTCCGGGAGCAGGCGCAGGCCATCGACGCCAAGTACGAGGCGGAGCGCTCGGCCATCGTCGCGCAGCGCGCGGAGCTGGAGCGCCACCAGCACCTGACGTGGTGGGTGCTGGGCGGCTGCCTGCTGACGTTCATCGTGGTGGTGGCGCTGGCGACCATCGTGGTGACGCACCGGATGGCGGGCCCGCTCTTCCGCATCAAGCGCATGATGCGCGAGGTGGCCGACGGCAGCCTGAACCCGCCGCAGCACGGCCTGCGTGAAGGCGACGAACTGCAGGACGTCTTCGAGGCCGCGCGGGACATGACCCAGCGGCTGCGCGCGCGGCAGACCGAGGACTCGCGCGCGCTGTCGGAGGCCCTGGCGCAGGCACGCGCGAGCGGCGCCACGGGCCCCTGGGTGGACGAACTCAGCGCCCTGGAAGCGCGCTACCGCGAGCGGCTGGCTCGATAGGGAAGAGCTGGGGGCTCACACCCGCGCGGTATCGGCGGTGAGCCCCATCTGCATCAGCTCCGAGTGCAGCAGCAGCCGCGCCTGCGCCCACGGCAGCGCGACGACGCGGTAGCCCGCGAGCGCCTGGAGCAGCATGGGCCGGTAGCTGGCGTGTCCGGGGTCGGCGATGACGACGATGCCCCGGTCCGTGGTGGAGCGGATGAGCCGCCCGACGCCCTGGCGCATGAGCAGCAACGCGCGCGGCAGCCGGTACTGGAGGAAGCCCAGGTACTCGTTGCCCGCCTTCGCCAGCGGCTCCTCGCGCGCGGCCACCAGCGGCCGGGACGCCGGCTCCAGCGGCAGCTTGTCGATGAAGACACACCCCACGCCGCGCCCGGGGATGTCCACGCCCTGCCAGAAGCTCTTGGTGCCCAAGAGCACCGTGCCCGTGTCGCGCTCCTGCCGCGCCGCCAGCGACCGGCCGTGCCCGCGCGACTGGCGCAGCACTTCGATGCCGTGCGGCTCCAGCCGCGCCTGCACCTCGCGCGACACCCGCTCCAGCCGCCGCGTGGACGCGAACAGGCCCAGCACCCGGCCGCCCATCACCTGCGCCAATCCGGAGATGCGCCCGGAGGCCCAGTCGATGAACGGCTCCTCGTGCGCGCGCGGCGCGTCGGTGACGAGCACCACCAGCGCCTGCTGTCCCAGGTGGAAGGGCGACGGTGCGCGCAGGAGCGGCGGCTTCAGCCCCAGCCGCTTCAGCACGAAGGGCACGCCGTCCCCGGTGCCCAGCGTGGCGGACGCCATCACCAGCGCGCGTTTGTTCGCGGCGAAGTCCTTGGCCACGGCCTCGGACACGTCCACCGGCTGCGCGCCCACGCTCCAGCGCCCCTTGCGAGGCTCCGCCCGCGCCGCGTAGCAGCGCTTCGCGTCCGGCTCTCCGGCCAGCTCTCCCGCGAGCACCGACAGCTCACCCAGCTCCGTGGTGGCGCCGGCCAGCTCCCGCTCCAGCGACGGCTGCTTCACCGCCAGCTCCGGCAGCGCCGCCAGCACGCGCACCGCCAGCAGCGTGTGCACGCGCTGCAGCGCCGTGCGCACCGCCACCAGCCCCTCGCGCACGGGCTCCCAGGCGGGCAGGGCGCGCACCGCGTCCGTCACCCGCAGCTCCGGCGCGTACGCCGCGTCGTCCGCGTCCTCACCGGGCATCGCGGACGCGGGCTCGCACAGGGCCGTCACCTGCTCGCCCAGCGCGCGCGCCTCTTGAAGCAGCGTGCGCAGGGCGTCGTCCACTTCGGACATCAGCACGCGGGACTCATCCCGGCGCGTGGCCGCGAGCGCGCGGCGCAGCTCCGCGAAGAGGCCCCGGCGCCCGTCGCGCCCGTGCAGCCGCTCCGTGAGGCGCAGGAAGGCCAGGTCGGACAGCTCCACCGTGAGCGCGGTGGTGGCCACGTCCTCCAGCTCGTGCGCCTCGTCCAGCACCAGGTGGTCCAGGCGCCCGTAGCGCGCGGGCCACGCGAACGCGAGCGACTGGTTGATGACCAGCACGTCCGCCTCGCGCGCCTGCGCCACCGCCGAGTGGTAGAAGCACTTGTGGTGATGCGGGCAGCGCTCGCCCAGCGTCGTCGCCGCCTCGGAGCGCACCGACGGCACCAGCCCGTGCATCCCCGGGAAGCGCTCGCGGAACCAGTGGCTCAGCCGGTCCAGGTCTCCGTCCAGGCTGCGGCGCAGGTACGCGCGCACGTAGGCCCGGGGCGCTCGCGCGGTGTGGTTCATCCCCGGCTCCACGCGCGTGGCCTCCAGCGCGCGGCGGCGGCACAGGTAGTTCGTCTGGCCCTTGAGCAGCGCATAGCCGAACGCGCCGCCCGTGGCCTGGTGCAGCCGGGGCAGGTCCTTCTCCAGGAGCTGGTCCTGGAGCGTCTTCGTGTGCGGCGCCACGCCGACCTTCAGGCCGTTGCGCGCGGCGAACAGCGCGGCGGGCGTGAGGTACGCCAGCGACTTGCCCGTGCCCGTGCCGGCCTCCACCGCCACCTGCCCGCCGTCCGACAGCGTGCGCGCCACCGCGTGCGCCATCTCCAGTTGCGCGGGCCGGGACAGGAACCCGCCCCCGCGCTCCAGCGCGCCGCCGGGGCCCAGGATTTGCGCCACCTCGTCCGGCCGCACCGGCAGTGGCGTCGCGTCCAGCTCGGGTTCGGGAGGCGGCCTGCCGCCATTGGCGCGCTTGCGCTCCGGCCGCGCGCGCAGGAAGCCGCCCGTCGTCTCCAGGTTCAGCGGCACCGGCGTCGCCCGGCACGCCTCCCACAGCCGCGACAGCAGTCCCAGGAGGGGCCGCGCCTCCGCGTCCGCCGCCAGGTCGCGAGCGTCCTCCTCCGTCAGCGTGTCCAGCAGCGGCGTGGGCCCCAGCGCCGCGCGCGCGCGCGGATCCAGGGTGGCCAGCAGGTCCGCCACGTCCTCCGCGCGGCCGTCCCGCACGCAGCCGTCCAGCGCGTGCACCAGCACCGCGTGCACCGCCACGCAGTCGTGGAGCGCGCGGTGCGGCTGCTGCGAGCCCAGCTTCGCCCACCGCATCAGCGACTCCAGCGAGTGGCTGGGCAGCTCCGGGTGCAGGTAGTGCATGAGCTCGCACGAGTCGAGCACCGGCACGCCGCCGAGCACGTCCGGGAGGAAGCCCTTCTCGAACGGGGCGTTGTGCGCCACCACCGTCCAGCCCTTCAGCCGCTCCCGCAGCTCCGCGCGCTCCGCGTCGAAGCGGGGCTGTCCGGCGAGCTGCGCATCGGAGAGGCCGGTGAGCCGGCGGATGGTGAGGTTCAGCGGGCGCGACGCCGAGTACAGCCGGGAGAAGCGGTCCACCTCCCGGCCATGCTCGAAGAAGAGGCAGCCCACTTCGATGACCTCATCCACGCGGGGGTCGAGCCCCGTCGTTTCGAGGTCCAGGAAGACGTGCCGGGTGAAGAGCTCCGAGCTGCCCATGCAGGGCGTCGAGCCTACCCGGCCGGGGGGACATCGCCAGTTAACGGGCGGCGGCCCCCCACCGGCTCAGTCCACGACGAAGGTGCCGGCGATCATCTTCCCCATCGCGCAGCCGTACTTCAGCGTCCCGGACTGGTTCGGCGTGAACGCAATCTCCACCGGCGTGTCCAGGGGCAGCTTCGTGTCGATCTTGTACTCGTCCATCACCAGCTCGGTGGCGCACGTCATGTCCGTCTTGCGCGTCACCACCAGCTTCACCGGCTCGCCCTTCTTGAGCTGCACCGGGGAGGGCTCGTAGCCCTTCTCCGTCACGGCCAGCTCCACCACGTGCACGCCGTTCTCCCGCCGTCCCACCTCCTGCGCGGCGGGCGCGGACGGCTCCTTCGCGGAGGACTCCTTGGAGCACGCCTGCTGGGACGCTCCCGCGAGGACCGCCGCCGCGGTGAGCGCGAGCCAGGGCTTGATGATGCGGGAGAAGAAGGGGCGCATGGACGGGGCTCCTTGTCGGAGGAGGGGAAGGAAGAAGGGCGGCCCGCCCGTGAAGGCGAAGGCCGCCCGGAAGTAACGGCACCGCGCGCGGATGTCAGCTCGCGGCGTCGGGCTTCGAGTCGTCCGCGTCGTCGGAGTCGTCCTCGGCGGGGGCCGGGGGCGCCTCGAAGCGCAGGAGCGCGTGCAGCGGGACGAACAGCTCGTGCCCGGCCTCACCCAGCAGCACGTCGAAGCGGCCCACGCGCAGGAGCGGCGCCTCCACCGTGATGCCGTTGCGCAGGGTGAGCTTCACCGTCTGCCCGATGTGCGGCAGGAACGGGCGCGGGTCCGAGTAGGGCCGCTTGTCCGGCTGCCGCGCCACCTGCGCCGGCTTCTGCGTGAGCTTCGCGTCGCGCTCCAGGTTCGGCATCAGCCGCTCCCAGTCACCCCTGCGCGCGATGAGCACCACCTGGAGCTTCTCCAGCCGGCCCGTGCGCTCGAAGGTGAAGGCGATGGGCTCCTCCGCCAGCAGCGTGTCCAGCAGCGACCGCTCCGCCAGCACCACGGACAGCTCGGTCTTCTGCTCGATGAACGCGCCCAGGAAGTCCGCGACGAGCGCGTTGTCCACCTGGCCGCGCGCCTGCTTGATGGCCGCCTTGCGCTGGCTGCGCTCCTTGCGCGCCATGAACTCCTGCACCGTCAGGCCGCTCTGGAGGATGCCGAACGCGTCTCCCAGCGACAGGCCCGGCGTCTGGCCCATGAGCTCGTAGACCTGGTCGAAGCGCTTCGCCTCCTCGGCGTGCAGCTTGCGCCAGATGCGCGCCTTCATCTTGCCTTCCAGCTCACCCTTGGCGATGCGCGCCGGCACGTGCTCGCGCGTGGCCAGCGCCAGGATCTGCTCCGGCGTGGGCGGCGGACGCGGCGTGCTGGGGCGCGCGAAGCGGCCCGGAGGCCCGCCCGCGCGTGGAGGCCCACCCATCCCGGGACCCCGGGGCGGGGGACGCGACGCGGCGCCCGGCGTGAAACCCGCCGCCGGAGGACCGGACGGCCGGGGAGGCGCCGAGGGGGCCGTCGACACCGGACCTGACGCACCCACCGCGCCCGGCGTGGTCCGGGGCGTGGGAGCGGACAGGCCCGCGGGGGCCACGGGGGTGGCCGGCCGGGGAGGCGTGGGCGCCAGCCCGGCGGGCTTGGGCGTGGGCGCGACCCCCGGGGTCGGGCGCGGGGCCGTCGTCGGGCGAGGTGCGCCTTCGGCGCTGGTGGGGGCCACCGGGGCGGAGGGCGCCACCGGCGTGGGCCGGGGCGTGGGCCTCGGCGTGGGGGAGGGGGTGGGGGCGGCCGAGGACGGAGTCACCGGGGCGCCGGGCGAACCCGGCCGCCGGATGACTTCGACTGCGGGGAGCACCCGCCGTGTCTTCCTGTCGTTCACGGTTGTACGTTACCTGATGCGCGGGGTCCGGGCATGCCCGGGCTCACGGCTGGGGGGATGCTGAAAAGTCCACCTTCCACCCGGACGGCTCCCTCACCATCCGGACCTCGCCCGACCTTCCCGCCGAGCGCACGACCAAGGTCGCCACGTCGCCCTCCTGGCGGAGCAGCGAAACCTCTTGAACATCGGGCGGCACGGGAACATTCGCGAAGAACAACGCGAGCGGCTCCGGCTTCACCATGCCTCCGGACGCGTCGCTCACCTGCTGGGCCCGCGTCTTCAGGACCTGCTGGGTCGGTTGCGACAGCACCGCGTACGCCTTGGGCAGCTCACCGCGCTGCACGTGCCGGTGGAACGTCTGGTAGGCCCCCACGGGGGAGTCCGGCTGGAGCCGGTTGCAGCCGCCCAGGGCGAGGAGGGCGAACAGCAGCCAGGTCGTCGTCGCGAGCGGGCGCATGGAGCCTCCGGTTTAGGTCAAACCGCAGCCGTGGGGAAGCGCGAGGTGCGTCACGCCGCATGCTGGTGGACGCGGTTGCGGCCCGTCCCCTTGGCTGAATAGAGGCTCGCGTCCGCCGCGCGCAGCAGCGCCTCCGTGCCCGGCAGGTCGTCCGCGGGCACCGTCGCCACGCCCAGCGACGCGGTCAGCTTCACCTCCTGGGAGCCTCCTCCGTCCGGCGCCTTCCACGTCAGCTCCAGCCGCTCGATGGCCTCGCGCACCCGCTCGCACGCCCGGAGCGCGTCCTGGGGGGCCGCCTCCGGCAGCAGGGCGATGAACTCCTCGCCGCCATAGCGGGCCAGCAGGTCCACCTCCCGCAGTGTCGCGCGGGCCGTCTGCGCCACCGCGCGCAGCACTTCATCTCCGAAGGGGTGGCCGAAGGTGTCGTTGATGCGCTTGAAGTGGTCGATGTCCAGCATCACCAGCGACAGCGGGGAGCGGTAGCGGCGCGAGCGCATGAACTCCTCGCTCAGCCGCTCCTCGAAGTAGCGCCGGTTGAACAGCCCCGTGAGCGCGTCCGTGCGGCTGAGCGCGAGCAGCTCCTGGCGGCGGCGGTCCAGCTCCCGGTTGGCCCACTCCAGCTCGCGGTTCTTCTCCAGCAGCGCGTCCTGCAGCGCCTTGAGCCGCAGCATGGACTTCACGCGCGCGCCCAGCTCCAGCATGTCGAAGGGCTTCACCAGGTAGTCGTCCGCGCCCAGCTCCAGCCCCTCCACCTTGCCCGCCGCCTGCCGGGCCGTCATCAGGATGACCGGGATGAAGCCGAAGCCGCCCTCGCCCGCGTTCGCCTTGACGATGCGGCACACCTCCACGCCGCCCAGGCCCGGCATCTCCACGTCCATCACGATGAGGTCGGGCCGTCCCGCGCGGATGGCGGACAGCGCCTGCGCGCCGTCCAGCGCTTCCTTGAACACGTAGCCGTGCGGGGCCAGGCCCTCGCGCACGTGCTTCACCTGCGCCGGATCATCGTCCACGATGAGCACGGTGCGTCCGGAGAAGTCATTCGCGGGTCCGCTCCGGCGCGCGCCCTCCGCCATCCGCTTCCTTTCGGCATCCGGCATGAAGCGCCCACCCCCCCAACAGGCTGCGGTCGTGGCCAACGTCGCGAGTGTCCCCCGGGGCGGGAACCCCGTGGGTGGATTCTCCCTTGGGTGGCGGGCGCTGCCAAGGGCCTCCACGGACTCCGCGAGGGGCCAGCGCCCCCCTTGCGTCCACGGCCTGACAGGCTTTGAGCGGACTACGGCGCGGGTTTCACCAGACGTGCGCGGTAGACGGGTTCTCCGGACGCCAGGTAGCGCCGCTCGCGGGTGGAGGGCACCTCCTCCGGGTCGTACGGGTGGAACACGCCCGCGCCCAGCGGGTTGTGGAAGCCCGCCTCCTCCAGGATGCCCAGCATGGCCACCGCGCGGTCCTGCACGTCGGTGCGCATGTCGAAGCGGCCGCCCGGCTTGAGCAGCCCCAGCATCAGCTTCGCGAAGTCCGGCTGCACGACCGCACGCTTGGCGTGCGAGCGCTTCCACCACGGGTCGGGGAACTGCAGGTGGATGACGTCCAGCGACCCGGGGGCGAAGATGCGCGGCACCACGAAGCGCGCGTCGGATTCGATGACGCGCAGGTTCTTCAGGCCCAGCTTCTCCCCGCGCATCTGCGTGTCGCGCGCGTACTTCTTGCGCCACTCGAAGGCGACGAAGCGCACGCCCGGATTGCGGCGGCAGTACTCCAGCGCATGGCCCCCCGCGCCGGAGCCGATCTCCAGCTCCAGCGGTCCCGTGAACCCGAACTCCGCGTCCCAGTCCGGGGGCGCTTCCAGGGGGACGAACTTGAGGCCGACCGGATCAGGGAGCAGGGCAGGGCGCATGGCGGGAGCGGGGGCCTCTAACCATGGAGCCGCGTGGGTTGGCCAGGGCAAAAGCGCGCGGGGTGGTATAGGTGGGGGCCATGAAGGTCTTCCAGTCCGTGTCCGAGGCGGGCCGCCAGCTCCAGGGACAGGCCCTCGCGCTGGGCAACTTCGACGGCGTGCACGTGGGCCACCAGGCGCTCTTCGCGGAAGCGCTGCGCCACGCCCCCGCCAACGCGCTCACCTTCCAGCCCCACCCGGGCAAGGTGCTCCAGCCGGACCTGGCGCCCAAGCTGATCACCCTGCTGCCGCGCAAGCTGGAGCTCTTGTCCGAGCACGGCCTGGGCCACGTGGTGGTGCAGCCCTTCACCCGCGACTACGCGCGCTCCACGCCCCAGGACTTCGAGTCCGCCCTCTTCGACAGCCTGGGCGTGGGCCACGTCGTCGTGGGCAGCGACTACACCTACGGCGCCCAGCGCGCAGGCACCGTCACCACGCTGCGCGAGGCCGCGGCGAAGCGGGGCGCCCAGGTGCACGTCGTGCAGCCGGTGAACGTGGACGGCGTCGTCGCGTCCTCGTCGCGGATCCGCGAGTACATCCTGGAGGGCAGGGTGGGCGCGGCCCGGCGCCTGCTCGGCCGCCCGTTCGACCTGGACGGCACGGTGGTGTCCGGCGCGGGCCGCGGGCGCACCATCGGCTTTCCCACCGCCAACGTGGACACGCAGAACGAGCTGCGCCCCGCGCCCGGTGTGTACGCCATCCGCGTGCGCCTGCGGGCGGAGGAGGGCGGCCCGTGGCGCCCCGGGGCGGCCAACATCGGCGTGAAGCCCACCTTTGGCGGCACGGAGGTCACCATCGAGGCGCACCTGCTGGACTTCACCGGTGACCTCTACGGAAAGGAGCTGCGCGTGCAGTTCCTGGAGCGGCTGCGCCCCGAGCAGCGCTTTGGTTCCGCCGCGGAGCTGGTGGGTCAAATCAAACGCGACGTGGAGGCCGCCCGCACCGTGGTGGCCCGCGACGACGGGTAGGGCCCGCGACGCCTCGAAAAAGGGGCGCCGGACAGCAAGGGAGCACGCCAGGGCGCCTTGACAGGCCGCGCATCGGTTTCCTCTAATCCGGGAGGATCCGTGCCAGGGCTTCAGGCCCCTGTCGCACGTCTTCCTTCCCCCCGCGGGTCCCGCCTTGGCCGGGGCTCTGGCTGTTCCCTCCTCACGCTCAAAGAGGCATCCCAGAAATGTCCGGTCGACTCGGTGAATTGCTGGTGCGCGAGAACCTCATCTCCGTCCAGCAACTCCGCAAGGCGCAGGAGGAGCAGCAGAAGAGTGGCGCGCGCATCGGCACGGCGCTCATCAAGACGGGCGCCATCGAGGAGTCGAAGCTCACCGACTTCCTGTCGAAGCAGTACGGCGTCCCGGCCATCAACCTGAAGGACTTCGACATTGATCCGGACATCATCAAGCTCGTGCCCAAGGAAGTGGCCGAGAAGCACCTGGTGATCCCGGTCAACCGCGCGGGCCCGTCGCTCATCGTGGCCATGTGCGACCCGTCCAACATCTTCGCGGTGGACGACCTGAAGTTCCTCACCGGCTACAACATCGAAGCCGTCGTCGCGTCGGAAATCTCCATCCGCGAGTCCATCGAGCGCTACTACGCGGAGAAGGGCCCGTCGCTGGAGGACATCGTCGGCGACGTGGCCGACGACATCGAGGTCGCCAAGGACGAGCAGGAGAACGTGGATGAGATGGCCCGGGCCGCGGACGACGCGCCCGTGGTCAAGCTGGTGAACCTCATCCTCATGGACGCCATCAAGAAGCGCGCGTCCGACATCCACATCGAGCCGTACGAGAAGGACTTCCGGGTCCGCTTCCGCATCGACGGCGTGATGTACGAGGTGATGCGCCCGCCCATGAAGCTGCGCAACGCCATCACCAGCCGTCTCAAAATCATGGCGTCGCTGGACATCTCCGAGCGCCGCCTGCCGCAGGACGGCCGCATCAAGATCAAGATCGGCGGCGGCAAGGAGATGGACTTCCGCGTGAGCGTGTGCCCCACGCTCTTCGGCGAGAAGGTCGTGATGCGCTTGCTCGACAAGAGCAACCTGCAGCTCGACATGACCAAGCTGGGCTTCGACGCGCAGCCCCTGGCCTGGTTCAAGGAGGCCATCGACCGGCCCTACGGCATGGTGCTGGTGACGGGCCCCACGGGCTCCGGCAAGACGACGACGCTGTACTCGGCGCTCTCCAGCCTCAACGACGTGGGCACCAACATCTGCACCGCGGAGGACCCGGTGGAGTTCAACTTCGCCGGCATCAACCAGGTGCAGATGCACGAGGACATCGGCCTGAACTTCGCGGCCGGCCTGCGCTCCTTCCTCCGCCAGGACCCCGACATCATCATGATCGGTGAGATCCGCGACTTCGAGACGGCGGAGATCGGCGTGAAGGCGGCGCTCACGGGCCACCTGGTGCTCTCCACGCTGCACACCAACGACGCCCCGGGCACGGTGAGCCGTCTGCTCAACATGGGCATCGAGCCGTTCCTCGTGACGGCGTCGCTCAACCTCATCCTCGCCCAGCGTCTGGCGCGCCGGCTGTGCCCCGCGTGCAAGCGCCCCGCGGAGAAGGTGGACGAGCAGGCCCTCATCGACGCGGGCATCCCGCCGGACAAGATGGGCACCTTCACCATGTACGAGAAGGTCGGCTGCCGCGAGTGCAACGACCGCGGCTACCGCGGCCGCGTGGCCATCTACGAGGTCATGCCCTTCTGGGACGGCCTCAAGGAGCTGGTCATCAACGGCGCCTCCGCCGCGGAGCTCAAGCAGGAGGCCATCCGCCTGGGCATGAGCAGCCTGCGCATGAGCGCGCTCAAGAAGCTCATGGACGGCATGACCACCCTGGAAGAGGTCGTGGGCAACACCGCGCCGGACCGCTTCTAGTCACCCCCTTCCTCCACCACTTTTCCCCCGACAGGACACGCATCCGTGGCCAACCTGCACCAGCTCCTCAAGGCGATGGTCGAGAAGGGCTCTTCCGACCTCCACATCACCACCGGCTCGCCGCCGCAGCTTCGCGTGGACGGTGAGCTCGTCCCGCTCAAGACGGCGCCGCTCACCCCCGTGGAGACGAAGCAGCTCTGCTACTCCATCCTCACGGACGCCCAGAAGCACAAGTTCGAGGAGGAGAACGAGCTGGACCTGTCGTTCGGCGTGAAGGGCCTGTCACGCTTCCGCGCGAACATCTTCATGCAGCGCGGCGCCGTCGCCGGCGCGTTCCGCACCATTCCCTTCAAGATCCTGACGTTCCAGGAGCTGGGCCTGCCGCCGGTGGTGGCGGAGCTGGTGAAGAAGCCGCGCGGCCTCATCCTGGTGACGGGCCCCACGGGCTCCGGCAAGTCCACCACGCTGGCCTCGATGATCGACAAGATCAACACCGAGCGTCATGAGCACATCATGACCATCGAGGACCCCATCGAGTACCTGCACCCGCACAAGAACTGCCTGGTCAACCAGCGCGAGGTCGGTGCGGACACGCGCAACTTCAAGACGGCCCTCAAGTACATCCTCCGCCAGGATCCGGACGTGGTGCTCGTCGGCGAGTTGCGCGACCTGGAGACCATCGAGGCGGCGCTCACCATCGCGGAGACGGGCCACATCTGCTACGCGACGCTGCACACCAACAGCGCGGTGCAGACCATCAACCGCATCCTGGACGTCTTCCCGCCGTACCAGCAGCCCCAGGTGCGCGCCCAGCTGTCCTTCGTGCTGGAGGGCGTGATGAGCCAGGCGCTCGTCGCCAAGGCGGGCGGTCCGGGCCGCGTGCTGGCCCTGGAGGTCATGGTGCCCAACCCCGCCATCCGGAACCTCATCCGCGAGGACAAGGTCCACCAGATCTACTCCTCCATGCAGGTGGGTCAGGCGAAGTACGGCATGCAGACGTTCAACCAGGCGCTCGCCGCGCTTCTGGCGCGCCGGCTCATCTCCCAGGACGAGGCCTTCGGCCGTTCCTCCGACCCGGAGGAGCTGCGCAACATCCTCGCCACGGGCGGTGCGCCGGGCGGAGCCCAGCGGCCGGCCGGGGGAGCGGGTGCCCGTTAGTTTTCCGACGTGAATTTCGCGGGTTAGACTCGCGCCCTCCCCGGAGGTCCAGGTATGGCAGCACCAGCGGTCCAGCAAAAGGCGACAGCGTCGAAGAAGAACACGGCCCAGTTCCTCTGGGAGGCGAAGACCAAGAGCGGGGAGAGCAAGAAGGGCGAGATGGAGGCCTCGGACATCGAGGCCGTCAATGCGCGCCTCAAGTCCCTGGGCCTCAACCCGACGAAGGTGCGCAAGAAGGGCACCTTCGACATGGAGCTGTCCCTGCCCGGGAGCGTGACGGGCAAGGACATCCTCATCTTCACCCGCCAGTTCGCGACGATGATCGACGCGGGCCTGCCGCTGGTGCAGTGCCTGGACATCCTCGCCAGCCAGATGGACAACCCCGCCTTCAAGAAGGTGGTGTTCGCCATCAAGGGCAAGGTGGAGCAGGGCAGCACCTTCGCGGACGCGCTGAAGGAGCACCCCAAGGTCTTCGACGAGCTCTACGTGCAGCTGTGCGCCGCGGGCGAGGTGGGCGGTATCCTCGACACCATCCTCAACCGGCTCGCCGCCTACCGTGAGAAGAACGAGAAGCTCAAGGCGAAGGTCAAGGGCGCCATGACCTACCCGTCGGTGGTCATCCTGGTGGCCATCGGCGTGACGGCGCTCCTGCTCCTCAAGGTGACGCCCGTCTTCGAGAAGATGTTCTCGGACTTCGGCTCGGCGCTGCCGGGACCCACGCAGGTGGTGGTGGACCTGTCGAAGCTCGCGCAGGAGTACTTCATCCACGCCGTCGTCGGCATCGCCGCGCTCGTCTTCTCCTTCACCTGGAGCTACCGCCAGCCCAAGGGCCGCAAGTTCTGGGACAAGACGTTCCTCAAGCTGCCCCTGTTCGGCGACGTGCTGCGCAAGGTGGCGGTGGCGCGCTTCACGCGCACGCTGGGCACGATGATCTCCTCCGGCGTGCCCATCCTGGACGCGCTGGACGTGACGGCGAAGACGGCCGGCAACCGCACGGTGGAAGAGGCCATCTACTACGTGCGCGGGAAGATCGCCGAGGGCAAGAACATCGCGGGTCCGCTGCTGGAGACCAAGGTGTTCCCGTCCATGGTGGTGCAGATGATTGGCGTCGGTGAGGCGACGGGCGCCATGGACACCATGCTCAACAAGATCGCCGACTTCTACGACGACGAGGTGGACGCGGCCATCGGCGCGCTCACGTCGATGATCGAACCGCTGCTGATGGTGTTCCTCGGCGGCGTGGTGGGTGGCTTCCTCATCGCCATGTACCTGCCCATCTTCAACCTTGCCGGCGCGATCAAGTAGCGCGCGGCTGGGAAGCTCCGCGTCGGGCGCGGCCCCGGGCCTGGGGCCCCGCCTGGTGTGGCTGGTGTTGTTCCGCACCGTCGCGGCGAGCCTGTCGCTCGTCGTGACGGTGGCGAGGCTCCTGACTCAGCCCGCGCAGGAGCCCAGCCGGGCGGACTCGCTGTCGTTCGCGGTCATCGCGGGCGCGTACGTCCTCACGGTGGTGACGGGCCTGCGGTTGCGCCGGGGCACCGCGGGACGGCTGGACGCCACGGTGACGGTGGTGGGCGACGTGCTCATCGCCACCGGGCTCGTCTACCTGAGCGGCGGCGCGGACTCGCCGCTGACGTTCCTCTACAGCCTGGCCGTGATTGGCGCGGCGGTGGTGCTGGACTGGCGCGGCGCGCTGGTGGCCGCGGCCGTGTCCACGTTCGCGTTCACCATGCTGCTGCTCATCATGCGGCTCACCACGCCCGTGGACGCGGTGGCGGTGCCCGCGGCGCGCGTGCTCTTCGTGCTGGGCAGCAACGCGCTGGCGCTGGTGCTCATCGCCGTGCTGTCCGGCTACCTGTCGCGCCAGCTGTCCGCGACGGGCGGCGCGCTGTCCCAGAGCGAGGCGGACCTGCGCCGGCTGGGGCGGCTGCAGCAGCTCATCCTGTCCTCCATGCCGTCGGGGCTGGTCACCTGCGACGCCGGGCGGCGCGTCACCTTCCTCAACACGGCGGCCCACGCCATCCTCCACGTGGAGGACAACGCCTCCGTGGTGGGGCTGCCCCTGGAGAACCTGCTGCCCGGCGTGGCGTCCCTGGCGCCGCGCTCCACCCGCGGCGAGCTGCGGGTGCGCACGCCCGGAGGCAACCGGGTGCTGGGGCTGTCGGTGTCCCCCCTGGAGGGCGAGGCGGGCGCGCTGCTCATCGTCTTCCAGGACCTCACGGAGCTGCGCCGCATGGAGGAGGACCTGAAGCGCACGGACCGGCTGGCCAGCCTGGGGGCGCTGTCCGCGCAGCTGGCGCATGAAATCAGGAACCCGCTCGCCGCCATGCGCGGCTCCGCGCAACTGCTGGCCCAGGAGCAGTCGCGCGACGTGGTGGTGACGAAGCTCACCGGCATCCTCACGCGGGAAGCGGACCGGCTGGCGCGGCTGGTGGAGGACTTCCTGCGCTTCGCCCGTCCGCCAGAGCCCCAGCGCCGGCCGGTGGCGCTGGACGCGCTGTTGTCGGAGACGGTGGACATGCTGCGCGCGGATCCGCTGGCGCGCGAGGTCCAGATGGAGGTGCGGGCCCCGGAGGCGCTGACGGCGCCGGTGGATCCGGATCAGCTGCGCCAGGTGCTCATCAACCTGCTGCGCAACGGCTTCCAGGCGGCGGGCCCCCAGGGGACCGTCCGGGTGGCGCTGGCGCGGGCGGAGAAGGAAGCACAGATTCGCGTGTGGGACTCGGCCGGCAGCATCACGGAGGAGATGATGGGACACCTGTTCGAGCCGTTCTTCACCACCCGCAGCGGCGGCACCGGCCTGGGGCTGTCCACCGCGCACTCCATCATCCGCGCGCACGGCGGCAGCATCCGCGTGACGTCCCACCCGGCCGAGGGCACCGAGTTCCTCGTGGGGCTGCCGCTGTGACGGCGCTCCCCCACGAAGGAGGCCCGCGCGGCCACGTGCTGGTGGTGGACGACGAGCTGTCCATGCGCGAGTACCTGGAGATATTGCTCGTGCGCGAGGGCTACGCGGTGACGAGCGTGCCCGGCGTGGAGCCCGCCCGCGCGGTGCTGGAGAAGGACCAGGTGGACCTGGTCATCTCCGACATGAAGCTGGGCCCGGCGGGCAGCGGCCTGGACGTGCTGCGCGCGGCGCGCTCGCGCAAGGAGCCGCCGGAGGTGGTGCTCATCACCGCCTTCGGCACGCCGTCCTCCGCGGTGGAGGCCATGCGCGAGGGCGCGTACGACTACATCTGCAAGCCCTTCGACAACGAGGAGCTGCGGCTCTTGGTGCACAAGGCGCTGGAGAAGCGCGCGCTGCGCCAGGAGAACAGCACGCTGAAGGCGCGGCTGCTCCCCGGGCTGGGCGGGCTGCTCGTGGGCACCAGCCCGCGCATGCGCGCGCTGTGGCAGCTGGTGGAGAAGGTGGCGCCGGGGCGCAGCACCGTCCTGGTGACGGGGGAGAGCGGCACCGGCAAGGAGCTGGTGGCCCGGGCCGTCCACCTGCGGGGCCACCGCGCCGCGCAGCCCTTCCTGCCCTTCAACTGCGCGGCCCTCAACGAGGGCGTGCTGGAGAGCGAGCTCTTCGGCCACATGCGCGGGGCCTTCACCGGCGCCACGCACGAGCGGCCGGGCCTGCTCGTCTCCGCGGGCGAGGGCACGGTGATGCTGGACGAGGTGGGGGAGATGCCCCTCTCCACGCAGGTGAAGCTCTTGCGCGTGTTGCAGGAGCGCAAGGTGAAGCCGGTGGGCAGCGCGGCGGAGATTCCCTTCCAGGCGCGCGTCATCGCGGCCACCAACCGCCGGCTGGAGGCGGAGGTGAAGGCGGGCCGCTTCCGCGAGGATCTCTTCTACCGGCTCAACGTCATCACGCTGGAGCTGCCGCCCTTGCGCGAGCGGCCGGAGGACATCCCGCCCCTGGCGACGCACTTCCTGTCGCGGCTGTCAGAGGAGCTGGGGCGCCCGGGGCTGCGCTTCGCGCCGGAGACGCTGGCGCTGATGGAGCGCTACGCCTTTCCGGGCAACGTGCGCCAGCTGCAGAACATGGTGGAGCGGGCCGCCACGCTGTCGGACTCGGACGTGCTGGGCCCCGGGACGCTGCCGCCCTCCGTGCGCGGCGAGGCGGAGCCCCAGGCCCGCGCGGGCGACGGGGAGCCGGTGCTGGGCCAGGGCTTCAACCTGGAGCGGCACCTGGACGACCACGAGCGCCGGCACCTGCTCGCCGCGCTCAAGCAGGCGCAGGGCGTGAAGACGCGCGCCGCGGAGCTGCTGGGGCTGTCCTTCCGCTCCTTCCGCTACCGGCTGGCGAAGCACGGCCTCACGGACGAACTGGACGAGCCCGGCGGGACGCGGGCCGGCTGACTACTTCCGGAAGTAGCGGGCGAAGGCGGGGTCCGGGTGGCGCTCCCGCACGGCCTCCGGCCGGTGGACGCGCAGGGTGTACTCGTAGAGCGGCCCGCCCGCGTCCAGCTCCCAGAAGCGGCTGAGGCGCTCCACCACGAAGTCCAGGAGCGCGCCGGGCGGCTGGTAGTGCAGGTCCTCCCGCGTGAACGCGGGGTCGTGGTAGCTGGTGAGGAAGTTCACCGCGAAGCCCTTCGTGCACAGTGCGTACATGGCGCCGAGCATGCCGTGCACGAAGCCACGCCACGCCTCCGGCGACGCGGACAGCCGCACGTTGAAGGTGCCCGACAGCGTCAGGTAGTCGTAGCGCTCCGGGGGCAGCACCGCGACGATGTCGCGCGTGTGGAAGTGCCCGCCGGGGAACTTGGCCTGGCACGCCTCCACGAAGCCCGGGTGCACGTCGCTGCCGGAGTAGGCCGCGCGCGGGTGGTGGCGCTGGAGGTACTCGCCGTAGTGGCCCATGCCGCAGCCCACCTCGTGCACGCTGAAGGCGTCCGTCTCATGCGCGAACACACGGGAGAGCCGGTGGAAGCGCTCGTATTGCGTGGCCTGGTCGCGGTGCGACAGCGCCCGGGGGTCGTCTCCGTACTGCTCCAGCAGCGCTCCGTAGAAGGCGCGCTGCTCGTCAGCGATGTCCATGGGGGGCCCCGCTCGCCGCCGCTTCGGGCCCGGGCGGGGAGGGGGTCTGGGCCTCCCGCCCGTCCGTGACGGCGCGCACCACGGACTGGGGCTTCTGGTTGATCTGCAGGAAGATGCGCGTCACGTACTCGCTGAGGATGCCCACCCCCAGCAGCGTCACGCCCGAGGAGAAGAGCACCCCCACGGCCAGCGACGCCCAGCCGGGCACGTCGATGTCGCCGGCGAACTTGGAGAGGATGACCGACGCGCCCGCGGCGACGGACAGCACGGACAGCACGGCGCCGCCAATGGAGGCCAGCCGCAGCGGAAAGGTCGTGTAGTTGAAGAGCAGGTTGAAGAAGACCTGCACCAGCTTGCTCAGGGTGTAGGAGCTGCGCAGGCCCTGGGGCTGCTCGTGCCGCACGGGGGTGGCGGTGATGCGGTCCGTCACCCAGGACAGGTAGATGTCCAGGATGATGTCATGGCGCTCGCTGCGCGCCGCCTCCGCCGCCACCGGCCCGGAGATGAGCCGGAAGGCGGAGATGTCGAAGCCCACGCCCATCACCCGCCGCGGCACCACCATGATGAGCCGCGACGCCCAGGTGCGCCAGCCCGGCCCCTGCCGCTCGTGGGGGATGCCGTAGACGACGTCCGCGCCCACCTCGTTCGCGCGGGCGAGCAGCGTGGGAATCTCCTCGGGCGGGTTCTGCAGGTCCTCGTCCAGCGTCACCACCCAGCGGCCGCGCGCCATGCGGAGGCCCCGCACGGTGGCGTTGTGCTGGCCGTAGTTGCGCATCAACTGGATGCCACGGATGCGCGCATCCCCCTTCGCCAGGGCCTGGATGCAGGCCCAGAGCGCGGGCCGGGCGCTGTCATCCACGAGGAGGATCTCGAACGTGTCGCCGCGGGCCTCCAGGGCGCGCACCAGCCGTCCGCAAAGCGCGGGAAGGGAGCCTTCCCCCCGGAAGCAGGGGACGACCACGGAGACGTCGACGGAGTCAGGGGGCATGCGGGCGGAGGCGGGGACTGTAGCGTCTTCGCGCTGGAATGGGGGAGGGACGGGGGGCCCGGGCGGGCGGGCTCAGCGGGCGGCAGTCATGGTGGTGGCAGGGCGGCGCGCGGGGCGTCCATGCCCGCTGCCTGCCCGCGGCCGGGGTGCGCTAGCCTCCTGGGGCGGACTCCCATGACCATCCCCTTCAATCGGCTGTCCATGCTTGGCGACGAGGCGAAGTTCATCGATGAGGCGCTCGCGAAGAGCCACCTCATGGGGGACGGGGGCTTCACGAAGAAGTGTCACGCCTTGCTGGAGGCGTCGCTGCCCGGGGGCAAGGCCCTGCTCACCACCTCCTGCACGCATGCACTGGAGATGGCGGGCCTGCTGCTGGACCTGAAGCCGGGAGATGAGGTCATCGTTCCGTCCTTCACCTTCGTGTCCACCGCGAACGCCTTCGCGCTCCGGGGCGCGCGCATCGTCTTCGCGGACGTGCGGCCGGACACGCTCAACCTGGACGAGGCGAAGCTGGAGGCGCTCATCACCCCGCGCACGCGGCTCATCGTCCCGGTGCACTACGCGGGCGTGGGCTGTGAGATGGACGCGCTGCTGGCCATCGCGGCGCGCCACGGCCTGCCGGTGGTGGAGGACAACGCGCACGGCCTCTTCGGGACCTACCGCGGCCGGCCCCTGGGCACGCTGGGGGCCTTCTCCACGCTGAGCTTCCACGAGACGAAGAACATCAGTTGCGGAGAGGGGGGCGCGCTGCTCGTCAACGACGCGCGCTTCGCCGAGCGCGCGGAGATCATCCGGGAGAAGGGCACCAACCGCAGCCGCTTCTTCCGGGGCCAGGTGGACAAGTACACGTGGGTGGACATCGGCTCCAGCTACGTCATGTCGGACCTGCTCGCGGCCTTCCTGTACGGCCAGCTCCAGGCGCGCGAGCGCATCCAGGCGTGCCGCCGGGCGCTCTGGGAGACGTACCACCGCGAGCTGTCGGCCTGGGCCGCCGCGCAGGGCGTGACGGTGCCGCACGTGCCCGCCCACTGCGAGCAGTCCTTCCACATGTACTACCTGCTGATGCCGTCGCTGGAGGCGCGCACGCGCTTCATCCAGCACCTGCGCGCGCAGGACATCAACGCCGTCTTCCACTACCTGCCCCTGCACCTGTCCCAGATGGGCCAGCACCACGGGGGCCGGGCGGGGGACTGCCCGGTGACGGAGGACGTGAGCGACCGGCTGGTGCGGCTGCCCTTCTTCACCACCATGACGGAGGCGGAACAGGCGCGCGTGCTGGCGGCGGTCCGTGACTTCCGGTGCTGAAGCCCCGGCACACGGTGGCCATCCTCCAGTCCAACTACCTGCCGTGGAAGGGCTACTTCGACATCATCCACGACGTCGACACGTTCATCTTCTACGACGACGTGCAGTACACGCACCGCGACTGGCGCAACCGCAACCGCGTGAAGACGGCGCAGGGGCCGCTGTGGCTGACGGTGCCGGTGGGCTCGCGCACGGACCGGCGCATCTGCGACGTGCGCATCGAGGACGCGGGCTGGGCGCGACGGCACTGGGAGACGCTGCGCCACCTGTACGGCCAGGCCCCCCACTTCGCGCGCGTCGCGCCGCTGCTCCAGGAGGCGTACCTGGAGCGGACGTGGACGCACCTGTCGGAGCTCAACCAGTTCCTCGTCCAGCGCATCGCCCGTGACTTCCTGGGCCTCACCACGCGCTTTCGAGACTCGCGGGAGTGGACGGTGCGGGGCGCGAAGCAGGAGCGCATCCTGGACCTGCTGCGCCAGGCGGGCGCCACGCACTACGTCTCCGGCCCCGCCGCGAAGGACTACCTGCGCCAGGAGGCCTTCGACGCGGCCGGCATCGCCCTCACGTACAAGGACTACGCGGGCTACCCGGAGTATCCGCAGCCGCATCCGCCCTTCGAGCACGCGGTGACGGTGCTGGACGTGCTCTTCCAACTGGGGCCTGAAGCCCCCCGGGCCATCTGGGGCTGGCGGGGCGCGTAGCGGTCGCGCGTCCCCACCTGGCTGCCGGGCGGGCCGCGCGCCGCCGTGCATTGCCGGCAAAGACGGGGCTGTGCTACCCCCGCCGATGGATGACCCCCGAACAGACCCATGCGTGGCGCACTTCCGTGGTCAGGGGCGGACTGGGGCTGCTGCTGGTGGCGGCCTTCTTCGGGCTCGCCCTGACGAACCCGGGGCTTCGCGTCACCTTCCTGCCTCCGTGGAGTCACAGCTCCTCCGGCGAGCTCTACCTGTGGCTGGGCCACGCGCTGCTGCTGGTGCCCGGCGGCGCGCTGCTGGGACTGGCCCTGCTGCCCGTGCTGCCGGCGCCCCTCGGCCGGCTGTGGCGCCGGGTGGAGGCCCTGGACGCGCGCGAGCGCCGGGTGGCGCTGCTGCTGCTGGGGATGGTGGCCTTCCTCGCCGCCCGGCTGGGCCGCTTCGTCTTCCTGCGCGACTTCCCCATCACCGACGACGAGGTCTCCGCGCGCTTCGGAGGCCAGGTGCTGGCATCCGGGCACCTGCTGACGCCGCTGGTCCGGCCCGCGGCCGCCATGACGGGCTTCTATCTCCACGCGCGCGACGGGCTCGTCACCAGCTTCGAGTGGCTCGGGCTCCAGCTGACGTGGGCGCTCAGTGAGGTGACGGGGACGGGCTCGCTCATCTTCTCCCTGGTGGCCGCCGTCCCGGTCATGGCGGTGACGTGGGTGACGACGCGGCGGCTGGGGCCCGCCTGGGGCGCGGTGGCCGCGGCGCTCCTGCTGCTGTCGCCCATGGCGGCCATGCTGTCCATGACGACGCATGCCCACCTGCTGTCGCGCGCGGCGCTGGCGGTGGCGGTGGCGGTGTACCTGCGGGCCCGCGACGGAGGCGGCGCGCGCGCGTGGGCGCTGCTGGGCCTGGTGAGCGGCGTGTCGTTCCTGTGCCGCCCCTTCGAGACCCTCTTCTTCCTCCTGCCGTTCTATCTGGAGCTGCTGGGGGGCATGGCGCGCCGCCAGCTTCCGGTGGGCGCCTGCCTGGGAGGGCTGGCGCTGGGCTGGGTGCTGCCGCTGGTGGCCTTCCTCGCCTTCAACCACGTCCTGACGGGCAACGCGCTGCTGCCGGCGCGCATGGCCATGTACATCTCCCCCGTGAAGCTCACCGAGCACGACGGCACCCTGCTGGAGCGCTTCGGGACGAACACCAGCTACAACGCGCTGATGCTGGCGGTGTGGTTCCTGGGGCCGGTGGGCGTGGCGCTGGTGGCCCTGGGCGCATCCTGGGACCGGCTGACCGTCCTGCTGTCGTTGTCGGTGTTGTCGCTGCTGGGGCTGGCGCTCTTCCATGATGACCATGGCATCCACGCGGTGGGGCCCATCCACTACTCGGAATGCGCGCCAGCGCTCGTGCTGGTCGCGGTGCACGGGCTGAAGCGCGCGGTGGACTTCGTACGGCGGGCCCAGGTGTCCGCGTGGCCGTTGATGCTGGCCACGGGGGGCTCGCTCGCGGTGGGGCTGGGCATCTTCGACGTGCGCCATGCGCTCGCCCTGAGGGAGCAGTCCGCCATCCATGAGACGGTGCAGGCCTACGTTCGCGACGCGGGCCTGGGCCGCGCCGTGCTGCTGGTGCCGTCGTACATGCAGGTGTGGCAGCGCGTGCCGGCCTTCCGCGACGTGGGCAGCTGGGTGTTCGAGTGGACGCCGCCGCGCCCGGACTTCTCCGACGACGTCCTGCTGTTCCACGACGGCCCGGGCCACTACGAGCAGCTGCGGGAGCGCTTCTCCGACCGGCGCTTCTTCCGGCTGAAGCCGGGCCGGGCCCCGGCGCCCTGGCGCATCATCCCGGCGGACTCGCCGCGGGAGGAGCCCGGAGCGACGCCGCCCTCCACGCAAGAGCCCGCGCCATGACGGCGCCGGACGTCCAGGAGGCTCCGCGCGCGGAGGCGGGGCCGGGGCCCCTTCCCCCGGCGCCCCGGTCGCAGGCGGCGCTGGTGGCGCTGCTCGCGCTGGGGGTCTTCGCGGGCACCCTCCTCAACGGCTTCGTCTATGACGACCAGCAGCTCGTGCTGGAGAACCCGTGGATCCGCTCGCTCGCGGGGATGCGGGAGCCCTTCCGTCAGTCGCTGTTCGGCTTCCTGGAGTCGTCCACCGCGCAGGATGCCCGGAGTCACTACTACCGGCCCCTGATGCACGTGTTCCTCTTCGTGCTGCGGCAGGCCGCGGGGCCCACGGCCTGGGTGCACCACCTGGCGCTCATGCTGGGGCATGCCGCGGTGTCGGTGGGGGTGCTCTGGTTGCTGCGCACCTGCCTCGTCCGGGGACGCCCGGCGGCGCAAGGCGCGGCGGGGGACTGGGCCGCGCTGGGCGGCGCGCTGCTCTTCGCGCTCCACCCCGTCCATACGGAGGCGGTGGCGTGGGTGAGCGGCGCCATGGATGTGGGGATGACGCTGCTGCTGCTCGTGGCGGCGAGGCTGTGGCTGCCGGTGCCCGCGACGGCAGGGCGGGCGCTGCTGGCCTCCGGCGTCTGGCTGGCGGCGCTGCTCGTCAAGGAGACCGCGTTCGTCCTGCCCGTGCTCCTGTGGAGCCTGGAGCGCGTCGTGGCCTCCGCCGAGGCCCGGGGCGGGTGGGGCCCGTGGCTCCGCCGCCAGGCGCTGCTGGGCGTGGGCGGCGCCGTGTACCTGGGGCTCCGGCTGTCGGCCCTGGAGGGCGCGCTGCCCGGCACCCCGCCCGTGGACGGCGTGTCGCGCGTGGGCGGCGTGCTGGCGTTCACCGCGGACCTGGGCGGCAAGCTGGCGTGGCCCGCTCCGCTGGCGGTGCTGTCGCCAGGAGGCCCCGTGCACTCGCTGCTGGAGCCCCGCGTGTGGCTGGGGGGACTGCTCCTGCTGTCCGCGCTGGTGCTGTCCGCACGCGCGTGGCGCCGGGGCCCCGCGGCCGCGGGGATGGGGTGGGTGTGGCTGGGCGCGCCCATGGTGCCGGCCTTCGTCCTGCAGGCCCGGGGCGTGGATGCCTACGCCGAGCGGTACCTGTACCTGCCGTCGGTGGGCTTCGCGCTCCTGGTGACCGTGGCCCTGCGCTCGGCCCTCTCCCGCTTCCCTGAGCGCGCGCGGCCCCTGGCGCTCGTGTCCGGGGGCGTGCTGGCCGTCTTCGCCGCGCTGACGCTGGCGTACGTGCCGGCCTGGCGCGACGACCTGTCGCTCTGGACCTGGGTCCAGGCGCGGGTCGTGGACCAGCCGCTCATCCACCTCAAGCTGGGCGACCTGCACCTGGGCGCCGGCCGCCTGGACGCGGCCATCCCCGAGCTGGAGCTCGCCGCCCGGGGCCTGCCCGGGGACTTCCGCGTCCACAACAACCTGGCGGTGGCGTACGCGAAGTCGGGGCGGATGGGGGACGCACGGCGGGCGCTGGAGCGCACCGCGCGCCTCATGCCGGACAACCCCGTCGCGTGGCACAACCTGGGGCTCGTGTCCCGGCGGGAGGGGGACTGGGACACGGCCATCGCGCGCTTCCGCGACGCGCTCCGGCTGGCGCCGGACCGGGTGGACTCCCTGCTGGAGCTGGGCCGCACGCTGCTGCGCGCGGGCCGCGCCGGGGAGGCCATCGCGCCGCTCGAGGAGGCGCTGCGGCTGCGGCCGGACCTCGTCGCCGCGCGCAAGGCCCTGGCGGAGGCCCGGGCCGCGGCGTCCCCACCCCCGCGCTGACAGGTGCTCCGCTATGGTCGGGCGCGGCGGGCCGGACGGCCAGGGAGCGCGATGAGCGACCAGCAGCGCGGGACAGTGGTGGGGCGGTGGGGGCCGGTGGCGCTGGCCGTGGTCCTGTGCGGCCTCTTCTTCTTCCGGGCCCTCTCCTCGTCCGGCGTCTTCCTGGGTGGGGACGCGCTGCGGGTCTTCCTCCCCATGCGGGCCTACTGGGCCTCGCGCGTGTCGGCCCTCGAGTTCCCCGACTGGCTCCCCTATGACGGGCTGGGCCAGTCCTTCCCCGGCATCTTCATCACCGGGACGTTCCACCCGTTGATGTGGCCGCACCTCGTCCTGCCGCTCGGGCTCGCGGCGAAGGTGGCGCTCCTGGGCTGTTTCCTCCTGGCGCTGGGCGGCACATACGCCCTCGTGCGGGCCTGGGACGTGCCGCGCGCGGGCGCGCTGTTCGCGGGCGTGACGTTCGCGTTCTGCGGCTACCTGGTCTGCATCACCAACAACCCCACCTACCTCCAGGCGGCGAGCACGCTGCCCGGAGTGCTCTGGCTCGCGCTGCGGTTCCTGCGTCAGCCGGACCTTGCCCGGTTGACGCTCGCGGGCATGGGGCTGGCCCTGCTGGCGTTCGCCGGGGATGCCCAGGCCTTCGTCATGGCCAACGCGCTCATCGTGTGCCTGACGGCCCTGGAGCCACACGCCGGGCCGTGGCGCCGGCGCGTGACGGCGTGCGCGCTGCTCATCCTCGCCGGGGGGCTGCTGGCCGCGCCGCAGCTGCTGCCCGCCGCGGCGCTCGTCTCCGGCTCGGAGCCGGGCGCGCGTTCGCTCGGGGAGGCGCAGCGCTTCTCGCTCCACCCGCTGCGGCTCTGGGAGCTCGTCCTGGGGCCCTTCCTGGCGGACGCACGGGGCACGCAGGGCATCCCCTACGTCGTCGTGACGCACCTGGTCCCGTCCGGAGGGTTCGGCCGCGCCTGGGTGGACTCGGTGTACCTGGGGACGCCCGCCTGGGTGCTGGCGCTGGCGGGGCTGGCCGCCTCCGCACGGCAGTGGCGCGCCTGGGCGTTCGTGGGGCTCTGGGGCGTGCTGCTCGCGCTCTGCCTGGGGGACGCGCTGCCGGTGTACGGCTGGGCCTACCACCTCATCCCGTTCTGGAAGCCCTTCCGCTACCCGGAGAAGCTGGTGCCGCTCGTGTCCCTGGGGCTCGCGGTCGCCGCGGGCCTGGGGTGGAAGCGGTGTCTGGGCGCGGGAGGCCCGGTCCGGCCCGTCGTCTGGGTGGGGGCGCTCATGGCGCTGCCGTTCGCGGGGGTGGCGCTGGCGGAAGGGCGCGGCCAGTGGTGGAGCGAGCACTGGCTGCGCGCCCGCTGGCCGGACGTGCCCGGCCCCGTGCTGCGGGGCTTGTCCGACAACGTCGTCGCCACGACGGCGACGGCGGCGCTGCTCGCGTTCGCCTGCGCGGCGCTGGCCCTCCTGCGCGAGCGGCCCGCCCTCCGCGGCTCGCTGCTCGTGGTCCTGCAGTGGGGAGCGCTCACGTGGGCCCACGAGCCGCTCTACCAGCTGTCTCCTGAAGAGCTGCTGAGCACCCCGCCCGCCTTCGTCGAGCACATCCGCGCGCGCTTTCCTTCGCCGGAGCCCGTCCGGGTGGCCTCGTCGCTGCGCGAAACCACGCCGCCGCGCCTGCCCGGGCTGAACTACCACGACAGCCTGCACCTGACGCTGCTGTCCGCCCTGGCCCCGGACATGGTGGCGATGTGGGGCCTGGAGAGCGCGAACGAGTACCTGCCCGGGGTCAGCCCCCGCGTGCGCCAGCTCAAGGCGGACCGGGTGCAGTGGTTCACGCGGCTCGCGCCCCGGCTGGGCACGCGGTTCCTCGCCTACGCCACGTCGGAGCATGCGGCGTTCGCGGCCCGGCTGAGCGTGCGGAGCACCTTCACGGATCCGCTGCTGGGCCTGACGCTCGTGGAGTACGCGGATGCCGTGCCTCGCGTCCTGCTGGCCCGTCCCGAGTGCGTGGCCGGACGGGACGAAGCCGCGCGGCGGATGCTGTCCGCCACGCTCCCGCCGCCAGACGTCGCCCTCGTGGAGTGCACCGCCCCGCTGCCCGCCACGCCGGAGGGACCGCTGGGCCCGGTGCGCGTGCTGCCGGGCACCCCCGAGCACCTCACCGTGGAGGTGGATGCGCGCGCTCCCGCGGTCCTCGTCGTCAACGACGCCTTCCAACCCGGCTGGCGCGCGACGCTGGACGGACAGGACGTCGCCATCCTGCCCGCCAACGTGGCCGTGCGCGCGGTGGCGGTCCCCGCCGGCCGGCACGTGGTGGAGCTCCGCTACCGCACGCCGGGCCTGACCGCGGGGCTCATCGTGGGGGCCGCCGCGTGGGTGGGGCTCCTGCTGGCCTGCCTGGGAACGCGCTACGTCCCCAGGCGCCGGGCAGCAGGGGGCTAACGGAAGTCGCGCCGCTCGAAGATGGTGATGGCCAGGGTGATGAGCACCAGCGTCCACGCCAGGCTGTAGCCCACGCCGGACAGGAACGTGGAGGCGTCCACCGGCAGCGCGTACGTGGCCTGGGGCCGGAAGTTCACCCGCTCCAGGTTGGGCAGCAGGTAGTAGATGGTCTTGCCAATCGCCTGGACCGCGCCGCTCTCCGAGCGGTTGGCGATCATGTACAGGTCGCCCGTCAGGTGACCCGTGAAGTACATGCCCGTGGTCGCGATGGCGGACACCGCCGGCCCCGCGAAGCTGGAGAACAGGATGCCCACGCTGCTGAGAATCAGCAGCTCGAACCACAGCCCCGCGCTCGCCAGGAGCTGGGTCGACGTGATGTCCGCGCCGAACAGCAGCAGCTCTCCCAGGAAGATGAGCGTCATCGCCACCAGCAGCACGCCCAGGGTCAGCATGTTGCCCGCGAGCCGCGCCAGGAGGAACTGACGGCGCGACACGGGCTTGCTCACCACCAGGAAGATGGTGCGCCGCTCGATCTCCCGGCTGAGCAGGCTGCTGGACAGGAAGATGGTGAGGAAGACCAGGATGATGCTCATCATCCCCAGGCCGAAGTCCGTCAGCACGCGGTCGAACGTCGCGACCGTCACCTCCGTCACCAGCGTGGAGGACAGCAGCACCACCGCGGTGAACACGCCCACCACCACCGTCACCCGGTTGCGGCGCGCCTCGCGAAAACCATTCCACATCATCGCGGTGAAGGCGCTCACGTGTTGATCTCCCCGCCCACGCTGGACGCGCGGCCTGATTCCTTCAAGGCATTCATGAACAGCTGCTCCAGGGAGAAGCGGGCCGGCTGCATCCGGTTCACCCGGCCGCCGGCGCCCAGCACGCTCCCCAGCAGCCGCTGGCTGTCCACGTCCGCCACCTGCAACATCACGCGCCCGTCCAGCGCCTGCACCGACTCCAGCGGAATGCCCAGTCCCCGGACCTGCTCGGAGTTCATTCCCTCCACCACCACCTCCATGGCCGACGCCTGCGCGGACACCAGCTCCTGCACGCTGCCCTCGCGCACCCGCCGGCCGCCCACCAGCACCGCCAGCCGGTCGCACAGCGATTCCACGTCCGGGATGATGTGGCTGCAGAACAGGACCGTGGTCCCCTTCTGCCGCTCCGCCAGGATGAGGTCGCGGATCTGCCGGCGCCCCAGCGGATCCAGACCGCTCGTGGGCTCATCCAGGATGAGCAGCTTCGGCCGGCTCACCAGCGCCTGCGCCAGGGCCACGCGCTGCACCATGCCCTTGGAGTAGCGGCGGATCTGCAGCTTCTCCGCGCCCGCCATCTCCACCGCGCCCAGCACCTCCGTCACGCGCCCGTCCAGCTCGTGTCCGGACAGGCCCGCCAGCTGGCCCGCCAGCGTCACGAACTCACGGCCCGTGAGGTATTCGTAGGGCGCCGGGTTCTCCGGCACGAAGCCCACCAGCCGGCGCGTCTCGGCGTCCTCCACCGGCTTCCCGAAGAGCCGCGCCGTGCCCCCGCTGGGGCGCACCAGGTTCATGAGGATCTTGATGGTGGTGGACTTGCCCGCGCCGTTGGGCCCCAGCAGACCGTAGATCTGCCCGGCGTCCACCCGCAGGTCCATGGACTGCAGGGCCCGCACGGTGCGGTTGAACCAGAAGCCGACCTTGTAGGTCTTGTGGAGCCCCTGCGCCTGGATGGGCGGGGCTTCAGGGTTGGGCGTCGTCATGGCTTGTCACTCGGGGCTTGGGCACCAGGCGTTCACCGTCCTCGCCGCGCTCGTCCTGCACGAGCTCCATGCGGAAGCGCACGGCATCGGAATACGCGCGGCCATCCTCGCCCAGGAAGAGGTGGCCTCCCAGCGGATCCTCGGGGAGCCGGGGGAGGTCGCCCGCGGTCACCAGCACGGCGAGTGACTGGGGCAGGTGGCCCTCGCGCGCGCGGTAGCGGGCAATGGCTTCATCCACCGTGCGCAGCATGCGCTCCTGGAGGATCTCCTGGACGCGGTGCTCGTAGAAGGCGCGGGTCTCCGGGTCCTCGGAGCCGTCGCGCAGGGCCATGCTGAGCGACAGGCCGCTGTCGAAGTCACCCGACTGCGCGTACAGACGCGTGGCCAGGGCTGAATACCAGGAGGGCGCATCCGGCCGCCGGGACAGCTCCTGGATGATGTCCGCCGCCTCCTTGTACTTCTTCTCGAAGAACATGAGGTTGTAGGCGAGCTGGAAGGCGATCCGCTCGTTGCTCGGCAGGTGCTTGCTCCCCTTGCGCAGCAGGGCGGAGGACTCCGCGACGTTGGCGTACTCCCCCTTGCCCAGGTGGACGGGGAGGGTGATGCCTCCGTAGACGTACGGGTGCCGGAACAGGGGATCCAGGTCCGTGACGAGGTCCGCGTAGTCGTACACGCTCCGGTACTCGTCCACCGTGTTCGCGCTCCCGATGCGGTTGAGCATCAGGATCCAGAAGTAGTCGGTGACGAGCCCCAGCTGCGACTTGAACAGGGCCGTGAGCAGCCCGGGGCGTGGGAGCAGGGCGCCGCCTCCCTGCTTCTGCATCCGCTGCGGCGGGGCGGACAGCACGGCCACCAGCAGCAGACCCGGGATGAATCGAAGCGCAGACGACTTGACCATGGGTCCACTCAACGAAAATGGGGCGCCCTGAAAATCCGGGCGCCCCATCGATTCTGCCATCAACCTTCCAACCCGTCAGCAGGCAACGCGGCGGGCGGAGGGAGACGGATTACTCGCAGCTGACGTCGTTGTACGCGTTGCTCGGCTCGCCCGCGGCCGTCAGGGTCGTGTCGACGCCGCAGGTGTTGGCCAGGGTCGCGCCCGTCGGGTTGGACGTGATGCCCCACGCGTCGCCGGCCTCGTCGTTGTCGACGTTACCGACCGCGTTCGCGCTGAAGAAGCAGTTGGGGCAGTCCGCCGCGGCAGGCTGCACGCCCAGGGCCGCGATGGCGTCCTTGGCGGCCGGCACCTTCGGGAACTTGCCCGAGTCCTGGCCGATGCAGCCCTTGTTGGCGTTCGCGCGCGCGTTGGCGGCGGTGCCCTCGGCGCAGCTCGCCGCCAGGCCGTAGCTGTAGCGGTTCGCGGGCTCCGGATCGAAACCGATGACCGTGAAGTCGGAGACGTACTTGTCCTTCTCACCGAAGTACGACTTCTGCGCGGTGAAGATGGCCTTGAGGTTCGTCTTGGCCTCGGACTGCTTCGACTTCGCCTGGAAGCGGATGAAGTTCGGGATGGCGATGGCGGCCAGGATGCCGATGATGGCGACCACGATCATCAGCTCGATGAGGGTGAAGCCACCCTTCTTCCGGAAGAGACGGTTCATCATGTTTGGGAACTCCGCGGCAGGCAGAGGGGGGTTGAACGACGTGCGAACTCTTAGCACGAAGAGTGCCACGCCGAACAATCCGCCCAACCCCCGGGATTCCCAGGGCAGGCGGCCGGGGCAGGGGATGGATCAGCCGGGGACCTGCCAATTTTTGTCACCGGCGCTGACGGTTTTCGTCCTCCATCGCGCAGTCGCCAGCTCCGGAAGCGGCGGGTAGGATTCCGGGCTCCGTGACGTTCACCTACGCGCCGGGCTGGGCCGAGCCCCTCTTCATCCTCTTCCTGTTCATCCTCGGCCTGTGCATCGGCTCCTTCCTCAATGTCGTCATCGCGCGGGTGCCAGAAGGACTGAGCATCGTGCGGCCCGGCTCCCGCTGCCCGAAGTGCGGGCATGTCCTCTCCTGGTACGAGAACATCCCCGTCCTGTCGTGGCTGGGGCTGCGCGGGAAGTGCCGCGGCTGCGGCATGCCCATCTCCCCGCGCTATGTGATGGTGGAGCTGCTCACGGGGCTGTTGTTCCTCGCGTGTCTCAAGCGCTTTGACTGGACGTACGAGCTGGTGCCCGCGCTGGTGCTGGTGTTCCTGCTGGTGCCGCTCACCTTCATCGACCTGGAACATTGGATCCTCCCGTTCTCGCTGACGCTGCCGGGCATCGCCGCGGGCGTGCTGCTGGCCATTCCGCGGGGCGGCGGCGCGGTGGCGCAGGCGGCGCTGGGCGCGGCGGTGGGCTTCCTCGGCTTCCGGCTGATGGAGTACGTGGGCTGGCGCGCCTTCAAGCGCGAGGCGCTGGGCGGCGGGGACAAGTTCCTCGTCGCGCTCCTGGGCGCGTTCCTGGGCTGGCACTCGCTGCTGGGCATCCTCTTCTTCTCGTCGCTGCAGGGCTCCATCGTGGGCGTGGCGCTGCTCGCCTTCACGGGAAGGGCGGGTCCGCGCGGCGCGGAGGAATCCACAGCCGAGCCTCCGCCGCCCCAGGCCCCTGAATCCGACGTGTCCCTCACGCCGCCGCCAGAGACTCCCGTGGAGGAAGAGGCGGAGCCCGAGCCCACGATGACGTGGGACTTCACGAAGCCCGGCCTGCCCCCGTGGAAGCGGATCGTGCTCGTCCCCTGGTGCCTGCTCTTCCAGCCCATCCCCGACGCGGAGCTGGACGAAGCGGGGGAGGAGGAGGAGTGGGTCCCCGGTCCCACCAACATCCCCTTCGGTCCGTGGCTGGCGCTGGCGGGGCTGGAGGTGATGCTCCTGGGCCCCTGGCTCGCGCGCGTGCTGCCGCTGGACGTGGCGCTGATGCTCGGGGGGACGCGGTGAGCGGCCCCGGGCCGGTGCCGGGATGAAGTGGCGCATCGCCAGCGTGGCGTTCCTCCTGGGCTCGCTGTCCACGGGCCTGTCGTGGCTCACGCTGCAGCCGGTGTTGATCCGCCTGCTGGACACGGCGCGCCGGCTGGCGCTGCCCGGGTCGCTGGACATGGAGGGCCTGGCGCGGATCCGCGCCTTCCTGCCGCTGGCGCTGGGGCTGGACCTGCTGGTGCTGACGGTCCTGGCCTACGGCGTGCTGTACCTGGCGGTGGGCCGTCCGCTGCACGCCATGGAGAAGTCCGTGGAGCAGTTGGGCCGGCTGCAACTGGACGTGCCGCTCTCCGGGCAGGGCGGGCCATTCCTGTCGCGCATCCAGCGCGAGCTGCGGCGCATGGCGGAGGCGCTGCGCCAGGAGCAGGCCCTCACGCGCTCGCAGCTGGAGGCGCTGCGCGAGGCGAACGCGCGGCTCGCGCGGGCACAGACGGAGCTGGTCGCCTCCGAGCGGCTGGCCACGGTGGGCAAGCTGGCCGCGGGCGTGGCGCACGAGGTGGGCAACCCGCTGGCGGGCATCCTGGGCTACCTCTCCCTGGCGCGCTCCCGGGCGCAGGGGCCGGAGCTGAAGGACTTCCTGGAGCGCATCGACCACGAGGTGCTCCGCATCGACCGCATCGTGCGGGGGCTGCTGGACCTGGGGCGTCCGGCCAGCCCCCAGCCCGGGCCGGTGGACGTGGGGCAGGTGGTGGAGACGTGCGTGCGGCTGGTGCGCGCCGGACCGGAGCTGGACCGGGTGGACGTCACCCTGGAGGTGGCGCCCGGGCTGCTGGCCCGCGCGGATCCGGGCCCCCTGTCGCAGATCCTCATCAACCTGCTGCTCAACGCCGCCCAGGCCATGGGGGGCGAGGGCCGCGTGCGCGTCTCCACGCGGAGTGAGAACGCGCTCGTGGTGGTGGAGGTGCAGGACAGCGGTCCGGGCCTGTCCCCGGAGGTGCGGGCGCACCTCTTCGAGCCGTTCTTCACCACCAAGGGCCGGCAGGGCACGGGCCTGGGACTCGCGGTGTCGCTGAACCTGGCCCAGGGCATGGGCGGCCGGCTGGACGCGCGCGACGGCGCGGGCGGCGGCGCGTGCTTCCGTTTGTCCCTTCCAGCGGCCTGACGGCGTGGCCGGACGGCATATGATGGGCGGCACCCCATGCCCCTCTTCCGCACCGTCCTCGTCGCCGACGACGAGCCGTCCATCCGCCACATCCTCACCCTGGTGCTGACCGACAAGGGCTACGACGTGCGCGCCGTCGCGGACGGAGACGAGGCCCTGCGCGAGCTGTCCACCCGCGCCTACGACGTCCTGGTGACGGACGTGCGCATGCCCAAGCGCGACGGGCTGTCGGTGCTCAAGGCCGCGCTCGCGGAGCAGCCCGGCCTCACCGTGGTGGTGATGAGCGCGTATGGCTCCCAGGAGCAGGCGCTGGAGGCGGTGCAGGCGGGCGCGTACGACTACGTCCAGAAGCCCTTCAAGCCGGAGGAGATCGTCCTCGTCCTGCGCAAGGCGCAGGAGCGCGAGCGGCTGGTGCGCGAGAACCGCCGCCTGCACGAGGCGCAGCTTCCCGGCGCGTCCGGGGGCCACATCCTGGGCCAGAGCGCCGCGCTCCAGGCGGTGCTCAAGCAGGTGGCGCGCGTGGCGCCCGTGGACACCACGGTGCTCATCTCCGGGGAGAGCGGCACCGGCAAGGAGCTCATCGCGCGCGAGCTGCACGGCCAGAGCCGCCGCGCCGCCATGCCCTTCGTCGCCGTCAACTGCGGCGCCATCCCCCACGGCCTCCTGGAGAGCGAGCTGTTCGGCCACGCGAAGGGCGCCTTCACCGACGCGCGCACCGCCCGCCGCGGCCTGTTCGCGGAGGCCGACGGCGGCACGCTGTTCCTCGACGAGGTGGGTGAGCTGCCCCTGGGCGCGCAGGTGAAGCTCTTGCGCGTGCTTCAGGAGGGGGAGATCCGCCCGGTGGGCGAGAGCCGTGTGGAGCGCGTGGACGTGCGCGTGGTGGCCGCCACGCTGCGCGACCTGGGCAAGCTGGTAGAGAAGGGGGACTTCCGCGAGGACCTCTACTACCGCCTCAACGTGGTGAACCTCACGCTGCCGCCCCTGCGCGAGCGCCGCGAGGACATCCCGCTGCTCGCCCGCGCCTTCCTCCACCGCTTCAACCGCGAGCTCAACCGTGATCCACCGGTGGAGGGCTTCACCCCGGAGGCGGAAGCCCTGATGACGGCCTACGCCTGGCCGGGCAACGTGCGCGAGCTGGAGAACGCCATGGAGCGCGCGGTGCTGCTCGCGGAGGGCACCCACGTCGCGCCTGGCAGCCTGCCGGAAAAGCTGTGGGCGGCTTCCGCACCCGCTCCGGCCGGGACGGCCGCGCCGCTACAGGCCGGGGGCGACCTGTCGCTCAAGCGCGCCATCCGGGAGCTGGAGGAGTCCTACATCCGGGCGGCGCTGCGGCGCACGAAGGGCAACCGCACCCGGGCGGCGGAGGTGCTGGACATCAGCCACCGGGCGCTCCTCTACAAGATCAAGGAGTACGGCATCGATCCGGACGCCGAGGGCACCCGGACCTGAGGGCAGGGGAGTGGCCCGCCCGCCGACCGTCCAGTAATCCCCGGGCAGGAATCCTCCGCCGCCATTTGACGGAACGCCGCCGGGGCCGGAAAATCGGGCCTCCGCGAAGGTGTGGGTCCGGGGGCGCGGTCGTGGCTGGCTTTCACGGCGCTCCCCCGTCCGCAGGGCGGCCGGGCGCCAAGCACTTTTTAGGAGGGGTATCAAGCCGGTGCTACGCTGGCCGCCTCTCCGATGGAGTTACGCATGGCGAAGGGCAAACTGGCACTCGGGCTGGATATCGGGTCGACGTCGATCAAGATGATCATGCTCAAGGAGCAGCGCAAGCGCGGTGAAGTTGGCTACGCGCTCCAGAGCTTCGGAATGAAGCCGCTGCCTCCGGAAGCCATCGTGGACGGCGCGCTGATGAACTCCACGGCCATCGTCCAGGCCGTCCAGGAGCTGATGTCCGAACTGAAGGTCAAGGGCAAGGACGTCGCCATCGGCGTGTCCGGCCACTCGGTCATCATCAAGAAGATCCAGATGCCCCGCATGAGCCAGGAAGAGCTCGAGGAGAGCATCCAGTGGGAGGCGGAGCAGTACATCCCCTTCGACGTGAAGGACGTGAACATCGACACGCAGATCCTCGACGGCGGCGGCAACGACGCCACCGGTCAGATGGACGTGCTGCTGGTGGCCGCCAAGAAGGACATGATCAACGACTACACCACCGTGGTCTCCGAGGCGGGCCTCGCGCCGGTGGTGGTGGACGTGGACGCGTTCGCCGTCCAGAACATGTTCTCCACGAACTACGAGCTGCCGGACAAGGAGACCGTCGTCCTCATCAACGCCGGCGCCTCCGTGGTGAACATCAACATCATCGCCAACGGCGTCACCGTCTTCACCCGTGACGTGACCATCGGCGGCAACCAGTTCACCGAGGAGATCCAGAAGCAGCTCAACGTCTCCTACGAGGAGGCGGAGGCGCTGAAGATCGGCGGCAACCGCGCGGACGCGGACGCCGTCGTTCCCCAGGACGTGGAGCGCGTGCTCTCCAGCGTCGCGGAGCAGGTGGCCGGCGAAATCCAGCGCTCGCTGGACTTCTACGCGGGCACCGCCGCGGACTCGAACTTCACCAAGGTCTACCTCTCCGGCGGCACCGCGAAGATCCCCGCCCTGTTCAAGACCATCGAGGCGCGAACCGGCGTGCCGGTGGAGATCCTCAACCCGTTCCGGAAGATTGAAGTGGACAACCGCAAGTTCGACCCCGCGTTCATCATGGACGTGGCGCCCATGGCCGCGGTGGCCGTGGGACTGGCGCTCCGGCGCCCGGGCGACAAGCTGGGCTGATACCGCTCTGACCGACCTTGAGGAACTGAACGCACATGATGATCCGAATCAACCTGCTGCCCGTCCGGGCGGTGAAGAAGCGGGAGATGGGCCGGCAGATCCTGGCCCTCTACGCCGCGGTCCTGATCGCCGCGGTGGTCGGCAATTACTTCTGGTTCGCGGACCGTGACGGCGAACTGGAGCGCACCAAGCAGGGCATCGCCCAGACGCGCGCGAAGATCGCGGAGCTGGAGAAGGTCATCGGCGAGGTGACCAACATCAACGCCCGCAAGGCGGAGGTGGAGAAGAAGCTCGCGGTGCTGGACACACTGCGCAAGGGCCGCAACGGGCCGGTGCGCATGCTGGACGCGCTGTCCTCCGCCATGCCCAAGAAGGTCTGGCTCAAGGACTTCGTGGAGGCCTCCAACAGCGTCACCATCAACGGCGGCGCGGTCAGCCACGACGAGGTCGCCGAGCTGATGCGCGGCCTGGGCGGCATGGTGTGGACGCCCAAGGGCATGGGGCGCCTGGTGGATCAGGGCCGTGGCGTCAGCAAGACGTCGCGCGTGGAGCTCTTCAACACGGAGACCGCCAGCGTGGAGGAGTTCTCCGCCAGCGACATCAAGCCCTTCTTCGGAAACATCGAACTGACCAACGCGGTGCAGACCAAGCCCAACCAGGCCGGGGCCGCGTCCTTCGTCGAGTTCAAGCTCACCCTCACCGCCAACTACGCCATCTGATTGGCGGCGAAGGACCCCTGTCATGGAAAAATACCTGGATCAACTCGCGAAGGCCCCTCCCGCGGCGAAGTTCGGCGGGCTCGCGGCCATCGTCGTCCTGCTGACCGTGGGCAACTTCTTCTCCTTCATCCAGCCCACGGAAGAGGACATCGCCCGCCGCCAGTCGGAGCGCCGGACGCTGGACCTGGAGCTCGCGGAGAAGAGCGAGATCGCCCAGAACCTCAACGAGCGCCGTCGTGAGATGGACGTGCTCGAGCAGAAGCTGGCGGAGGCCCTCACGGAGCTGCCGGAGCGGCGCGACATGGAAGAGCTGCTCGCGCAGATCAACGACATCGGCAAGAAGTCCGGCCTGGAGATCTCCCGCGTGGAGCCCGACCGCGAGTACGTCGAGGGCGGCGAGTTCTTCGCGCGCATCCCCATCAAGATGACGGTGAGCGGCAACTACCACGAGATCGCCATGTTCCTGCAGGAGATGGCGAACATGCGCCGCATCGTGAACGTCAACAACATCAAGCTCGATGGCGCGACCCTGAAGAACGAGAAGGTGGTCCTCCAGAGCAGCTTCCTGGCGACGACGTTCCGGTTCATCGAGAAGAAGAGCAACTAGAAACTTGATCCGCCCGGCAACTGGGGCGACAAGGGATGACGCGGATGAAGACGTTCAAGTCCACGATGACCGCTGCGGTGATGGCGCTGACCCTGTCCGCTTGTGAGGACTCGCCCCCAGCCCCGCCACCTGCTCCTCCCAAGGCCGCCGCCCCCGCGCCGGCCCCGGTGGAGGAGAAGACCGAGGCGTCGGCGGCGCCACCGTTCGTCTACACCTATAGCCCGGTGGGCAAGCGGGATCCGTTCCGCAGTCCGCTGGAGGAGCTCGGGCCGGTGGCGCGTGACGCACCGGAGCGTGCCTGCAACGAACCCCTGTGCGTGTTCGACCTCGACCAGCTCAAGCTGGTGGCGGTCGTCACGGGGGATGCCAGCCCGCTGGCGATGGTCGAGGACCCCCTGGGCCGCGGCCACATCGTCCGGCGCAACACCCGCGTGGGGCGCCAGGGCGGCAAGGTCACACAGATTCTAAGGGACTCGGTCACCGTCACCGAGGTCTTCACGGGTGCCAAGGGCGAACTCATCAGCAACCCGGTGAGTCTCCAGCTCAAGGCGGATGGCGTGAAGGACCCCGCCTACAACCTGATGACGGGCAAGAACTGGGAGTAGCGCCCCACGGCGCGCCCGCGGGCAGTCGTCGCCCGCTTCCAACTTGTTGAGGGGACGCATGCTCGAGCAGAGCGCTGTGACGAGGGGCAAGTGGATCATGGCGGCCGCATGGGCGGTCGTCCTGGCAAGCGCCAAGGTGTACGGCGCGGATCTCAATACGCTGCGGGACCTGCAGGTGTCCCGGACGGGAGCCGGTGCCCAGGTCGTGGTGACCGGGACCCGGCCGCCCACCTTCACCGTCTTCCGGCTCAGTGGGCCGGAGCGGCTGGTGGTGGACCTGTCGTCCGCGGACGCCACCGGCATCAAGGGGCACCACGACGGCACCGGTCCGGTGTCCGGCGTGGTGGCCGCCCAGTTCTCCGACGCGCGCGCCAGCGTGGGCCGCGTGCTGGTGGCGCTGGATCAGGCCTCCCAGTACGACGTCCGCGCGGAGGGCAACCGCGTGGTCATCTCCGTGGACGGCTCACCGGTGGCCCCCGCCGCCGCGACCGCCCAGGCTCCGGCGGCTGAGGCGAAGCCGGTGGCCCCCGCCGCCGCGCCGAAGCCCGCCCCCTTGCAGGTGGCCGCCGCCGAGCCCGTGAAGCCGGAGCCGGTGAAGCCCGCGCCGGTGGTGGAGGCGATGGTGGCGGTGGTGCCGGAGGAGGGGACCTCCTCGAAGGCGGCCCCGTCCCAGGCGCCCGGCCGTGAGAACGTGGTCGCCACGGAGGCGGATGAGCGCGACGTGGCCCACCCGGCCCAGCGCATCACCCGGCTGTCCCTGGACGGCGACGCGCTGCGCGTCGGCGCCGACGGCGACATCGCCCGCTATGAGGTCCTGGAGCTGGTGGACCCGCCGCGCCTGGCCGTGGACGTGTACGGCGTGGGCCTGAGCGCGAAGGCGCCCAAGGTGAAGGGCAACCTGCTCAAGGACGTGCGCGTGGGCGCGCACGAGGACAAGGTGCGCCTGGTCCTCGTGGCCAAGGGCGACATGCCCGCGTACCGCGTGGACCGCTCCGAGCGCGGCCTGGAGGTGGTGTTGGGCGGCGCGGTGGCGCGCAAGCCGAAGCCCTCCCAGCCTCGCGACGCGGTGGCGGAGACCGAGCCGCTGCGCCCGCAGCCCCTGCCGGTGCAGGAGGCCGCGAAGCCGCAGCCCGCCGTGGCGCAGGCCGCGCCGCAGCCGGCGGCGGTGGAGGTCAAGGACCTGTCCTTCGACGAGAGCCCCACGGGCGGCCGCGTGCAGCTGAAGCTGTCCGGCGCGACGGCGTGGAAGGTGGACCGTCCGGATCCGCGCAGCGCGGTGCTGACGCTGGAGAACGCGCGCCTGCCCAAGAAGCTGGAGCGCAGCCTGGACACCAGCGCGCTGGACACGCCGGTGAAGATGATCAGCGCCTTCAGCGTCCCCGGTGAGGGCCGCAAGGTGCGCCTGGTGGTCGCCGCGGACGGCGCCATCGAGGAGAACGTCACCCAGGGCGCCAACAGCCTGAGCTGGCGGCTGGACGTGCAGGGCGTGAAGACGGAGGAGGTCGCCGTCACCCAGCGCACCGCCGGCTTCACGGCGGAGGCCCCGGCGTACGCGGCGGAGGGCGCGCCCCAGCAGGCGCGCTACCGCGGCAAGCGCGTGTCCTTCGAGTTCAAGGACATCGACATCCAGAACCTGCTGCGCGTCATCGCGGAGATCTCCAAGCGCAACATCGTCGTGGCCGACGACGTCGGTGGCCGCGTGACCATCCGCCTGCGCAACGTGCCCTGGGACCAGGCGCTGGACCTCATCCTGCGCACCAAGCAGCTGGGCCAGGAGCAGGTGGGCAACATCATCCGCATCGCGCCGCTGAAGACGCTGGAAGAGGAGGCGCGGCTGCGCCAGGAGCGCAAGAAGTCGCTGCAGCAGCAGGAGGACCTGCTGGTCAGCCTGGTGCCGGTGAACTACGCGGTGGCCGGTGAGATGTCGTCGCGCGTGAAGGACGTGCTCAGCGACCGTGGCTCGGTGACGGTGGACACGCGCACCAACGTGCTCATCATCAAGGACATCCGCTCCAACACGGAGAAGGCGCGCGCCCTGGTGCGCAGCCTGGACACGCAGACGCCGCAGGTCCTCATCGAGAGCCGCATCGTGGAGGCGAGCACCACCTTCAGCCGCAACCTGGGCGTGCAGTGGGGTGGCCAGACGCGCCTGTCCACCGCGACGGGCAACCCCACCGGCCTCATCTTCCCCAGCACCGTCGGTGTGACGGGCGGCTCGCCTGGCGGGGCCGCGGGTGTTCCGGCCCAGCCCAACTTCGCGGTGAACCTGCCGGCGGCGGTGGGTGAGGGCCTCGGTGGCGCCATGGGCTTCGCCTTCGGTTCCGCGGGCGGCGCCGTGCAGCTCAACCTGCGCCTGTCCGCGGCGGAGACCGAGGGCACGGTGAAGACCATCTCCTCGCCCAAGGTCACCACGCTGGACAACAACACGGCCCGCATCAGCCAGGGTCTGTCCATCCCGTTCAGCCAGACGTCGGCCGGCGGCGTGAACACGACCTTCGTCGAAGCGCGCCTGTCGCTGGAAGTCACGCCGCACATCACCCAGGACGGCAGCATCCTCATGTCCATCGCGGCGCAGAACAACCAGCCGGACCCGTCCAACACGGGCGCCAACGGCCAGCCCTCCATCCAGCGCAAGGAGGCCCAGACCCAGGTCCTGGTGAAGGACGGCGACACGACGGTCATCGGCGGCATCTACGTCCGCCGGGGCAGCACGCGGGTGAACTCGGTGCCCTTCCTGTCGAAGATCCCCGTGCTCGGCTTCTTCTTCCGGAACACGAACGACACGGACGAGCGGCAGGAGCTGCTCATCTTCATCACGCCTCGCATCCTCAACCGGCAGACCATCGCGCAGAGCCTCTAACGGCTTCGCGCCCTGATTGAGAGAGACCAGTCCAATGAAGCCTTTCTTCATCGCGGCGGCCCTGTCGCTCGGGCTCTTCTCGTGCTCCGAGAGCGCTCCCGCTGTCCAGATCACCCAGATCAAGCTGCCCGACGCCAGCTGCTCGGTGGACACGGAAGCGCCCGGGATCGCGAGCGGCCAGCTCAACTTCGAGTATGGCCGCAGCTACGTCCTGGCCTTCCTCGTGAACAACAGCTACAGCGCGACGCCCATTTCCGTCGGGGATAACCCGCTGGAGCCAGACGGCGTCGAGGGGGGCGCCGCCACCGCGTTCGTCACCACGCTGCGGCTGTCCTACGACACGACGCCGAGCCTCTCCATCCCCGATGCGGAGGTGCCCTACGCGGGCGGCCTGAATCCCTCTTCGCAGGGCAACGTCCTCGTGACCGGCCTGCTCACGTCGGAGGCCTCGGGGATCCTGTCGGAGGCGACGAAGGGCGGGGACGTCCAGGTGCGCGTCACCGTCCAGTTCGCGGGGGAGTACGGCTCGGGCAGCAAGGAGTTCGAGACGAACGAGATCGTCTACACGATCAACGCCATCCGCCGGAACTTCGGCGTCGCTGACTGCAAGGCCGGCGAGGTGCCCGAGCCCGGAGCCCCGTGCGGTTCGCCGGGTGGCCAGGATGGCAACCTCCCCTCGTGCAAGGTTCCGCAGCCGTGAGCCGGGCACCCATCACCACGCCCCGGGAGGACCATGTCTTTTCGCACGCACCTTGAAGCGGTGGTGAACCAGGTGGACGGAGCCCTCGCGTGCAGCGTGATGGGCTTCGACGGCATCTCCGTGGACACGTTCCAGAAGGACGAGGCCACGGAGCTGGACGTCTCCGGCACCTGGGTGGAGTACGCCAACCTGCTCACGCAGTTGAAGAACGCGGCCGAGTCGCTGAAGACGGGCACCGTCACCGAGGTGTCCGTCAACAGCGAGAAGGTCCTCACCGTGATGCGCCTGCTGACGCCGGAGTACTTCCTGGTGCTGGCCCTGCGCGCGGACGGGAATTTCGGCAAGGGGCGCTATGTCCTGCGCGTCACCGCGCCGCAGGTGAAGGCGGAGTTGTAGCCGCGCACGTCCGCTCGGGCAGGAGCTTGTCGAGCCTGCCCGGCGACGCAGCGTGCCTCCGCTTTCCTCTTTGCAGGAACCAGGGCATGGGCTAGACACCCCGGACTTTCGCCTTTACGTCTGTATGAAGGAGTCGGTCCCATGGCCGGGTTTGTCGACACGTCCGAATTCCGCAATGGTTTGAAGATCTTGTGGGAGGACAAGCCGTACGTCATCGAGTACTTCCAGCACGTCAAGCCTGGAAAGGGCTCCTCCTTCACGCGCACGAAGATCCGCAGCCTGCTGGACGGTCGCGTCCTGGAGCCCACGCTGAAGTCCGGCGACAAGGTGGGCACGCCGGACATCGAGTCCAAGGACATGCAGTACCTGTATGTCCAGGACGGCGACTACTACTTCATGGACAAGAAGAACTTCGAGCAGACCTTCCTGTCCAAGGAAGGCCTCGGAGAGGCCGTGAACTTCCTGAAGGAGAATCTCGACGTGGAGATCCTCTTCTGGAACGGCAAGGCCATCAACGTGTCGGTGCCGAACTCGGTGGACCTCAAGGTCACCAAGTGCGACCCGGGCGTGCGCGGCGACACCGTGTCCGGCGCCCTGAAGCCCGCCACGCTGGAGACCGGCTTCACCGTCAACGTCCCCCTGTTCATCAACGAGGGCGACGTGCTGAAGATCGACACGCGTGAAGGTGGCAAGTACCTCACCCGCGTGTCCACCGCGGGCTGAGAGCAGCTTCCCTTCACCTGGCGACCCGGGAGGGGTCTGAATGGCAACGAAGCGCAAGGCAACCCGGTCGCCCGAGTCCTCGGGTGCGGCCTCCGGACGGGATTCGGGCACCACGTCGCTGGACGTGGAGGCCCTCCGGCAGATCGTCGAAATCCTGGAGGCTTCCGACGTCACCCGGCTGGTGTGGACGCGGGGGCCGGAGAAGCTCTACATCCGCCGCGGTCACGCGCCGGAGACGACCATCGTCCACCACACGGCGCCTTCGGGCCCCGGGGTGACGGTGTCGCCGCCGGTGGAGTACGCCGCTCCCGCCGCGCCCCGTGCGGCGCCCCCCGCCGCGCCCGCGGCTCCGGCCGCCGCGGCGGCTGCGGAGAAGCCCGCGGAGAAGCCGGGCCACCAGGTGACGAGCCCCTTCGTGGGGACGTTCTACCGGACCCCCGCGCCGGACCAGCCCCCGTTCGTGGACGTGGGCACGGTGGTGCGCAAGGGCCAGGTGCTCTGCATCGTGGAAGCGATGAAGTTGATGAACGAAATCGAGTCCGAGGTCTCCGGCCGCATCGCCGAGGTCCTCGTGGAGAACGGTCGCCCGGTGGAGTTCGGCCAGGCGCTGTTCCGCATCGAGCCGGCCTGAGTCACTCGTCGTCTGGCGCGTCCGGCCCGCATCGGGCGGGGCGCGCCGCGCCTTGAAGGCCCTCGCGTTAGGAGCACGGCCGTGTTCAAGAAGGTCCTGGTCGCCAACCGCGGGGAGATTGCCCTGCGGGTCATCCGCGCATGCCGTGAGCTGGGCATCGCCACCGTGGCGGTGCACTCCACCGCCGACGCCAACGCGCTGCACGTGCGCTTCGCGGACGAGGCCGTCTGCATCGGGCCGCCTCCGTCCAAGGAGAGCTACCTCAACGTGCCGCAGCTGCTCTCCGCGGCTGAAATCACGCGCGCGGACGCCATCCACCCGGGCTACGGCTTCCTGTCGGAGAACGCCGAGTTCGCGGAGGTCTGCGAGAACTGCAAGATCCGCTTCATTGGCCCGCGTCCGGAGATGCTGCGGCTGATGGGCAACAAGGTGCGCGCGCGCGCCGCGGCCCGCGAGGCCGGCATGCCGCTGCTGCCGGGCAGCCCCGGCGTGGTGAAGGATCCGCGCGAGGCGGAGGCGTTCGCCAAGGAGATCGGCTTCCCGGTCATCCTGAAGGCGGCGGCGGGCGGCGGCGGCAAGGGCATGAAGATCGTCCGCGAGCCCGGCGTGCTCGCGCAGGCGTTCTCCACCGCGCAGGCGGAGGCCCTGGCGTCCTTCAACAACGGCGACCTCTACATCGAGCGGTACGTGGAGAAGCCGCGCCACATCGAAATCCAGATCGTCGCGGACGAGCACGGGAACATCATCCACCTCAACGAGCGTGAGTGCTCCGTGCAGCGGCGGCACCAGAAGCTCATTGAAGAGAGCCCGTCCCCCGCGCTCACGCCGGAGCTGCGCCAGCGCATGGGCGAGGTGTCCGTCGCCGCGATGCGGAAGCTCCGCTACAACAACGTGGGCACCATCGAGTACCTGCTCGACGAGCGCGGCGAGTTCTACTTCATGGAGATGAACACGCGCATCCAGGTGGAGCACCCCGTGACGGAGCTGGTCATGGGCGTGGACCTGGTCCGTGAGCAGATCCGCATGGCCTACGGGCACCCCCTGCGCTTCAAGCAGGAGGACGTGCAGATCCGCGGGCACGCCATCGAGTGCCGCGTGAACGCGGAGGACCCCGTCACGTTCGCGCCGTGGCCGGGGAAGATCACCGGCTACAGCGTGCCGGGCGGCTACGGCGTGCGCGTGGACTCCGCCGCGTACGAGAACTACACGGTGCTGCCGCACTACGACAGCCTGCTGTCGAAGCTCATCGTCCACGCGGAGGACCGCGAGACGGCCATCCGCCGCATGCAGCGCGCGCTCTCCGAGTACGTCGTGGAGGGCATCCGCACGAACATCCCGTTCCACCGGGCCGCACTGGCGGAGGAGTCCTTCCAGGAGGGCAACTACGACACCCGCTTCGTGGAGCGGCTGCTGGCGAGCGAGACGGGTTCGCGCCGGCTCAAGAAGGCCGTGGAAGAGACGCCGTAGCGCTCACCGTGAGGGCACGGAACACCCGCCGGGCGGACGAGCGTCCAGGCGGGTGATCCAGCCCCGGGGGGTGGAAGGCTGTTTCTTGACCCGCGTTGGAGGATTCCGTTAGCCTCCAAAGCTCCCCCCCAGAGAAGGACTGAAACCCGCGAAGTTCCTCGGGGTTTCTGCCTGCCGGAAGCGCACGCTCGATGGACAAGAACAAGATCATCGAAGCCGCCGCGAAGCTGGTCGCGAAGGGCGCGTACGACAAAGCCATCAAGGAGTACCAGAAGGTCCTGGAGGTCGACCCGAAGGACATCCGGGTCCTCCAGAAGATGGGGGAGCTGTACCAGAAGAAGAACGACAACGCGCAGGCGGCGCACTTCTTCACCAAGGTCGCGGAGAGCTACTCCTCGGACGGCTTCTTCCTCAAGGCCGTCGCCCTCTACAAGCAGGTCCTCAAGCTCAACCCGAACCTGCTGGAGGTGAACCTCAAGCTGGCGGAGCTGCACCAGCAGCTGGGATTGATGTCGGAGGCGATGGCGTACTTCCAGATCGTCGCCAACCACTACGACAAGGCGGGCGACACCAAGTCGAGCCTCGACACCCTCAAGAAGATGGTGGATCTCGACCCCGAGAACGTGGCGTCGAAGATCAAGCTCGCGGAGCTGTACGCGCGCGAGAGCATGACGAAGGAAGCGGCGCAGGAGTTCAAGCGCGCCGCAGAGTACCTCAAGCGCAACGCCCGCGCGGATGACTGGCTGCGCGTCGCCGAGCGCCTCTCCGCGCTGGAGCCGGACAACCTCCCGCTCGCGAAGGAGCTGGCCGCTTCCTACCTGCAGCGCGGCGACCAGAAGCGCGCGCTCGCCAAGCTCCAGGTCTGCTTCAAGGCGGATGGCCGCGACGTGGAGACGCTGACGCTCCTGGCCCAGGCGTTCCAGGGGCTGGGCCAGGTCTCCAAGACGGTGTCCGTCTACAAGGAACTCGCGAAGATCCACCAGGAGCGCGGCCGCACCGCCGAGTCCGACGGCGTGTGGACGCAGATTGAACTGCTGGATCCGAATGATCCGGATCTGCTCGCGCGCCGGGGACCCGTCGCGGAGCCCGAGCCGGAGCCCGCTCCCGCCGCGCACCACCCCGCGGAAGAGGCCGCGCCCGCGTGGAGCGCTCCCGCCGCCGCCGCGCCCGCCGCCCGTCCCGCGCCCGCCGCGCCGCCCGCGGCCGTGGTGCCGCCTCCTCCCGCGGGGATGAGCCGCGAGCAGCTGGCCAAGCTGCTGACGGAGACGGACGTCTACGTGAAGTACGGGCTCCACGACAAAGCGCTGGAGCACCTGCGCAAGGTCTTCTCCGTGGATCCGGAGAACCTGGACGCGCACGAGAAGGCGTACCACATCTACGTGGCGGCCAATAACGGCGCGCAGGCGTCGGAGCAGTTGCTCAACGTGCTGCGCCTGTGCACGCGCCGCGCGGACGTGCAGCGCGCGCAGCCGTACCTGGCGACCATCCTCCAGGAGAACCCGGCGCATCCCGAGGTGCCTGCCTTCCTGTCCGTGCTGCGCGCGGAAGGGGGCTTCGTGGCGCCGGCGGCGACGCCGGGCGTGGAGTCGCTGGAGGAGGACGCCATCCTGGTGGACTCCAACGACGACGAGGTCCTCGTCGCGGAGCCGCCGGAGGACGCGCTCGCGCAGCCGGAAGGCGACGAGCTGGCGCTCGCGGCGCTGAGCCACGGTTCGGACTCGGATGAGATCGTCGACGACGAGGTCGCGGAGACCACGTTGAGCGGCGAGGAAGCCGTGATGGGCGAGCCCATCAGCTCCGCCGAGCACGACGTCTACGACCTGCCGCCGCAGGACGACATGGTGGTGGCGTCCGACGAGGACTCGCTGGTGCTCGCGGACGAGCCGGGCCTGGACGGCTCCGACGCTTCCGCGGGCCTGGACGACGAGCCGCTGGTCGCTCCGGACGACGCGCTGGCGTACGCGGACGCGGGCGGCGACGAGCCCATGGTGCTCGCGGACGAGCCGGGCGGCATGTCGCTGGGCGACGAGGAGGAGGCGCCTCCCACGCGCATCCTGTCCCCGTCCCGCGCGCTGCTGGAGGAGGCCGCGCCGGACACGTACCAGATGCCGACGCTGGACGACGGCGGCGACGAAGCCCTGGTCGAGCCCGGCATGTCGCTGGGCGAGGACGACGACGCGCCCACGCGCGTGGGGCTGGCACCGCTGGACGCCTCCGCGCTGGACGACGCCGGCCTGGACGAGAGCTTCGCCGCGCCCGCCGACGAGCCCCCGTACACGGGCGGCATGTCGCTGGGCGACGAGGACGACGACGAGCCCACGGCCGCGCACATGGTGCTCGCGCCGGTGGAGGTGCCGGCCTACGACGAGCCCCAGGCCGAAACGTACGAGGAGACGCCCGAGCCGGAAGCCGAGCCCGAGGCCCTGGCGGATGCGCCGGAGCCGGAGCCGGAAGCCGAGCCCGAGGAGGAGCCTGCCTCCGAGGAGTGCGACGAGGCGTCGTTCTTCCTGGACCAGGGCCTGCTGGAAGAGGCGCGCGAAATCCTGGAGACGGTGGCCATCGCGTTCCCGGGCCACGTGCGCGCCGGGGAGCTGATGGCGCGGCTGGAGGAGCTGGAGGCCGGCGGTGGCGCGGCCCCCGCGGACGAGGCTCCCGCCGAGCCCCTGCACGTGCCCTCTGTGCAGCCGGTGACGGAAGCGTCGCTCGACGACGGCGGTGGCGGCGACGCGTTCGACCTGGCGGCGCAGCTGGCCGGAGAGCTGGACGACCTGGGCGGTGAGTCGCTGGCGGCGGTGCCCCCGGCGGACGAGGACTTCCAGTACTCGGTGGACGAGGTCTTCGCCGAGTTCAAGAAGGGCCTGGCCAAGGTGGTGAAGCCCGAGGACGTGGACACGCACTACGACCTGGGCATCGCCTACAAGGAAATGGGCCTGCTGGACGACGCCGTCCACGAGTTCGACGTCGCCCGCCAGGGCTGCGTGGGCACGCCGCGCGAGCTGGACTGCCTGACGATGATTGGCATGCTCCACACGCTGCGCGGCAAGCCGGAAGAGTCCGTGCAGGTGTTCAAGGAAGGCCTTTCCAACGTGCTCGCGACGGGCGAGGTGGCCAAGGCCCTGGGCTTCGAGCTCGCGAGCGCCTACGACGCGCTCAACGAGCCGGGCAAGGCGCTCTTCCACTTCCAGCGCGTGGCCGCGATGGACGCGAAGTACCGCGACGTGGGGTCGCAGGTGACGCGGCTGTCGGCGGTGACTGCTCCGGAAGAGGACCCGCTGCCTCGCGCCGGCAAGGGCCCCGCGACTCCGGCACCGGTTCCTGCCGCGGGCGCGCCGAAGGCTCGTAAAGTAGGGTACGTGTAGCGCGTCCCCACGAGGCCCGGCGAGCGATGACGACCTACCTCGATTTCTTCGAACTCACCCAGGAGCCGTTCTCCAACGCTCCGGTGAGCCGCTTCTATTACAACTCCGCGCAGCACTCGCAGGCCCTCACCCGGCTGATGCACGCCGTGGGCTACATGAAGGGCCTGTCCATCCTCGTGGGCGACATCGGCGCGGGGAAGACGACGCTCGCCCGGCGCATGCTCGACTCGCTTCCGGAGTCCGAGTACGAGGCCGCGCTGCTCGTCATCATCCACTCGGGAATCACCGCCCAGTGGCTGTTGCGCCGCATCGCGCTCCAACTGGGCGTGGAGAACCCCGCGCAGGAGAAGCTGGCGCTCCTGTCGCAGCTCTACCAGCGCCTCCTGCAAATCTACGAGTCCGGCAAGAAGGCCGTCGTCCTCATCGACGAGGCGCAGATGCTGGAGACGCGGGAGATCATGGAGGAGTTCCGGGGGCTGCTGAACCTGGAAGTGCCGGAGCGCAAGCTCATCTCCTTCGTCTTCTTCGGCCTGCCGGAGATCGAGAAGAACCTGAAGCTGGACCCGCCGCTCGCCCAGCGCGTGGCGCTCCGCTACAAGCTGGAGCCCTTCACGGCGGAGTCCACCGAGGCGTACGTGAAGCACCGGCTGCGGCTCGCCGGCTGCCCGCGCATGCCGTTCTCGCCGGAAGCGCTGCTCGCCGTCCACGAGCACTCCGGCGGCACCCCGCGCGTCATCAACACCTTGTGCGACAACGCCCTCTTCGAGGCGTTCCTGGCGCGCTCGGAGACCATCAGCGCGGAGCTGGTGCACCGCATCGGGACGAACCTGGGACTCCAGGGCGGCTCGGCTGCTGCCCAGGCAGGCGAGCGAGCGAGCGCTCCCGCCACGTCGCTGCCCCGGACGGCGAACACGAAAATCGACCTGGCGGAGATCGACCGCTACCTCGAGGGACTCGGTAAGCTCTAGCGGCTTGTCCCTCCCCAGCCGCAACAGCGCAGCGCGCAAGGCGCTCTTGTGGGTGCTCCTCGTGGTGTCGGGGAGCATCCTGCTATTGCGTCAGCCGTTCACCTGGGACGCCGCCTGCACCGTCGCGCGCAGGCACCTGCCGGACCTGCTGGGCGTGGACATCGGCATCGGCCGGTGCGAGCTGGATCCGCTGGGCTCGCGCGTGGTGCTGCACGGCGTGTCGGTGTTCGCTCGCGGCACGGACACGCCGCTGTTCGCCGCGGACGAGGCGGAGGTGGCGCTGGGCTTCCTGTCGCCCCTGTCGCGCCGCCTCATGCTGGGCCAGGTTCGCGTGCGCCATCCGCGCGTGGCGTTGGATTTGTCCCGGCCCTCTTCGAGCCCGCCATCCTCCGACAGCACGTGCCCGCTCACGCCGCTGACGCGCGTGGGCGTGGGGCGCCTGGACATCACCGGCGCGGAGGTGCGCCTCGCACTGCCGGAGGGACGCGGCGTGGAGGTGGAGAACCTGGACGTGGGCTGGGTGGAGCACTGGGGCGTGATGGAGCTGGAGGTCGGCGCGCGGCGCGGCCTGGTGCGCCTGGGCGCGGGCGGCGGCGAGCTGTCGCTGGGACAACTGGGCTTCACCGGCGCGTTGGATCCCGACGAGGGGCTGCTGGACGTGGAGCGCGCGGAGGTGACGCTCGACGACATCACCGCCACGGTGTCCGGCCGCGTGGAGACGCTGTGCCATCCGGTGCTCGCGCTGGACGCGCAGGTGTTCCTGCCGCTGCGCACGCTGTCGCAGGCGAAGCTGCTGCCGCGCCCGGCCACCGGACACCTGTGGACGCGCCTGTCCTTCACCGGGAAGCCCTCCGCGCTGGCGGTGGGCGCGGACCTGTCCGCGAGCAACCTGGCCTATGAGCAGTACGGCCCGGTGAGCCTCAACGCGCGCCTGTCGTACGCGGGGGACCGCGTGCGCGTGGAGTCGCTGGAGGCGCCGCTGGGAAGCGGCAAGGTGAAGCTGTCGGGCGCGCTCCAGCTCACGCCGGAGCTGCCGGTGGACGTGACGCTCCAGACGGAGGACGCGTCGTTCGGGCGCATCCTGGAGCGAGCGGGCGTGGCGGGCTCCTGGGTGGACTTCCCCGCGACGGCGAACGCGCACCTCACCGGGACGCTGCTGCCCCGGCCGTCGCTGTCCGGGCCGCTGGACCTGCGCAGCGGCCGCTTCGTGCTGGCCACGCGCGCGTTCGACGCACCACCGAGCGCCGGCAAGACGCTGCTCACCTTCGAGCGCGGCCGCGCGCAGACAGCCGTGAAGCTGACGGGCGACCGCGTGTCCTTCACCCGCCTCACGGTGGAGTCCGGACGCTCGCGCGTGCACGGCGACGTGACGCTCTACTTCGACACCGCGCGCGGCCTGGACATCCAGGGCAACGGCGAGCTGGAGCTGTCGGACTTCGGCCACATCGCGGAGCTGCCGTGGTCCGGCAAGGGCTCCGCGAACTACTCCATCGTGGGGCCGTACTCGGACGTGAAGGTGGACGCGAGCCTGTCCCTGCGCGACTTCACCTTCTGGGGCTTCGGCCTGGGCGTGACGCAGGCGAAGCTGTCGTACTCCAACGGGCTCCTGTCGTTCCCGTCGCTCACCGGCCAGAAGGGGCGCACGCAGTACTTCGGCAAGGCAGCGCTCACCTTCGCGCGCCTGCTGCACCTGCGCCTGGACGTCACGGTGCCACAGGGGCGTACGGAGGACCTGGTGGACCTGGTGGCGGGCCTGAGTCCGTCCATCGCCGTGATTCAAGGCCAGTTCGCCGGCGCGGCCTCCGGGCGCGTGGAAATCGACAGCCCGCTGGAGAAGCTGGAGGGGCTGGTGGCCTTCGACCTGCGCGACACCACGTACCTGGGACGGCGGCTGGGCGCGGGCTCCGCGCGGCTGCGCTTCGTGGACGGCAAGGAGATGGTGCTGGAGCGCACCGTGCTGGACGGCCGGCTGGGGCGCAGCTGGGTGGAGGGCTCCTTCGGCTTCGCCACGGGCGCGCTGGACTACCGCTTCGGCGGCGAGAACCTGTCGCTGGCGGAGGCCGTGGGCCCGGAGACCGCGGAGGAGATGGGCATCCAGGGCGCGCTCGCGCTCGCGGGCACCGTGGCGGGCACGGCGGACAAGCCCGACATCCAGGCCACGCTGAAGGGGCCGCGCATCACCTTCGCGTCGCGCGACCTGGGGGCCATGGACCTCGCGCTGCACCAGGAGGGCAAGCAGCTGCGCATCACCGGCCGCCCCTTCCGCGACGCGCAGGGCTCGCTGTCCATGACGGTGAAGGAGCCCTACCTCTTCGAGTCCAACATCGACCTGCTGCTGCCGGAAATCCGGCCGCTGCTGCCCCAGGTGCCGGCGCTCGCGGGCGTCACCGGCATGCTCGCGGGGCGCGTGGCGATGCAGGGCCCGCTGTTGCAGCCGGAGGGCTACCAGGTGGGGGCCACGGTGCGGGAGCTGTCGCTCGCGCGGGGCGACCTGCGCGGCCGCAACCAGGGGCCCATCGTGCTGACGTACATCAACGGGCGGCTGGACGTGCAGCCCTTCCGCTTCAGCGGCGCGTCGGTGGACGTCACGCTGGGCGGCTGGATGAGCAAGCGCGCCATGAACATGAGCCTGCGCGAGGGGCGCATGGACGTGCGCCTCCTGGAGCCGCTCCTGCCGGGCATGGAGCGCGTGGGAGGGCAGCTGCGCGTGGACGCGGAGGCCACGGGTTCGCTGGACGCGCCGTCGGTGGTGGGCACCGCGGAGCTGTCCGACGTGCGGATGTCCATGCGCGACCTGCCGCTCACCGTGCGCGGCATGTCCGGCCGCTTCGAGATGACGGGCCAGCGCGTGCTGCTGGAGCACCTGCAGGCCCAGGTCAACGACGGCCAGGTGTCCGCGCGCGGCGACATCCGGCTGGAGCGCTTCGTGCCCAAGCGGCTGGCGCTGACGCTGCAACTGGATGCCGTGCCGTACCGGATGACGGAGGACCTGCCGCTCACCGTGTCCGGCCTGTTGCAGGTCGTGGGACCGCCCACGGGGCCCACCGTCACGGGCGGGCTGGACATCGTCAAGCTGCGCTACCAGAAGCCGCTCGACATCGAATCGCTGCTCAAGACGATGCAGAAGAAGCCGCAGCTCGCGGTGGGCGGCGGAGGCGAGCGCGCGAGGGACCCCTTCTTCACCTGGGACGTCAACGTGCACTTCGGTGACGTGCGCGTGGACAACAACCTGGCGAAGGCGCGGCTGTTGGGTGACGTGCGGCTCACCGGCACGGACGTGAAGCCGGGGCTTTTGGGCCGCGTGGAGGCGGCCGAGGGCAGCCAGGCGTTCTTCCGCAACAACCTCTTCACCATCGAGCAGGGGCAGCTGGAGTTCCGCGACGCGTCCGGCATCGACCCGGTGTTCGAGGTGCAGGCGCAGACGTCGGTGCGCGAGTTCGTGGTGAAGCTGCACGCCTTCGGCCGGCCGGCCAACCCGCTGGTGGTGCTGTCCTCGGAGCCGGTGCTCACGGAAGGGGACATCCTGTCGCTGCTGACACTGGGCGTGACGAGCGCGGACAAGGACACGGCCGCGTCGGCGAGCTACGGTCTGGCGGCGGAGGCACTCTTCAACGTGTCGGGACTGGACAGGCAGGTGCGCCGGTTCCTGCCCAGCAACCCGGTCCTCAGGGATTTGTCCCTGCAGATCTCCACCACCTACAACGACGCCACCCGGCAGGCGGAGCCCACCGCACAACTGGAGTCGAAGTTCCTGTCCGAGCAGCTTAAAATCGGGATGACCCAGCCTGTGAGTGGGCGAGGCACCCGGGCACGCGCTGAGTACCGCTTCGACGACCGTCTTTCCGCACAGGCCCAGTGGGACAACGAGAACAGCCAGGCGTCGTTCGGAAACCTCGGGCTCGAGCTGAAGCTGGGCTGGGAGGTCGAGTAGCCGCGCTGACCGCGGTGCTGCTCCTCGTGTGCGCGCAGCCCGCCTTCGCGGCGCCCACTGGCCACGACGACGAAGCGCCCGCGGTGGTCGCGGTGGAGCTGCACCTGCCGGAGGGCATGGCCGCGGACGGGCTGTCGGGGCTCGTCACGCTGCGCAAGGGTCAGGCGCTGACGCCCGGCGCGGTGCGCAAGTCGGTGGAGCAGCTCTTCGCCACCGGACGCTTCGCGGACGTGGTGGCGCTCACGCAGGACGTGCCGGGTGGGGTGCGGCTCGTCTTCCAGCTCACGCCGCTGCCCTTGCTGTCGCACGTGGCGGTGCGCGGCAACCACGTCCTCACGTCCGGGGAGCTGCTGGAGGCGAGCGGGCTGCTCCAGGGTGGGCCGTTGGATCCGGAGGAGCTGGACACCGCGGCGGCCTCCGTGCGCGAGGCCTACCAGCGCAAGGGCTACGACGCCGTCGACATCCGGGTGGAGGAGCGGCCGGTGCCCGCGGGCGGCGTCGCGGTGACGCTGGTGGTGGAGGAGGGCAAGCCCACGCGCGTGCGGCAGGTGACCTTCTCCGGCAGCCCCGCGCTGCCGCTGCCGCGCCTGGTGGAGGCGCTGGGGATGAAGCCCGGCGAGGTGTTCGACCGGGCGAAGCTGGACTTCGGGCTGGAGCGGCTGCGGGCGCTGTTGCGCGAGGGCCGGCACTGGCGGGCCTGGGTGGGCACGCCCACCGTCGTCGTGGAGGACAGCGAGGCGTCCGTGGCGGTGCCGGTGTCGGCGGGCCCCGCGTTCCACCTGCGCTTCACGGGCAACCGCCGCTTCCCCAGCTCGCTGCTGGCGCGCGTGGTGGCCTACGACGGCGAGGAGGCGATGGACGAGGCCGTGGCGGCGCGGCTCGCGCGGCGGCTGGAGGCGTTCTACCGGCGGCGCGGCTTCCACGACGTGCGCGTGCGGCCGCTGGAGCTCATCCGTCCGGACGGGGACGCGGCGGTGCTGGGCTTCCAGGTGGACGAGGGCGCTCCGCTGCTCGTGACGGACGTACGCTTCCACGGCAACGCGGCGCTGTCGTCCGAGCTGCTGCGCTCCATGCTCACCAACCAGGTGGCGGCGCAGGAGACGTGGCCGGAGCTGGACCTGGCCATGCGCGAGGATCCGCTGGAGACCGAAGGGCGCGAGCGGCGCTACGACACGAGCGTGGTGTCCCCGCCGGATCCGTCCACGGTCTACGTGGAGGACGCGTGGCTGGAGGCCGCGGACGCCATGACGACGGCCTACCGCGAGCAGGGCTTCGCGTCCGCGCAGGTGACCTTCCGTGGCCTCGAGGTGGATGCGGTCCGCCACACGGCGGAAGCGGACTTCGACGTGGAGGAGGGACCGCGCGCGCTGATCCGCGCGCCCATCTTCCTGGGCATGCCGCTGGAGGTGGATCCGGTCTGGGTGACGCTGCTGCTGCCCGCGGGGACGCCGCTGAGCTTCGAGAAGGTGGACCAGGCGCAGGCCGCGCTGGAGCGGGGACTGGGCCGCGAGGGCTACCTCTTCGCTCGCGTGAGCAACTCCGTGTCGGTGGAGGAGAACGGCACCTCCGCGCAGGTGACCTACCGCACGGACGCGGGGCCTCGCGTGCGCGTGGGGCAGGTGCTGCTCCAGGGGCTGACGCGCTCGGATCCGGACGTGGTGCTGGCGCAGTTGGACCTGAAGCCCGGGCAGCCGCTGTCGGTGGAGGCGCTGGCGGAGGCGCAGCGCCGGCTGTCGCGGTTGGGGCTGTTCCGGCAGGCGGAGGTGTCGCTGGCGGACCCCAACCGCCGCGAGGCCTCCAAGGACGTGCTGGTGACGGTGCAGGAGCGCCCGCGCATCGACGGCGAGGTGTCCGGTGGCTACTTCCTGGTGGACGGTCCGCGCATCACGCTGGATACCGCATGGCGCAACCTGGACGGCCGGGGGCTGAACCTGCTGGCGCGCGGCAAGGTGAACTACGCGGGCGCGAGCGCGGAGGCGCTGTCGTCGTCGCGGCTTCCGACCGGGTGCTCCACCGGTGAGCTGTCCGGCGAGGCGTGTGAGTCCGACCTGGACGGCTTCAGCGGCCTGGGCGGACGCGGCAACCTGGCGCTGTCCCAGCCCCGGCTGTCCTTCCTGGCGCCGCAGGAGATTGGCGCGCGGCTGGACCTGATTGGCGAGCGCGTGCACCGGCCGTCGTACCTGTCCACGCGGTTCGCGGCGGTGCTGGGTGCGGACTGGGCGCTGGCGTCGTGGGTGAACGTGTCGCTCCAGTACGAACTGGAGAACAACCGGCTGCGCTCGCGCGCGGGCGTGCTGGAGCTGATCAACCGCGCGGACCAGGAGCGCCTGCGCTACCCGTACGGTGACTTCGCGCTGCACTCGCTGCGCCCGTCCATGACGCTGGACTTCCGCGACGACCCGGCGAATCCGCGCCGGGGCATGGTGCTCAGCAGCAGCGTGGAGTTCATGCGCGGCATCAGCGTCCACCCCACGGACGTCGCGGGCAACCGCGTGCCGGAGTTCCCCATCGACGGCGTGAAGCTGTCCGGCAGCGTGAGCGCGTACGCGCCGCTGGGCCGCCGCGCGAGCGTGGCGGTGAGCGCGCGCGCGGGCACCATCGTGCCGCTGACGCAGGGGGCGCAGAACATCGGGTCGAAGCTGTTCTACCTGGGCGGCTCGTCCAGCCTCCGGGGCTTCCGCGAGGACGGCGTGCTGCCGCAGGACGTGCGCGAGGTGCTGCACCAGCGGCTGGCCGCGTGCCGCGCGGTCATCACCCCCGCGGGCTGCCCGGACGACCTGAAGGCGGTGCTCTCCGGCCAGGTGCCCGCGAGCCAGGGCGGTGAGCTCTTCACGCTGGCCAAGGCGGAGCTGCGCGTGCCGGCCATCTCCGCGTTGGACCTGGGGCTGTTCTTCGAGGCGGGCAACCTGTGGCAGGACCGCACGTTGTTCGACCCGGGCGTGCTGCGCTACGCGGCGGGCGTGGGCCTGCGCTACGTGACGCCCGTGGGCCCGCTGGCCTTCGACGTGGGCTTCAACCTGGACCGCGACGAAGCGCTCAACGAGGCCCCCACGCAGTTCCACTTCAGCATCGGGACGTTCTGACCGGAGGCCTTCGCTTGCGACCCGAACGTGTGCGCCGTGGAATGTCTTGGGGCCTGGCCCTGCTGGGCGTGGGCGCGCTCGCGTGTCAGCACGGGCCGGACGCCGCCGCGAAGGTGCCGCGTCCCGCGTGGATGCCTCCGGAGGGCAGTTGTCCCCGGGGCGCGCAGCTCCAGATGGAGCGGCTGGGGCTGAAGGTGGGGGACCGCATCCCCGTCATCGTGGACAGCATCCAGGACCACCCGGGGCCGGCCCGCTACAACTACAGCTTCGTCATCGCGCTGCCGCAGGCGGAAGGGGAGGCGAAGCTGCCGGGGGCGCGCATCGGCGGACGGCTCTACGTGACGAAGCACCGCGTGTTCGGCCGGTATGACCGCATCTTCACCCCGGAGAGCGGTGCCACGTCGGTGCCCTTCTGCGGCGTGCTGCTGGACTCGCGCTGGGACCGGGATGGCGAGGGGCTCATCGCGTATCCCAGCCCCATGAAGGGCTTCTCCGTGGTGCAGGACAACACGGGCGTCATCCAGGTGGTGGACCGCTACCCGTGAGGCCGGACCGTCAGTCGACGTGCAGGCTGTAGGACTGCTTGTCGTTGGCGAGCAGGTCCACGACGCTGATTTCGAAGGTGAAGTCGGTCCCGCTCGTGGGCTTGCCGTAGAGGACACCCTCCTTCGTGTCGAAGAGGATGCCCGGCGGCAGCGCTCCGTCCTTCACGCTCCAGCTGAACAACGAGCCGGAGCCACCGGTCGTCTGGAGGGTGTAGCTGTAGTCGGAGCCCACGCGTCCGGTGGGCACCGCGCGCGACAACAGCTTGACGTTGCCGGTGGCGTTCGTGAGGGTGATGGAGAGCGTGCCGGTGACGGACTGGGGGGGCGTGTCACTGTCCGTCACGACCACCATGAACGACGTCTTCCCGGCCTGCGTCGTGGTCCCGGTGATGGTGCCGTCCGCCGCGAGCGTCAGTCCCGACGGCAGCGACTGCTCCGGCGCGAGGGCGAAGCTGTACGGGCCCTTGCCGCCGGTGGCGGAGATGCGCTCGGTATAGTCGCGATTGCTGGCGGCGTCCGCCAGCGGCTCCGGCCCCGCGATCCGCAGCAGCGGACGGGCGTACAGGGTCAGGTTGCCTCTGGCGCGCTTCCGCGGATTGCCGCTGTCCGTCACCTCCATGGGGAGTGACAGGTTCCCCGCGCGCGGGGGCTTGCCGATGACGTGGCCCGCGCTATCGATCGAGATGCCCTCGGGCAAGTCGCTGGTGGCGGTGAACGCGTACGGTGGCGTGCCGCCCCGGGCCTGGATCCGAGCGGAGTAGGAAGCGCCCTCGATGGCGTCCGGCAGGCTGGGCTCCAGCGCGAGCGCGGGAGTGCCCGGATCCGGTTCGCCCGCGTCCGCCACGCCAGAGTCCACGCTGCCCGCGTCCACCTCCACGCCGGCATCCTGCTCCGTGCCCGCGTCATCCACGGGCGCGGGTCCGTCATCGCAAGGCCCACCTTCGCCACATGCCGGCAGACAGCGGTTCTCCGCGGCAAGACACGAGGTTCCGGAAGGGCAGCCACCGGCGGGGTCGCACGCGGCGAAGCGGGACAGGTCCGGCACGAACGTGCACGCCCCCACCACCAGGACAACGGCACCGGTCAGCGCGGCGAGCAGCTTCCTCATGGCAGCTCCCAGATGAAGGACACCGCGCCTCCGATGCCCAGCAACGCGCCCACACCCAGCAGCACGTTGGACGTGCGCGCCTGACGCCGGCCCGCGTCGAGCCTCGACGCGAAGCAGTCCGCGAAGGCCTGCCCGGCCGTGGCGCACTCGCCGCCGTTCGTCGACACCTTCGACTCCGTGCTTCGCGCCGCCAGCCCGAAGCCCACGCCCGCGATGAGCGCCGCGCCGCCCGCACCCCACAGCACCTTGGGCAGCACTCGCGAACCCTGGGGCTGCCGCACCGCGCGCGCCGTCACCAGCGGCGACCAGACCTGCTGGAGCGCGTGGGTCGCGCGCGCGTCCGCTTCGCCCGGTGCCGTCGCCGGTGCCTCGAACTGCGCTCGCGTCTCCGAGCCCTGCGCGTCCGTCACCGTCAGCGCGACGCTGCGCTTGCCTCCCACGCCCAGCGCCACCCCTCGCACCAGCCTGCGCACGCCCAGCGCCGTGGCCTGCGTGCTCCGGCACTCCGCGTCGCTGCACGTCGCCAGCGCCGCGCCGGCACCGCGCAGCCTCGCCACCGTGTCCTCGCGCGACTCCAGGCATGCGTCTGGCAACGCGGCCACCGCGCGCCGCGTGGCGTCCTCCAGCTCGCGCGCGTCCTCGGACGGCAGGGCCAGTCTCTCGAAGGGCACGAGCACCACGCGCGTCTGCGCGTCGCATGGCGCGGACACCCGCAGCAGCATGAACAGCAGGGACGCGGGGAGGCTCATGGCACCAGGAGCGCGTCGGCCTCGTCCGACGGCGGAGTGACGCCGAGGCTCGCCATGTAGCCCCGGTAGAAGCGCGGTCCGAACGGCACGGAGAAGAGCTTGAAGCGCAGCGCGTCCTCCACCGCGCCCCGGGCCGCCACGCTGGAGTCGCTCCAGCGCAGGCCGCCCGCGTCCACCACCTCCGACGCCCGGGTGATGGAGAACGACGCTTCACGGCCGTTGGCCCGCAGGTAGTAGCCACGCCTCACGGGCAGCGACACCACCAGCGGACGCTCGCGCTCCTTGTGCAGCTCCACCACGCGGATGCCTCGCGCGTCCTCCACCCACAGCCGGCCCGCCACGCCCGTGGGCACCAGCAGGTAGCCCAGCGACGCGGCGTCGGCCAGGTTCGTCAGCGCGAACGTCCGGTCCAGCGCGGGCGGCTGGATGTACACGCGCGACTGGCCCCGCACGTCGTCGATGCCCTGGCTCGCGGCGGCCACGAAGGCCCGCAGCTCCGCGTAGTCCACCTTGCCGTCCCCGTTCACGTCGCCCGCGCCCGACAGCGCCGAGCGCACCATGTGGCTGAAGACGCCGGAGCGGATGGCGCTCCACTCGTGGCTCTCCTGCTCCGACGACGTGGACAGCACCACGCCCACCTGCGGGAAGCGCTCCAGCTCGCGGTTGCCCAAAAGCCCCTTCACCGCGTCCGCGTACGCGGGACCCACCGGCAGCGCGCCGCGCGAGTGGACGAAGAAGTACGAGTCACACGCGTCCACGATGAGCTGGAGGAACGACGCCTTGCTCGGCGCCAGCACCCGCGAGTACAGCTCCGTGCGCGTCAGCGGCCCGTCCAGCAGGCTCACCGACCCTTCACCCGCGGCGCCGCGCTTGCCGTGGCCCACGAAGACGAAGGACAGCACCGGCACCGCGCCCTTCGCCCGGTCCTCCGCCATGCGGCCGTTCAGCCGGGCGAGCGCGTCCATCAGCGCGGCGCGCGTGGGAGGCCGCGTCTTCGCGGCGAGCCCCGGGTGCAGGGCCTGCGTGTCCGGGTCCAGCACGCTCAGCAGCACCACCTCCCGCGAGCGGGGCGCGAACAGCTCGTAGTACCGGGCGCCGTCGTCGTCCGCGTAGCGCAGGGGGGCCTGGGACGGCTCGGTGCCCGTGTTGCTGGCCACGATGAGGGCGTAGTGCACCTGCTCCGGCGCGGCGCTCGCAGCGCTTCCGGCCAGGAGCAAGACACCCAGGGCCAGCGGCCTGTGAGAGGGCATTCGCATCAGGGGATTGCGCGGTGCGCTGTGGGAAAGAATGCCACGGGGCGCAACCGACAATCCACCGCAGGCCGCTCGCGACAACATACGGATGACGGAACCGCGACGGACGCGGTAAGCCCCTGAGGGATGGAGTGGGATGACGACACGCTGCGCCGTTTTCGCGAAGGCACCCCGGAGGTGCTGGCGGACGTGTATCGCGCGCACGCGGAGCCGCTCGCTCGCCTGCTCAAGGCGGCCGCATGGCGGGGAGCCTTCACCCGCCTGAGGAACGCGATGGAGTTGGAGAACACGCTGCTGGAGACCTTCGCTCGCGCCTTCGAGCCGCGCACCCGCGCCGCGTACAACGGCACGCGCCCCTATGCCCACTTCCTGATGGGCATCGCGCGCAACGTGCTGCTGGAGCAGTCGCGCGAGCGCGAGATGGTGGGCCGGGACGAAGCCTTCGAGGGACTCACCGAGTCCTCTCCCGAGGACGGCGGACTGGCGGAGCTGCTGGAGGACCGCGAGGTGGAGGCGCTGCTCGCGGCGTTCAAGGATGGGCTGTCGCGCGAGGAGCACCGGCTGTTCGAGCTGCGCTTCGCCGAGGGCGTGGCCCAGGAAGAGGCGGCCACGGCGCTGGGCCTCACGCGCATCCAGGTGCGGCGGCGCGAGTTCGGGTTGAAGTCCAGGCTGCTGGGGTTCCTCCAGTCGAAGGGGTACCTCGAGGACCTGGAGACGCAGGGCTGGAGCTTCTTCAGACGGCGGGGTACGCGATGAGTGGATGTGACGACCGCCGGGCGAAGCAGGCCATGGCCGCCCTCTTCGAGAAGGGCCGTGACGGGCTGGACGCGGACGGCTTCGAGCGCCTGCGCGCGCACCTGGCCACGTGCCCCGCCTGTCAGCAGACGTACACGCGGCTGTCGCGCGTGGAGTCGGTGATGGAGCAGCGCGCGCTGCCCCAGGCCCGGAGCGCGCTGCTGGAGCAGGCGCTGTTCGCGAGGCTGCAACCGGCCCCGGCTCGGGCCGTGGTGGCACCGGAGCGCAAGAAGTGGTTCGCGTCCCCGCTCCTCATGCCCCTGTCGCTGGGCGCCGCCGCGGCGGCCGTGGCGCTGGTGGTGGTGGCGCCTTCGCTGGAGCGTCCGGAGCAGGGCGCGCCGGAGTGGCAGGCGCGCTCCTCCGCGCCAGGCGTCGGGGCCTGGGGCGTGCGCGCCTTCTGCATCGCGCCCACGGGCACGGTGCTGGCGGAGGCCCGGCCCGGTGGGACGCTGACGTGCGCGGAGGGCAACGCGGTGCAGTTCAGCTACACCGCGCCGGAGCGCGTGCGCCTGTCGCTGGAGGGGCTGCCCCGGTCCGGCGGGGAGCCGCTGCGCTTCTTCCCCAGTGAGGGCGCGGCCCCGGAGGTCGCCGCGGGCGTGGACGTCCCGCTGCCCTTCAGCACGCCCGTGCAGGGCGGGTGGCTGACGGGCCCCGTGCCGGTGCACGCGCGCTTCACGGACGCGCAGGGCCGCACCGTCGCGGACACGCAGGTCACGCTCACGCCCCGCTGAGCGGTTTCAAACGAACAACCCCCCTCCCGTGCGAGCACAGGAGGGGGGCGGGGACTGCCGTGCCTTGTGGGGTCCGTGAGTGACTACGGACGCGGGACGCGGCGGTCCACTTCCGCGGTGCCGGTGTACTGCGTGGACACGTTCAGGAAGCCCTTGAGCTGAACGCGCCAGGTGCCGGCGGGAGGGTTCGTGATGGTGACGGCCTCACCGGTGGAGGTGCCCTCGGCGCTGGTCGCGACGAGCTCCCCGTTGGGGCCATAGACATACAGGTCCAGGTCGTAGGCAGGGTTGCCCCAGTCCGTCCGGATGCGCAGGGCGTTGGCGCCCGAGGGCACCACCAGCGGGTGTTCGTGCTGCGCGGCGCGCAGGGACAGGTCCACCACCGGGAGGTTGATG